>JAXEEN010000111.1:0-11398 GCA_034104065.1 Sutterella sp.
CCGGTGAAGCCGCGGCGGGCGAGAAGCGCGCTCATGAGGCCGCCCTGAGCGGCGTGGCCGGCATGAAGGCGCTTGTTCTGCGCGCCGTCGTGCACGCAGGCCCAGAGCCCCGCGGAGAAGGAGGAGGCGAGGCCGAGCGCGTTCTGCGTCTGACGGATGTCGAGCCCGAGAATGCGGGCGGCGGCCGCGGCGGCGCCGAAGGGACCGCAGGTGCCGGTCGAATGAAAGCCCGCGCCGTTGTGCGGCTCGTAGGCGCCGCAGGCTTCGAGCGGACGGCGGGCGACGTCGTAGCCGATCACGACGGCGGCGATGAATTCGCGGCCCGTCACGGGACGGCCGGCGAGTTCGAGTGCGGCGATCGCCGCCGGCACGACGACGGCGCCGGAATGATCGCACCCGCCGGTGTCGTCGAGTTCGAAGGCGTGGCTCGCGGTGCCGTTGACGAGCGCCGCGTTGAGCGGCGTCATGGCGGCGCCCTGACCCCAGAGCGGCGCGGTGCCGCAGCCTTCGCCTTCGGCGCGAAGCGTCTCGGTCAGGAGGCGGGCTTCCTTCGAGATCGCGCCGGCGACGCCTGCGCCGACGGAATCGAGAATGTGGCGCACGGCCTTTTTCATCATGGCGTCGGGAACGGCGCCGACGGGGGTTTCGACGATGAAGCGGGCAAGCACCTCGCTTTTCAGAAGAGTCTCGGTCATGAGAATTCAGAAATAAAGACGGTTCAGAAAATCGGCCCGCCTCCAAAGGAGACGGGCCGAAGAGGGAAGGGATCAGTCTCAGAAGACGATCTTCGAGATGCACCAGCCGATCAGCGTGCCGGAGACGACGAAGACGACGCCCGGACGCAGATAGGAGTGGTTGATCACGTAGGAGCCGAGCTTCGTCGTGCCCGTACGGTCAAAGGCCGTGCAGCCGATCTGGGCGCCGCCCGGGATCAGGAAGTCGCCGTAGCAGCAGGCCCAGGTGCCGATCAGGAATTCGGGCGGAAGACCGAACTTGAGGCCGAGCGGCATCATGATGGTGGTCGAGACGGTCGGCGAGAAGATTACGCTCGAAGCAAAGAATGCGGCCACGCAGAAGAGGAAGGGCGCATCCTGAGCCAGACCCGAGAAGAGGTCGGAGAGGAGCTTCGTGTGCATGTCGAAGAACGTGCCGGTACACCAGGCGATACCGAAGACACCCACGACGCCGATCAGGCCGGAGCGGAAGACCGAGCCGGACGCGAACTTGTCGGACGGCACGCGGCAGAGAATAATGATGAAGAAGGCCGTGGCGAGCATCACCATCTGGATGAGGGACGGAATCGGCAGGAGCGAAACCTTTTCGCCGACGGTCCAGGACGGGCGAAGGCCCGGGACGGAACCGACGAGAATCGAGACGAGAATGCCGATGAGGAAGATGCAGACGGCGCGCTTGGCGAAGGGCTTCACTTCGAACTTATGCGTCGTATCCGTGGCGGCGAGCCACTGATAGTCGCCCGAAGCGAGACGGCGCTTGAATTCGGGATCGTCCTCGAGCTCGTTGCCGCGCCAGAAGACCGAAATCGCCGCACAGAGCGTAGCACAGAAGAAGGTCGGAAGCGTCACGGCGAGAATCTGCCAGAAGGCGATGCCCTGCGTCGACATGATGCCGACCATGGCGGCCATGGCGGCCGACATCGGCGAGGCCATCACGCCGATGCCCGCGCAGATGACGGACGCCGATACGGCGCGTTCCGGACGGACCTTGGCGGAAGCCGCCACTTCGGCCACGACCGGATAGACGGCGAAGGCCACATAGGCCGTGCCGACGAGAATGACGAAGAAGGAGCAGACGATCGGGCCGACGATCGTGATGGCGCGCGGCCACTTGCGAAGCAGCTTTTCAGCAAGACGCACCAGAAGATCGAGGCCGCCCGAGCCCTGAAGCACGGACGTACAGGCGATGACCGCCGTAATGATGAGGAGAACGGAGACGGGGGGCGAACCGGGCTGAATGCCCATCAGAAGCACCATGATCGCCACGCCGAGACCGCCCGCGGCACCGAGACCGACGCCGCCGAGGCGTCCGCCGATGGCTACGCACACCATCACGACGGCGAGCTGAAGCCAGAACATCA
Source organism: Sutterella sp. (assembly GCA_034104065.1). Classification (GTDB taxonomy): domain Bacteria; phylum Pseudomonadota; class Gammaproteobacteria; order Burkholderiales; family Burkholderiaceae_F; genus Sutterella. The sequence continues at coordinate 2,096 of JAXEEN010000111.1, forward strand.
AGTCCATTTCCATTTGTTTTTATCCTTTGAGGTTGTCGGTATCCGCCGTCCGGAAGAAGGGCCGCACGGCGGATCGGCGGGTATTGTAATGACGCCGCCCGCCGGACAAAGGGTGAAAAATCGTCGGAGACCCGATCCGCTTTGAGCAGACGCAAGCCTCCTGCAGTTGTCGATTTTTGTCGACAAATTCTAGGCGATGGAACGCCTGACGTCATTCGGAACTCTCCTTATGGCATTCGCGAACGCAGTGTGCTTGGGCGGCTCGGCGACGAAAAAAACGACAGAATGCTGCGGTGCCGGCCGAGCCGGGCGGCGCTTCGCGCCGGCAAAAGAAAGGTTAAAAATATCTCGAATACGAAGCTTTCAAAATTCGGACGCGGCATCCCGGTTTCGAGCGGCGCAGAGGGGCGGATCGGCGGATACCTCCCACGGACGGTATCGCTCCGATTCACTGCTCATTAGACTCGGATATAAGCAGAATTCTCTATATCCCCGTTCGCCATGTTCCGGTGCCGTGCCGTTTCTTCATTCCTGTTTGCCGCCGCAGCGCTGCTGACGGCGGTTTCGGCCTGGGCGGAAAATACGGATCGGGCTGTTTCGGCGCCGGCGCCAGCGGCTGCGCCCCGCACGCTGACGGTCGCCGTTCCCGACACGCTCTCCGAGGCGTTCAGCTCGGACATGCTGAGCGCCACGCTGCGGGAACTGGAAGCGCGGCTGCCGGGCTGGCGTTTCGAGGAAAAGGTCTTCGTTTCTTCGGATGCGGAAAGCGCATTGAGGCAGCTTCGTCCGGACTTCATTTTCGAGCCTGCGGGCTTTGAGGCGGGACTGCCGCCTGAGTCGGGCGTCAGACCTTTTCGCATCGCCACCAGAAAATCCGTCCTCGCCCTCGATGCCGCGCATTCGAGCGGGAGCGTGATCGCCGTCAGAGCGGACCGCGGGGAGCTGAAGACGCTCGCCGATCTGAAGGACCGGCGCGTCGCGGCCGGGCTGCCGATGTCCGTGCCCGGATGGCTCGCAGCACTCGGCGAGGTGCAGCGGGCCGGCTTTGATCCGGCGCATTTTTTCCGTGAAGTGCGGTTTCTCAATTCGCCATTTCCGAACGTGCTCTCGGCGCTCCTCGAAGGCAGCGTCGATGCGGCCGTCATGCCGGTCTGTTTTCTCGAAAGCCTCTCGAGGGAAGGTCTTGCCGTCACGACCGACGTGAGAATTCTGGCTGAAAAGACGGACGGTGCGCTCGCCTGCCGCCGTTCGACCGAGCTCTACCCCGACGTGAGTCTGGCGGCCTTCGACTGGACAAGCGAAAAGGCCGTCCGCGCGGTGACCGTGGGCATCCTGTCCGTATCGGGCAGCACGGCCTACGAGTGGCTGTCGCATGTCTCTCATGCCGGGGTGGAAAAGCTGCTGCATTCACTCAGGCTCGGTCCGTATGCCTATCTGAACGACAATCTGCCGTCGCGCCTCTGGGAAACATGGCGCAGCGAGATTCTGGCCGCGCTCTTTTTGCTTCTTCTGCTGGCGGCCAATGAAATCCGGCTTCATGCGCTTGTCCGCCGGCGCACCGAGGAACTGAGCCGCGCGCTCGAGATGCAGCGCGAGAGCGAGCGCGAGGCCCGGGCCGGCCGGCTTCGGCTCGGCAGTCTGGAAAGGCGGAGCATCGTCAGCCAGATGTCGGCCATGATCGCTCATGAAATCAAGTCGCCGGTGGCGGCCATCAGCAACTTCGCCGCCGTTCTGGAATTCATCCTGCCCGAACACGTCCGGACGGAAAAGGCTGCGCGCGCCGCGCTGGACGGCATTGCCGAGGAAGCGCAGCGGATTTCGGGCATCGTCGACCGCGTCCGGACATACGCCCGGTCGCAGCAGCTCACCCACCGAACGGTCGATCTCGCGGCTGCGGTCCGCCGGGCGTGCCGGCTTTTCGAAATGAATCAGCCCGAACAGGTGCCGGTGACCGCTACGCTGCCCGATCGGGCGCCCGTGAGCGGCGACGCGCTCGAACTCGAGCTTCTGGTGCTCAATCTTCTCAGGAATGCCGCCAGGGCGGCGGCCGGCGCGGAGAGCGGAAGAATCGACGTGTCGGTGGAAACGGACGGCGCGCACTGGATGCTGTCCGTGTCCGACAACGGCAGGCCGCTCGACAATGCGACCTTCGCCAGACTCAACGCCATGCTCGAGAGCGTGAAGCCGGACGGCTTCGGTCTCGGGCTCTCCATTGTGCGCGGCATCGCGGACAGTCACGGCGGATCGCTCGCCTTCGTGCGGCATCCTTCGGGCGGTCTGACCGTGCGGTTTACCATTGACCGGGCGTCCGATCCCGGCGATACGGAGAACAATTCATGACAACGATGATGCCGCTCGTCAGAATCGTCGACGACGATGCGCCCTTCAGAACGTCCCAGGCCATGCTGCTTCGGATGAGCGGACGCGACGTCGCCGAATATGCCACGGCGCAGGACTTTCTCGCCCGGGACGACTCCTCCCGGCCGGGATGCCTGATTCTCGACGTGCGCATGCCGGGGATGACGGGGCTCGAGCTTCAGCAGGCGCTCGAGATGACGGGCTCGACGCTTCCCGTGATCTTTCTCACCGGTCACGGCGACGTGTCCATGGCGGTCCACACGATGCGCCACGGAGCGGCGGACTTTCTGGAAAAGCCGGTGATGCCGGCGGTGCTTTTTGCCTCCGTCGAGCGGGCCTGCAGCCGAAGCATGGCGCTCTATGCATCGATGCTGCGCGAGCGCGAGGAGCGTGCGGTTTTCTACCATCTGACGCCCAGAGAGCAGCAGGTGGTGCTGCTCGCCGCCTCGGATACGCCCAACAGGGCGATCGGAGAAAAGCTATCGATCGGGGAGGCGACGGTCAAGATGCACCGCGCCAATGCGTTTGCCAAACTCGGGGTCAAGGGCGCGCTGGAAGCCTATCGGCTTCTCACCCGCATCGGCATTCTGAAGGATGACGGAGGCACGCTTTGAGACGCCGCGAACTGCTGGCGGCCGCGGGGCTGGTCCTGTCCGGGGCGGCCCGGGCGGACGGACACGCCGCCGAGACGCAGACTTTTGAGGTGACGGTGCTCGGGAGCGGGCTCGCCGGACTGACGGCGGCGGCTGCGGCGCTCGAAGCGGGCGCTCGGCGCGTGCTGATTCTTGAAAAGGGTCCGATCATCGGCGGGCATTCGCTCTACAGCAGCGGCTCCCTGGCAGCGGTCAGTCCGAAGCGCCAGCAGCCGCAGGGCATCCGAGACTCGGTGGACAGTCTTGTCGCCGACTCCGAACGCGTCGGCGGACGGATCGACGCGCCGCTCGTGCGCACGCTCGGCGAGCGCTCCGAAGCGGCCCTCGACTGGCTGGAAGGCTGCGGCGTCCGATTTGCGCCGTCGGTGTTTCAGTCGATGGGCGGCATGCGGCCGAGATGCGTCGCGGCGCCCGGACCGAACGCCGGGCGGACCTACGTGCTGGCGGTCAACCGCCGCGTCCGCTGTCTGGGCGGCAGAGTTCTTCTGCGGCACCGCGCCAACGGACTGCGCCGTCAGGGCGACGGCTGGCTGGTGGACGCCGAAGGCCCCGGCGGCGCCGTCACCGTGCGCAGCGAAGCCGTGATCATCGCCACGGGCGGCTTCACGGCCAATATTCCGCTGCTGCGTCACTACGACGCCCGCATCCCGGCGACCGTCACGACCACCGCAAACCCGAGGCGGCTCTTTTTCGACGGCGCCGACGGCGACGGCATTCTGCTCGCGGAAAAAGCCGGCGCCGCACTCAGAAACATGTCGGTGATTCAGCTTCTGCCCTACTGGGGCGGAAGGCTTCTCGACTATGCGGGCGGCGAACTCTACATCAATTCGCGCGGACGCCGGTTCGTGGACGAAACGGCGCCCTGGAGCGAAATCGCCGAAGCGATTCTCGGCATGCCCGGTCAGCGCATGTGGGTGATCACGGACGCGAAGTCCCGCAAGGGCGCCGGTCTCGGCATCAAGCTGACGGACGGCACGGTCAGAAAGAGCGGCTCCGTGCGCGAGATGGCCGAAGGGATGGGCATCGATCCGGCGGTACTGATCGAAACGCTGACCGACTACAACATCGCGGCCCGCTCGGGCTTCGACGCCGTCACCGGAAAACGCGTCTTCACGCAGACGATCGATTCGCCGCCCTACTACTGGGGCGAGGAAAAGCTCTATGCCCATATGACGCTGGGCGGCATTCACACGGACGCGTACGCCCGGGTGATCGGCAGAGACGGCGCGCCGGTGCCGGGGCTTTATGCGGCGGGCGAAACCGCCGGCGGCATCTTCGGCATGGACCGTCTGGGCGGCCTCTCCATGATGAGCTGCCTCGTCTTCGGCAGACTGGCCGGCCGCTGTGCGGTCCACAAAATCTAGTGGTTATGAACACTCGTACATACACTATGTATGGGGTTGGGCTGTCGTGATTAATTTTCTCCTTAGTCGGGATAGAAAAATACAATCGCCGTTATTTACGCAGATGTACGTAATGATTCCGGCGCAAAACATGGCTGCCGGGACCCCGGAAAACCCCATGGCGCGGGCTCTGAATCCTGATGCGCAAGGGATTAGGGGCCGTCTGCGTCGCCTGAGGACGGCAGAGCGGTTTCTCCCGGGAGTTCCTGATAGGGAGCAGGGGACATTTCGCAATACCAAACATGCGTCCCCGTTCGCTGTTGCGGGGCCCCGGACGACTCGATAACATTGCAGACCCTATGCCGCGCCGAAGCGGCTTTCCCGTTTTTTCACCGTCCGCAAAGAGGCGGATTCAATACCGAAGGAAGGCGTCATGACGAAGCTTGCTGTCATCAAGAAGGACAATACGATCGAGGATTTCAAGTCCGAGAAGATCATTGAAGCCGTCAAAAAGGCCGCCTTCCGCTGCGACAAGCTCATCGAGGCCGACCGCCTTCAGCGCATCGCCGACGAAGTCCGCAGCCGTCTGGACGGTCAGAGCCAGGTGACGGTGGCCGAACTCCATGAGCTCGTGATCGCGGTGCTCGCCTTCCTGCAGTACAAGCAGGTGGCCGAGGCCTATGCCGAATACCGCTACTACAAGACCACCTACGCCAAGACGTTCGAGCAGCTCCGCCAGGACGCCGACGACGTGCTTCGCCTCGGCGACCGCGAAAACGCCAATTACGACAGCTCGCTCGTGAGCACGAAGGGTTCGCTCATCAAGGGCTACCTCACGAAGAGCCTCTACAAGCAGTTCTATCTTTCCGGCAAGGAAAAGGAACTGATCGAGCGCGGCGACATCTACATCCACGACCTGCGCGACATGATTCTCGGCTGCATCAACTGCTGCCTCTTCGACATCGGTCACGTGCTCAAGGGCGGCTTCGAGATGTCGAACGTCCAGTACTCGGAACCGAAGACGGTGCTCTCCGCCCTGCAGGTGATCGGCGACATCACGCTCGTGGCGACCGCCCAGCAGTTCGGCGGCTTCACGCTGCCCGAACTCGACAAGGTGCTCCTGCCCTTCGTGATGAAGAGTCTCGCCGCGGCCCGCGCAAAGTACGCCGGTCTCGGTCTCGACGCCGCGACGGTCGAAAACGTGGCGGCCCGCGACGTCGTGCGCGAACTCGAGCAGGGCTTCCAGTCGCTCGAACTCAAGCTCAACACCGTGCCCTGCAGCCGCGGCGACTTCGCCTTCACGACGATTACCTTCGGTCAGTGGAATCCGTCCGAATACACCGAAGAGGAAAAGCACTGGCTCATGAAGGTGAGCAGCATCATGCTGCAGGTGCGCCGCAACGGCCACGGCAAGGATCACAAACCCGTGGTCTTCCCGAAGCTCGTCTACCTTTACGATCAGAAGCAGGTCGACGCCGATCCGGCGAGCGCCGCTCTCTTTGACGAGGCCGTCAAAACCTCGGCCCAGTGCATGTATCCGGACTACCTGAGCCTCTCGAGCGAAAACGGCAGCGTGTCGGAAATCTTCCGCCGCTACGGCGCCATCACGTCGCCGATGGGCTGCCGCGCCTTCCTCTCGCTCTGGCAGAACGAAGAGGGCCGCGCCGTGACGACGGGCCGCTGCAACATCGGCGCCGTCTCGCTCAATCTGCCCATCATCCTGAAGCTTGCGCAGCTGCGTTATCCGGATTCCTGGAAGACGGCCTTCTGGCGTCTTCTCGACGAACGTCTGGAATTCATCCGCGCCTTCTTCAAGAAGCGCTACGACATCATCCGCAACCAGAAGTGCTCGAGCAATCCGCTCGCCTTCACGCAGGGCGGCTTCTACGAAGGCACGAAGAACCCCGACGAGCGCGTGGGCGACCTCGTGCGCTACATGACCGCGTCCTTCGGCATCACGGCGCTTGACGAAACGACGTACCTCTGGAGCGGCAAGCGTCTCATCGAGGAGGGCGGCGACTTCTCCGCCTCGGTGCTTCGTCATCTCAAGGACAAGCTCACCGAGTTCAAGAAGGAAGACGGCTATCTCTACGCCATCTACGGCACGCCCGCCGAATCGCTCTGCGCGACGCAGGCCAAGCAGTACGACAAGTTCTGCCGAGCCGAGAAGATTGAAAACGTGTTCCGCTCGAGCGAACACTACAGCCCGGAATACTTCACGAACTCCTTCCACGTGAACGTCACCGAGGACATCACGCCCTTTGAAAAGCAGGACCGCGAATTCACGGACTTCCATCTCTGCGAAGGCGGCCACATCCAGTACGTGCGCCTCGACAATCCGGAAAACCTCGCCGCGGTCAAGGCGGTGATTCAGCGCGGCATGAAGAAGGGCTTCTATCAGGGCGTCAACTTCGACAGCGCCTACTGCGGCGACTGCGGCACGCACAGCACCAACGTGCTCTTCACGTGTCCGCACTGCGGCAGCAAAAATCTGTCCGTCATCTCCCGTGTCTGCGGCTATCTCGGCTATTCGAACGTCAACGGCATGTCCCGCATGAATGACGGCAAGATGGCGGAGATCCGCAACCGCAAGAGCATGTAAGGACCGGTCCGGATGAACTACATCGGACTGAGCACCTGTGACACGGCCAACGGCCCCGGCGTGCGCGTCTCGCTCTTCTGTTCGGGATGCACGCTCCACTGCAAAGGATGCTTCAACGAGGAAAGCTGGGACTTCTGCGCCGGCAGGCCCTTTACCGACGAGACGCTGAAGACGCTGCTCGAAGCGCTTGAGGAGCCCTTCGTCGAAGGGCTGAGCCTTCTGGGCGGCGATCCGATGGAGGAGGCCAATCAGCCCGAGATCCTGCGCATCGTCAGGGCCGTCCGCGAACGCTTCGGCACGACCAAGAGCATCTGGCTCTGGACCGGCCGCAGGTACGAGAAGGTCGCGCAGAGTCCGATTTTCGACTACGTCGACACCGTCGTCGACGGTCCCTTCATCGAACACCTGAAGGTAAAGGAAAAGGGCTGCTGGTTCGGCAGCTCCAACCAGCGGGTGATTCCGCTGAAGGACGTCAGGCAGCCTGTCTGACGGCGAAGGCCTCCGGTAACGGGGGCTTTGCTCTTCTGAGGCCCCGGCATCGTTTTTCGGAGCACCGTCGGACTTTCGGAAGCCGAAGAAGGCTGCGGTCCGAGGCCCGTCATGCACCGGCGGCCCTGTATTTCATGATCGAGGGAATGGCCGTGACCGCCGCCGATTTTTCCGTTTTGCTCGCCATCCGCAGCTTCTTCGAGTCGGGTCTGCTCGACGCGCCCATGATCTGGATCAGCCGGGCGGGCGATGCGGGGGCAGTCTGGCTTGCCGCGGGCGCCCTGCTGATGCTGAGGACTTCGACGAGAAGGCTCGGCGCCGCCGTGCTGCTGGCGGTCGTTCTCTACGCCGCCGTCGGCAACGGCCTGATCAAGCCGCTTGCCGGGCGGCTTCGTCCCTGCGACGTATCCGACGCTGTCGAGCTGATCATCGCCTGTCCGCCGAGCTTTTCCTTTCCGTCCGGCCATACCGGCGCATCATTTGCCGCGGCCGGCGTGTTCTGGATGCTCAAAAGTCCCTGGCGCCGGGCGGCGCTGGCTGCGGCGGTCCTCATTGCGTTTTCCCGACTGTACCTCTTCGTCCATTTTCCGAGCGACGTGGCGGGCGGCGTTCTCTGCGGTCTGGCCGCCGCCTTCCTCGCCGTACGCATCACGGCGCTGCCTGCACTGAAGATCCGGCTCTCCTGACGCGTTTCATCAATTTTTTTGACGGCCGGGCGCTCCGGAAGACGGGTGTGGACGGCGGCCGTCAATCGGCGGCCCCGCCCGAAAACCGCGGCTGATCGGGAATCGGCTCGAACGGAAGACCGCCCGTTCAATACCGGGGCGGTGTTGTTTGGCGGTCAATCTGTCAGGCTTGAAGCGGACGAATGTTACGGCGTTCTTGAAGTATTTCATCCGCTTCGCCGTACCGAACCCGGGCGGACGAATGAGGCCGGCCTTCGGACGGTCCTCCGATGCGGGCCGCTCTCCCTGCCTATGACAGAAGGAATTCGAGGCGGGCGGCAGGAGCCGGAACGCGGCCGCTGCGGGGACCGGCGCGTTCGCCGACCGTCACGCCAGACGTCGGACAAATGTAAAACCGGAAAAACCTTGTCATCGGTGAAGTGCCCGGGCAGACGCCACAATCGCTCCTGACAGCGCATCCCGCTGCTCGTTTTTGGAGCAATCCATCATGAAAAAGACTCTCGGCGCCCTCGCCGGTTCCTCCATGGCCGCCGACGTCACCGTTTACGGTGTCATCGACACGGGCCTCAACTACACGCATTCGAAGACCGACGGCATCGGCGCGCTTGCCGTCAAAGGCGGTGACTACGACCTGAATGCGAAGGCCGACACCTTCACGATGGATTCCGGCAACAACTCCGCCACGCGCTGGGGTCTGAAGGGCACGGAACAGATCGGCGATCTCTCCGTGAGCTTCAAGCTTGAAAACGGCCTCAAGGCCGACTCCGGTGCGCTCGGCACGGACGACAGGATCTTCGACCGTGAAGCCACGCTCGCCGTCGGCGGCGCCTTCGGTACGGTCTATGCCGGCCGCATGGGCACGCTCGTGTCCGATACGGGTTCCGTCGGCTTCTACGGAGCGATGGCTTCTTCCTTAGGTTCCGGCTGGGGTGACTACCTGACGGGTCACACCGCCGTGATGGCCAACTACGCGAGCCGCTACGACAACACGATCGCCTACGTCACGCCTGAATTCGCCGGCCTCAGGGTCTACGCTCAGTACGCCATGGGCAATACGAACGAAAACAAGAACACCGACGACCGCTATGCCGCCGTCGGTGCCGAATGGAACTACGGCCCGTTCGGCGTCGGCGCTCTCTTTGACTGGCTCGACAAGGGCAAGCTCGCCGCCT
>JAXEEN010000112.1:0-5943 GCA_034104065.1 Sutterella sp.
CAGAAAACCGGGTCGCTGCCGGGCAGCGTGAGTCCGCGGCGGAGCAGATCGATGTCGGGATCGCGCGCACGGCCGCGTTCATAGGCGTGGTAGGCGTAGATGAGGTCACCGAGCATGGTGGCGCGGACGATTCGGGGACGGGAGGTGACTTTCGGACATCCGATGGGAATGAGACTCAGTCCGCCGAAGGCATCCTCGGCATCGGGCAGCAGGAGGGCGGCGGTTTCCGCGGGCGAAGCATCTTCCGGGCACGACGGATGGGGACGGGTCCCGGAGGTAAAGACGACACGATTTGACGCAGAAAGCGCGCGGTCTTCCAGAAAGCCGAAAAGCGGTTTTCCGAGCGCCGGAATCCGAACGCCGCGAGCAAGGGGCAGGTCGCCGCCGAGGGCGAAGCCGGACTCGATCCAGGCCGCATCGTATTCGAAGGCCGGGACGGGCGGCAGCTGAAATCCCGATGAAGGGTTTTTGGACGAAGATCCCGATCGGGAACTCGACGGAAGAGGGACAGAGAGTCGTCCGATGATCGGACTGTCTTCGAGCCAGGCGGCGCGAACCTCGTAAAGGCGTCGGATAGGGGAAGACATTTTTGTTAATCCTTGGACTTGCTGCGTCGAGCCCGCTGAGGGAGTCTGCGCTCTTCAAGGAGCAGGCCGGTTTCATCGAGCCCGGCCGATGCCACGTCGGAGAAGGGGGTGCCGAGTCCCAGAGCCTGAAGGACGGAAGCCACGTTGCCGATGGCGACGCCGCAGTCGCCGTTTTCAATTTTTGAAAGAGTGTTGAGCGAAATGCCGGATCGTTCCGAGACGACGGACTGGGGCAGGCGGCGGCGAAGCCGGGCGGTTCTAAGGTTCGTTCCGAGGGTTCGGATGGATTCCTCAACGGCAAAAGAGGGTCTCATAACACGCAGTAAAATGGGAACTAACGAAGATAATATACATCTTTATGTGAATAGAAGCATATTCATGCGGCGACGGACGTCAGGGGATGGAACCTGTGGTTTTCGTCGATTTTTCGTATATGTACCTATGACAAAAATTCACATAAAACTGTTTATAACGGTGATTATATCCAGTTTCTTCGTAGAATAATAGGAACTAAAAGTGAAAATTTCATACAAAACCGACGCATTTCGACGGATGAAGTGCGGACTGCCGATCATCACCCGCCCTGCTGACGGTCCCTGCATGGCTGCAGACGCGGGATGTCTGTTTGGGCCGCCGTCGGGATCCCTGCGTATCCTCGTGATCCTTCCGCAGTCGTTTTCGACGCGAGATGGAGAACCGCCGGAAATTCTGCGCCCTGCCCGGGCAGCACAGATCTGCTCCGCTCGGACTGCCGGCACGTTCGAAGGTCCGAGATTCCGTTCTTCGGCAGGATCGGACTCAACGGCAATTATCATCAAAAAAGTGAATGACTGACGGCCGAATGAAAATTAAAGGCCTTTTCCGTACGAATGACCTGCTTTAGGGGAAAGAGCCGCGCCGTTTTTGCTGCCGTTTGCATCATATTGATAAACAAGGAACCCTAATTTTAGTTACAATGCCCTGTTTCTTTTCCCTGCGATCGGCAGCAAATTCCCGAACGGGAATTCTGCCTTGCTGAAAGACGGTGGACCGTCTTTTGAAATAGTGCTTTTTAAGCAACTTATTCAAATGCGGCTGCGATCGACTTTCCAGATCAATAAAAATTCTTATTGGGAACTAAACAAAAACGCGGTTTTTCGTCCTCCGAGGCTTCGGATCACAGATTCGTCCGCTGATCCGATATAACCGACAGGTTGCTTATAGAGAACGACAATTAATGCGACGCGAGTCGTCTTAGTCAGCGGAGTTCGCTTCACCGGAGAAGGGGGATCGATCGCGGCCGATGACGGGCCGCCGACGCTGTTCTCGGCCGTCGGGCGCCATGTTGTCCGCTGTGTCGTCCGACGGTCACGCCGGCTCGACTTTCCGCAGGTTTCCTTAAACGCCGGAAGTGTCGGGTTCGGGGGAAAGTCCTGCGCTCCAGAAAACGGGAACTGCTGCTTCGGAGCGACTGCCGAGACCTTTGCCGAAGTGTCCGTTCGGCGGTTTTGCGGCTTCACGCCTCGGGCATCGGATAGGGTTTCAGTGCGATTTCGACTCGGATGCCGTCGAGAGAATCAGGCAACAGTGATTCTGTTTTCTCGATCGTTCTGCAGGGGTGTATGCGCAAGTCTTCGAGCCGGCCTGATATTGCCCGCCGGCTTGATCTTCCGGTTCGGAAACGACGTCATCGTGATGGCGGCCGACGCATGCCGTACGGCGTCTGCCGGCTGCGCTCGGCCGGATCCCGGCCCGGTGAGGCGCTGAAACGTTCGAGCTTCTAGCATCGTTTTCTGAGGAAGGGCGCCCGACCTACGTTCGTGCAGTGCGTCTCGGCATGGCGCCTATGCGCCCTTGGTCCGTCCGTCAGAAGGCCTTGTGCGCCCGTCAGCGGCGCTGAAGGCCCTTTCCCTGCGTTTTCCTCGGCTCTGCCGCACCTGCCGAATGGGAGTACACGGCATCATTCTCCTCGCCTCTGAGCGGATTTTTGCGGTCCTCTGAAAGGGGGCGGCTGCCGATTCGGACGCGGAGCGTCACCGCGGGCATTCCCACGCACTCCGCACGGTTATCCGGAGACAATGCGGCCGGACGTGCTGTTCGGCTTCCGGCCTCCGGCGGTTTTCGGGTCAGGACGCCGGACTTGAGGCATTCCGGGGACGGTTTTCTGCTCTGTGACTGCAAACCTTCAGCAACCTCGTCTGCGCCACGGACACACCAGTAAAAAAGCCTCCGGACTTGCATCCGGAGGCTTTCGGCTGATTGGTCGGGACCGAGGTCAGAAGGAAATTCTGGCACTCAGCTTTTCAGGGTCCGCCCCCGAGAGAACGGCCGACACGCGCTTCATGCCGGTTTCGGAACTCCACACGCCGCAGAGAATCATGGCCGCACCCATCAGACCGACGAAGCTCATCGTTTCGCCGAGGAGGGTCATGCCGGCGGCGATCGTCACGACGGGCACCCAGTAGAGGTAGTGGTTGACGGACGAGGCGCCGGCAATCACTGCCGCGCGGTTCCACAGCACCGTGCAGAGAGTCGTCGGACCGGCCGCCAGGAAGAAGAGGAGCGCGATCACTTCGGGTTCGGCCAGGAAGGGCGCGGACTGGGCCGGCCCTTCGGCAAGATAGAACGGGAAGACCGTGAGAAGACCGTAGCCGAAGGCCTTGCGGGCGACGAAGGCGCCGGAATAGCCGCTGAAGGACTTCAGGAGCGCCGAATAGACGGCCCAGGCGAAGGCGGCGCCCACGCAGAAGAGCGCACCGGCGCCCGGCAGGTTCTGCATGATCTGCGTGTCGAAGAGCACCAGGAAGGTGCCGGTGGCGGCGGCGCAGATGCCGAGCTTGCTCATCCAGTGCAGGCGGAAGTCGTGCCAGCGCAGAAGAACGATCACGGCAGTCATCAGCGGCGCGGTGGCCATCAGCGCGGCGACGGCGGAAGCCGACGTGTAGACGAGCGCCAGGTTTTCCAGTCCGTAGTAGATCGGCACGCAGACGATGCCGAGAAGGAAGAGCTTGAACTCATCGCGCAGGGAATTGGCGAAAATCTGATGCGGGCTCAGAAGGACGAGAACGCCGTAGGCCAGCAGCGTGCGCAGCGTGAGCACGGTGTACGGCCCGAGACCCACCGCATAAAGATATTTCGTGGCGATGAAGGAAAGACCCCAGACGATGATCACGAAAAGGGCCAGGAGACGATAGGGGAAAGTGTTCTGTTTCGGCATGGAGATACCGTAGTTGGACATAATCTCAATATTTTACCGCAGGTTCCCTTTGCGTTTTCCGTTTTGCATGAGAAACTCGGTATCGCGGGGGTGACGTTTACACTTTACGTGGATTCCTGCGGGCGGCGTTACCGTGCAATTCCTTAGGTGTTTCGCTTTAGACCCTGCCGATTCGGCGATGCCGGTCCCGTCCGCTCCTTATTGTCTGTTCATTTTTTCAACGGAATGCCGATCATGACGCCCGACGAACTTCTCCGACGACTTTACGAAGCCCACGACCCCGCCATCAAGGTCTTCGGCGACGCACTCCAGCCCGGCATCTCGAACCGCATCGGCGTGCGCATGCCCGACGTGAGGCGCATCGCGCGGGACGCGATGAAGGGGGACGTCCGGGCGTTTCTCGAGGCGGCGCTCGAACCCGGCGCGCTCGGCCGCCAGGAGGCGGTCATGGCCGTCGGCATCGTGATCGGCGCCGCCCGCGGTCTCGGTGCCGAGGAAAGGCTGGCCTACGCCCGGCGCTATCTGCCGCTGCTCGACGGCTGGGCCACCTGCGATTTGTTCGGATCCGCCCTGAAGGTGTTTCGCGAGGACCGGGCCCGATATCTGCCCTTCATTGCCGGCTGCCTTCGTTCGCCCGACATGTGGACCGTGCGCACGGCGGAGGTCTGGCTTCTCGAGCATTACAGGGAAAAGGACTGGGTCGGCGAAGTGCTGACGCTTCTGGATGAACCCCGGGTTCTGGAACTGGCGGGAAGCGAATACTATCTTTCGATGTCGCTCGCCTGGTGCCTCTCGATGATGTACACCGTCGGTCCCGGTCCGGTCGCCGACTGGATGGAGGAACGGCTGACGGACGGGCGGCTTGACCGCGAAACCGGACGCAGGACGGTGAGAAAGATCGGCGAATCATTCCGTCCGTCCGCTGAGGAAAAGGCCGCCGTGAGGATGAGACTTGCGCCGTATCTCTCGGCTGAGCGCCGCCGTAGGGCATAATGTCGAATCTCTGAACCGTCCCGGAGAGGACTTGAAATGACAGATACTGAAAAGACCGCGGCTCTTCCGGTGGAAGGGCATGTGCTGACGGCTTCGGCCGAATGGTCGCCCGAAGCCTTCGCCGCCGAAATGAAGACCGAGTGGGAAATCGACGTCCCCGCGTCTGAATTACCGAAGAGCGCCGACGATGCGCTGGTGTTTGAAGCCGAAGGCGCCGTCGTCGCCGTCAAGGCTTTCGACGAACCGCTGCCGGCGGACATGATGAAGATGCATGCGTCGCTCAACCCGCTCTGGCCGCAGGCGGGCGCCATTGCGCAGCTGCACCGCGCGCATCTCGCGTGCGCGGTCATTCCCAAGACCTGCGGTACGGTCGAGGCCGCTTCGCTTCTGGTCAAGGTCCTCTCGTCGCTCACCAGGCAGCCTTCGGCGCTGGCCGTCGACAACGGTTCGACCGTGATCGGTCCGGAAGGCTACCGCGAGGGCGCCTCGGTCATGAAGGCGGGCGAACTGCCGCTCTTCAATCTGGTGACATTCGCCATTGCCCGCACCGAAGGCGGGAAGCTCCTCGGCTGCACGATGGGGCTGAGCCTGCTCGGACACCGCGAGCTCGAAATCGAGCCCTGCGCGGCGGCTCCCGAAGTCGTGCAGGAATTCCTCTATACCGTGGCGAGCTGGGCGCTGAAGACCGGCCGAGACGTGAAGCCCGGCGATCTGCTCGGCCTGGATCCGCAGAACCGTCATCCGGTGGTTCTCGCTCCGAGCAGCGTGATTCCGGGGCTGGAAACCCTGCGCATTACCCTGATCTGACCGCCCGGGCTCAGGACGTGCCGCCGTCGGCGCTGCCGGACATCTGTTCGGCGGCGCTTTTTTTCAGTCCCGTGCGGCCTTCTTGACGGCAGTCACCTTACGCGCGTAAAGCGCTCCGATACCATGTGTCTCGAAGCGGCGCACCTCCCGGTCAGAGGCCGCGCCGGATTCTCCGGTCAAAGTCTAGGTCTACAAGAAGTGAAGGACACATTCATGCTGAAGAACATCATCATCGCAGCGGCTGCGTTTGCCGTTGCCGCCGGCGCGCAGGCTGCCTGGAAGGACGGCTCCTACAAGGGCGAGGGCAAGGGCCGCGAATCTCAGATCGAGGTTCAGGTCGACGTGAAGGGCGGCAAGATC
>JAXEEN010000113.1:0-2498 GCA_034104065.1 Sutterella sp.
GAAGCGTATCGAAGGCCTCGGCGTTTCCGCTGATCTTCGCACTCAGGGCACCGTGGTTTCGGTGACCGACGGTATTTGCCGCGTTCACGGTCTTAGCGACGTGATGCAGGGTGAAATGCTGGAATTCCCCAACAACACCTACGGTCTTGCCCTGAACCTTGAACGTGATTCCGTCGGCGCCGTTATTCTCGGCTCCTACGAACACATTTCGGAAGGCGACCTCGTCAAGACGACCGGCCGCATTCTCTCTGTGCCGGTTGGTCCGGAACTGATTGGTCGTGTGGTTAATGCCCTCGGCCAGCCGATCGACGGCAAGGGCCCGATCAATGCCAAGCTTTACGACGTGGTCGAAAAGGTGGCTCCTGGCGTTATCGACCGTCAGTCCGTTTCTCAGCCGGTTCAGACCGGTCTGAAGTCTATCGACGCTATGGTGCCGATCGGACGTGGCCAGCGCGAACTTATCATTGGCGACCGCCAGTGCGGTAAGACTGCTGTCGCTATCGACACGATCATCAACCAGAAGGGCAAGGACCTGATCTGCGTTTACGTCGCTATCGGTCAGAAGGCTTCGACGATTGCTAACGTTGTGCGCAAGCTCGAAGAAACCGGCGCCATGGACTACACCATTGTGGTGGCTGCCTCTGCCTCCGAATCTGCCGCTCTTCAGTACATCGCTCCGTATGCCGGCGCGACGATGGGTGAATATTTCCGTGACCGCGGTCAGGACTCCCTGATTGTGTACGACGACCTTACGAAGCAGGCTTGGGCGTATCGCCAGATTTCCCTGCTGCTGCGTCGTCCGCCGGGACGTGAAGCCTATCCTGGCGACGTCTTCTACCTGCACAGCCGTCTGCTTGAACGCGCCGCTCGTGTGAATCCGGTTTATGTTGAACGCTTCACCAATGGCGAAGTCAAGGGCAAGACGGGGTCGATGACGGCTCTGCCGATTATCGAAACGCAGGCCGGTGACGTGACCGCTTTCGTTCCGACCAACGTGATTTCGATTACCGACGGTCAGATCTTCCTTGAAACGGACCTCTTCAACGCTGGTATTCGTCCCGCTATTAACCCGGGTATTTCCGTGTCCCGCGTGGGCGGTGCCGCTCAGACGAAGATCATCAAGAAGCTTGGCGGCGGTGTTCGTCTTGCTCTGGCCCAGTATCGTGAACTCGCTGCGTTTGCTCAGTTTGCGTCTGACCTTGACGACGTTACCCGTCAGCAGCTCGAACGCGGTCGTGTCGTTACCGAACTCATGAAGCAGCCGCAGTACCAGCCGCTTCAGGTTTGGGAAGAAGCCCTCGTCCTCTACGCTGTGGAAAAGGGTGCTTACGACAACGTCGCCGTGAGCGATGCTCTCCGTGTTGAACGCGGCATGCGCGACTTCCTGAAGACGCACCACGCCGAGCTCATCGAAGAGATCGAAACGAAGAAGGAACTCACCAAGGAAATCGATGCCCAGCTTAAGGCTGCCATCGAAGAGTTCAAGAAGAGCGGCGCTTACTAAGCGTTAACGAATCCAAGAGGACCCAAATCCCATGCCCAGTACAAAGGAAATTCGCGGCAAGATCAAGAGCGTGCAAAACACGCGTAAGATCACTAAGGCGATGGAGATGGTTGCGGCCTCGAAGATGCGCAAGGCGCAGGACCGGATGTTTGCGGCTCGCCCCTATGGCGACAAGATTCGAGTGATCTGCTCGCATCTCGCCAAGGCGAACAGCGAGTACAGACATCCGTTCCTCGTCAAGCATGAAGGTACGAAGAAGATCGGTCTCATTATGGTGACGACCGACAAGGGTCTTGCTGGCCCGCTCAATACCAATATTCAGCGTCTCGTTCTCCAGAAGATCAAGACGTGGTCTGCCGAAGGGAACACCATCGAAGCGACCGCTATTGGTAACAAGGGTCTTGGCTTCCTGACTCGTCTTCATGCCAATGTGGTCAGCCAGGCTGTTCAGCTTGGCGACCGCCCGAACCTCGATCGTCTGATCGGCGCTATCCGCGTTCAGATCCAGGCTTACATCGACGGTAAGGTGGACTCTGTGCATCTGGCCTATTCGCGCTTTGTGAACGCCATGAAGCAGGAACCCGTGGTTGAGCAGCTTCTGCCGCTGACGGACTCCAATCTGACTAGCGAATCGCAGCGTGATTACTCGTGGGATTATCTCTACGAGCCGAACGCCGAAACCGTTCTCGACGAGCTCCTGAAGCGCTACGTCGAGGCTTTGATTTATCAGGCTGTTGCAGAAAATATGGCTTCTGAACAGAGCGCCCGTATGGTTGCCATGAAGGCCGCCTCGGACAACGCCAAGAAGCTCATCGACGAACTGCATCTTGTCTACAACAAGACCCGTCAGGCTGGCATTACGAAGGAAATCACCGAAATCGTCGGTGGTGCCGCCGCCGTGTCTTAATCGAATAAAGTATCGATAACTGAGGAAAACCCATGAGTATCGGACAGATCGTTCAGGTCATTGGCGCCGTGGTGGACATTGAGTTCC
>JAXEEN010000114.1:0-4121 GCA_034104065.1 Sutterella sp.
AAGCCACAGTGCTCAGGCCGATTGCGTAGTCAGCAGGTATGATCGGAAAGACGGGCGGCGCGCTACACGGGGCCTTCGGCATCATGTACCATCAGAAAAAACATCTGCGCCGCTCAGACGGCGTTTTCCTCCTCGTCCGATCCTGATTCGGACCGGACTACACCTTTCTGGAAACGCATCTTTCCGCACTGTGCTGGCAGTCGGGAAGCCCACTCATTCACTCTCGGCGGCGCATCCCCGCCGCCGATGCCGGATCGGTCCCGCAGCGGGACGGACCGGCGGCAACCGAACGGGGGCAAAATTGAAGATCGGACTACTCGGCTACGGCACGGTCGGCCGCAGCGTTGCGGAACTTCTGACGCAGCTCGACTGCGGCATCGAAGTGAAGAAAATCCTTCGCCGTCCCGGCAAGGCCTCGGGACCGCTGATGACGGACTCCTTTGAAGAGATCCTGAACGATCCGGAAATCACCTGCATTGCCGAAGTGCTCTCGGGCGAAGAACCCGCCAAGGGCTACATCCGCCGCGCGCTGGAAGCGGGCAAGCACGTCGTTACGTCCAACAAGGCGGCGCTCGCCGCGGACTTCGCGCCGCTGATCGAGCTCGCCCGCGAAAAGGACATCCGCCTGCTCTTTGAAGCAAGCTGCGGCGGCGGCATGCCCTGGGTCGAAGGCGTCAAGAAGGCTGCCCGACTCGATGAGATCACGTCCGTCTGCGGCATTCTCAACGGCACCTGCAACTACATTCTCGACCGCATGGAGAGAATGAACCTGAGCTTCGAGGAAGCGCTTTCCCAGGCTCAGCAGCTCGGCTACGCCGAAGCAGATCCGACCGCCGACATCTCGGGAACGGACGTGCGCAACAAGGCCGTCATCTCTCTGGGCGTCGCCTTCCACACGGACATCACGCGCGACTTCCCCGTCGCGGGCATTCAATATCTGACGAAGGACATTCTCGACAGCTTCCATGCCCGCGGCAAGCGCCTTCGCCTGATGCTCATTTCCCAGCGCCGCGGCGAACTTTATGCGCTCGGCGTCGTGCCGGTCGTCCTCGACGCCGGCTCGTACGAAGCGAGCATACGCGACAACTTCAATTTCGGACGTCTCACGGGGGACATCGTCGGACCGCTCTCCTACTTCGGGCAGGGCGCCGGCGGCAGGCCGACAGCGGACGCCGTCATTCAGGATCTGATTTCGATTCGCAACGGTTGCGCGGAAAACGCCGTGCTCGGGCGGACGATGATCTATGACCCGGCCGTTCTTCACGGCACGGGCTACTTCCCGGACGAAGTCCTGCCGGGTAAAACGCTGGCCGAGCTTGTGGCTCTGGCACATGAAAAACAAACCTTCCTAGCTTTTGAACCGGAAGTTCTGGAGAATTAACCCCATGATTAAGATCACGAAATTCGGCGGCAGCAGCGTAGCCTCCGCCGAACAGTTCAAGAAGGTCAAGGCGATCATCGAAAGCGATGAATCCCGCCGCTTTGTTGTCATTTCCGCCGCCGGCAAGCGCAACTCCAAAGACAACAAGATCACGGACCTCCTCTATCTCTGCCAGGCCCACGTCACTTACCACGTCGACTACCTGCCGCTCTTCAATCTGATCGCCGAACGCTTCCTCGAAATCAAGCGCGAACTCGGCCTCACGACGCCGATCGAAGACGATCTCGAGGACATGCGCGTGCGTCTGCCCGACATGTCCGTCGACGAAATCGTGAGCCGCGGGGAATTCTTCACGTCGAAGCTCATGGCCGACTTCCTCGGCTTCCCCTTCGTCGACGCGAAGGACATCGTCGCCATGAATTTCGACGGCACGTTCAACTTCGAAGAAACGAGCGCCCGTCTGATCAAGGTGCTCGAAAAGTGCGACCGCTTCGTGATGCCGGGCTTCTACGGCAGCCTGCCCGACGGCGCCGTCCGCGTCATGAGCCGAGGCGGTTCCGACATTTCCGGCTCGATTCTCGCTCGCTGCATCAACGCGGACGTGTATGAAAACTGGACGGACGTCTCGGGCTTCCTGATGGCCGACCCGCGCATCGTGAAGAATCCGCGCAACATCGAAAGCATCACCTTCTCCGAACTGCGCGAACTCTCCTACATGGGCGCGAGCGTGCTCCATGAGGACGCCGTCTTCCCGCTTCGCGAACGCAACATCCCGATCCACGTTCTCAACACGAACCGCCCGAACGATCCGGGCACGATCGTGCAGGACAACATCGCCCCCGATCCCAACGGCCCGATGGTGACCGGCATCGCCGGCAAGAAGGACTTCATCGCGATTGAAATCTCGAAGAAGAACATGTCCAACCGCGTGGGCTTCGTGCGTCAGGTGCTGAGCGTGCTCGAACAGTACGGCGTTTCCGTCGAACACATCCCGTCCGGCATCGACTCCTTCAGCGTCGTCGTCAACAGAGCCGACGTCAAGCAGAACATCTACGAAATCATCGCCCGCATCAAGGAACTGATGCAGCCCGACATCATCCGTCTCACGGATCCGTTCGCGCTCATCGCGACGGTGGGCCGCAACATGAACTCCCGCCCCGGCACGTCCGGACGCCTCTTCGCCGCGCTCGGCAAGGCCGGCGTGAACATCCGCATGATCGCCCAGGGCAGCGCCGAACTCAACATCATCGTCGGCGTCTCCAACAAGGACTTCAACACCGCCATCGCCTGCCTCTACGAGACCTTCTCCGAAGAGATGGACGAAGCGAAGGCCCGAGCCAACCAGTAATCCGCTTTCAACCCGCCGCGCCGGCCGGCCTCGAACCGGCGCGGCCCACGCATAGAGAGAACCCATCATGAAGAACCTCAAAGTCGGCATTCTCGGCGCCACCGGCGCCGTCGGTCAGCAGATGCTCATCGTGCTCGCCGAGCGCAACTTCCCGATCTCCGAACTCCGCCTCTTCGGCAGCGCCCGCTCCGCCGGCAGCAAAATTGCCTTCAAGGGCGAAGAGATCACCGTTCAGGAAGCCAGCCTCGAAGCCTTCAAGGGTCTCGACCTTCTGCTCGGCGCCGCCGACAACGACGTCGCGAAGAAGTTCCTTCCGGGCGCCGCCGCCATGGGCGTGCACGTCGTCGACAACTCGAGCGCCTTCCGTCTCGATCCCGAAGTGCCGCTCGTGATTCCCGAAGTGAACCCCGAAGACGTGAAGCTCTCCAAGGGCCTCATCGCCAACCCGAACTGCGCGACGATCATCGGCCTCGCCGCCGTCATGCCGCTGCACCGCTATGCCCGCATCCGCCGTCTCGTCGTTTCGACCTATCAGGCCGTGAGCGGCGCAGGCAAGGCCGGCATCGACAATCTCGAAAGCGAAGTGAAGGGCAATCCGCGCGCCGAAAACTCCTGCTTCCCGTATCCGATCGCCTACAACCTGATTCCGCAGATCGGCGGCTTCAACGACGCAGGCTACACGTCCGAGGAAATGAAGTTCCAGAACGAAGGCCGCAAGATGCTGCACGACGACACGCTGCGCGTCGCCTGCACCTGCGTGCGCGTGCCGATCATCCGTTCGCACTCCGAAGCGATCACGATCGAATTCGAACGCGACATCACGCCTGAAAAGGCCCGCGAACTGCTCGCCGACGCGCCGGGTCTCGTGCTCTGCGACGATCCCGAAGCCAAGCAGTATCCGATGCCGCTTCTCACGAGCGACCAGGACCTCGTCTACGTCGGCCGCGTGCGCCGCGACCTGTCGGCCGAAGCCGACAAGTTCAACCGCTCGCTCACGCTTTTCTGCTGCGCCGACCAGGTCCGCAAGGGTGCCGCGACGAACGCGATCCAGATCGCCGAACTCGTCTTCGGCATCGCCTGATCCGGGTGCCGGCCGGCATAAGGCCGGCCTCTTTCGGTAAGAACGAACGGCCGCTTTCCCCGAAGGGAAGCGGCCGTTCTCCTTGACGGAGCCGAGGCAGCGCCTCAGAAAGTGAGCCTCATATGGCGGTGGGGAATCCCCGCCTCCGTAAACGGCTCGCCTTCGACGGCAAAGCCCAGCTTTTCATAAAACGGCACGGCATGCACCTGAGCGCCGAGATAGACCGACGCCAGTCCCTTCTCCTTCGCACGCGCAATGACGGCCTTCATGACTGCAGTGCCGACGCCGCGGCCGCGGAAGGGCCTGAGCAC
>JAXEEN010000115.1:0-4975 GCA_034104065.1 Sutterella sp.
CCGTTGGGCTCCAGAGACAGCGTGGCGCCGTCGGTGTCCGTGCCGTACAGATTGGAAATCATCAGAAACTTCAGAACATCCGTCTGATCTTCATCCCCCTCGGGCAGCACGCCGACGGGGCCGACGAAAAGGAGATCGCCCGCCCCTTCCCGAAACTGCAGATGAATCACCGTATCGTCGCCTGCAACGATTGAGCAGCAGTTGTTTTCGTCGAACGCCAGATCCGGGAGGCCCATGGCGTCGCCGAATTCCGACAGGAGATTCTTCAAAGCTTCACGATCAGTCATTGTTGGGTTCTTCTTGTCTGGTTGATAGTGTCTTCCGACGGCTGGTGCCGGCATCGCGGGACGGACGACCGGCTGACTTCATCCGCAGTCTCAGAGATCATACTCCCAGGGCAGTCCGCAAAAGCGTCAGATCCCGTCGTTTCTTTGATACGCCGTTTCTGCCGCGGCCCGCCGTGCCCGACCGGACCGATCGTTCAAAGCGACGACTGTGAATTCAGACGGCCGCCGCTGCGGATGACAAAAAAGCGCGGCTCCCCGGCGGATAACGTCGGAGAGCCGCGCCCGATGCCTGAAGCATTCAGGGCCGAGCCCTGATTCGGCGATTCAGATTAGTAGAGACCGATCAGCTTCCACCAAGCAAGACCGACGGTAAGCCAGATGACGGTGTTGATCGTGCAGATGATGAAGCCGTTGCGCCACCACTCGGCCTGGCTCACGTAGCCCGCGCCGAAGTACACCGGCGCCGCGCCGTTGCCGTAGTGCGTGAGCGAAATCGGCAGGTTGGCGAAGATGCCGAAGGCGACGGCGGTCATCAGCGCCGGAGCGCCGCAGGCGGCCGCCACGGCGACGAACGCGGCGTACATGGCCGAAATTCGCGCCGTCACGGAAGCGAAGCAGTAGTGCGAGTACGTGTAGATGAGCGAAATCACCACGAAGGAGGCGATCCAGCCCATGTGGGCGGAAGCAATGCCGCTCGCGATGAAGGCCGCAGCCCACTTGATGAAGCCGCACTTGGCGAGCGCCGTGGCGAGAGCCATCAGGCCGCCCATCCAGAACATGGCGTCCCAGGCACCCTTTTCGGAGAGGATGTCCTTCCAGGTCAGCACCTTGGAGATCAGCATGATCGACACGGCGAGCATGGCGATCGGCGTGGCGCCGAGCTTGGTGATGCTGCCCGTCGCCCAGAGGAGGAGGCACATCACGAAGACGAAGGCGAGCACCTTTTCGTCCTTGGACATCGGACCCATCTTGGCGAGTTCTTCGGCCGCGAGCGCGCGGGCGTTCGGGATCTGCTTGATTTCAGGCGGCGCGATCTTGAGAAGCACGATCGGGACGAGGAAGAGGCAGATCAGACCCGGGACGATGGCGGCGGTCGCCCACTGCATCCAGGTGAGCTCAACGCCGACGGCGCTGGCGGCGAGACCCACGCAGAGCGGGTTGCCGGCCATCGAGGTCAGGAACATCATGCAGGTCACTGCGTCGGCATGGAAGCCCACCTGCATCAGATACTTGCCGATTTTGCCGGCGGATTCACCCGGTTCGGATCCGAAGGCACTGCTGAGCGACTGAACGATCGGATAGAAGACGCCGCCTCCTCGGGCCGTCGCGGACGGCATGGCGGGCGAAATCACGAGTTCGGCCAGACAGATCGAATAGCCGAGCGACATGGCGCTCTTGCCGATGGCCTTGATGATGCAGAAGGCGATGCGGCGGCCGAGACCGGTCTTGATGAAGCCGCGCGACAGGAAGAACGCGCAGACGATCAGCCAGATCGTGCCGTTGCCGAAGCCCATCAGGGCGTCCTTCGTCTTCAGAATGCCGAAGAACGCGCAGAGCGTGAGAGAGAGAAAGGCGACGGCGCCCATCGGAATGGGCTGCAGGATGAAGCCTGCAATGGTCGCCACGAAAATGGCAAACAGATGCCAGGCCGCGGGCGTCAGTCCCTGGGGCACCGGCAAGAACCAGATAATCACACCCAGTCCGAGCACGATGGCCCATTTCTTCAGTGCGGTTTTGTCCATGGTTACCTCTATTGAATTTGCAGAGCCGATGACGCCGGCACCCGTTTGCTCTCCGGTCCGGCACGCCCGGACTCTGCTTCCCTTGTTGATCCCCGTAACCCCCGGGAGCGCCTCAGCGGGCCCGCCGGTCATTCCGGTCATGCCGGTGCGTCCGTCTGCTGCGAGAGATTACAAATGGACACACTCTGACACTGCCGGCGATTATAGACCTCCGTTTTTGCAAAGATGGACTACTTCTTTCAGACTAATTCCTTAGTTTGTTTTCGCTTGGTGGAATGATCCTTTCTTTACGAACAAAACCCAGTAAAAGAGTAGGTATAAACCCTCTCTCCCTTGTTGCCCAGTTGTTTTTAACGGCTCCTGCCGCATATGCCCGCTGATGCCTCAGGCCGCACCCCCTATTCACAAAAGTAATATTGGACGGATGCCGCCGCAGGAAGAACTAATTCTTTCGAACTAGCGCTTGATTTTACAATTTTTTCGTCAATGTCTCTCCCGTAAGACGTTGCCGCTTCGACCACGATTCGGACAATCTGAGACATTGTGCTTATTGCTTTTTCCGGGACGCCGCATGTAAAGTTGAAGGCACGGACGGCAGGGTGCCGTCCCGCATTGAAAAGAGAGAACGTCATCATGACCTTCCGTTCCGCATCGAACCTTCGCCGCAACTGGTGGTGGCGCCCCTGAAAGAGCGGGTGCCAGGTTTTGTGCGCATAAGTTGAAGGTCACACTCTCAAGCCCGCGGATGTCGAATCAGCGGGTTTTTTGTTATCTGTCCCCTCCTCCCCTGTCGGCAGCCGCGGAATACAAAAAAGGATTCCGTCATGTCCAGCCGATACTGCAGATTCCTTCGGGAACGATTCCATGAAATCCCCTCTCCGGGTCCGATGCGCCGGCTCTGCGCGCATCCGCCGTCAGCAGGCCTGCTCTGAACCCCGGTGCCGCTGTCCACCCCTCCCGGAGAACTATCATGGATGTCCGTCTTGAAACTCTTTACCGCCGTCAGGCTCTTACCGCTGCAGACGCAGAATCGCTCTTCACCGATGTCTTCAGCGGCCGCATGGAACCCGCGATGCTCGCATCGCTGCTCACGGCTCTCAAAATGAAGGGCGAAACGCCCGATGAAATCCGCGGTGCGGCCTGCGCCATGCTCGGCGCCGCCCGGCCCTTCCCGAAGATCGCCGGCGAAGTCGGCGAAGTCGTCGGCACCGGCGGCGACGGCTGCGGTTCGATCAACGTCTCGACCATGACCGCGCTTGCCGCGGCGGGCTGCGGCCTCAAGATCGCCAAACACGGCAACCGCGGCGTCTCCTCGCCTTCCGGCGCCTCCGACGTGCTCGCCGCGCTCGGCGTCGACATTTCGCCCTCGCCCGAGGAAAGCGCCCTGCTGCTCGAGCGCACCGGCTTCGCCTTCTGCTTCGCCCAGGCCTACCATCCGGCCATGCGCTTCGCGGGTCCCGTGCGCAAGGCGCTCGGCACCCGGACGATCTTCAACATCCTCGGCCCGCTCACCAACCCGGCCCATCCCGACTACGCGCTCATCGGCGTCTACGATCCCGCGCTGCTCGAAACGATGGCCGATACGCTGAAGGGCCTCGGCGTACGCCGCGCCATGGTCATCCACGGGAGCGGCATCGACGAAGCGGCGATTCACGGGCCGACGCTCTACGTGCGCTACGACGAAACGGGCGTGCGCGAGTCCGGCACCTTCCTGCCCGCCGACTTCGGCGTAACCCGACCGGTGAGCCTTGAAGAGCTGAAGGGCGGCACGCCGGAAGACAACGCCCGCACGGCCGAAGCCGTGCTCTCGGGTCACGGCACCGAGGCGCAGCAGGCCGTCGTCAGAGCCAACCTTACGCTGCTGCTTCTGCTCGGCCGCAAAGCCGCCGCGCTCCCCGAAGCGCTCGCTCAGGCGCATGAGGCCCTTCAGACCGGCGTCGGCATGCGCGTGCTTGAAGCTCACCGCGCCTTTGCGCGTTCGCGTTCGGAGGCATGATGAAGCCCGTCCCCCGCGCACTCGCCCCCGAACTGCGGCATTCTCCTCTGCTGCGTCCCGCCTCCTTTGACGAAACGGTGCTGGTGCCGATCGTCGAGGAAGCCTTTCGCCGGGCTGCCGAACTGCCCGAATTCACGGCCGAAGCGGCTGAACGTGCGCGTCGGTCGCCGAGAGCCGTCCGGTCTTTTGCCGAAGCGCTCGGAGCGCCCGGCCGCCGCTTCATCCTGGAAGTCAAAAGCGCCTCGCCCTCGCTCGGCCTCATTCGGGAGAGCATCGATCTGAACGAGTACGCACGGGTCTACGGCCGCTTTGCCGACGGCATTTCGGTGCTCACGGAGCCCCGTTTTTTCAACGGCAGCTTCGAACGTCTCGCCGCCATGCGAAGGCTGACCGACCGTCCGCTGCTGGCCAAGGACTTCATCGTCGACGAACGTCAGCTGCTCGCCGCCCGAGCGGCGGGCGCGGACGCCGTGCTCCTGATGCTTTCCGTGCTCTCGCCCGAAGGCTACGAAAAGCTGGCCGCACGCGCGGCCGAGCTCGGCCTCGACGTCCTCGCCGAAGTGTCCGACGAAGCCGAACTCGCCGACGCCGCCGCTGCCGGCGCGCGCATCATCGGCATCAACAACCGCAACCTCCGGAACCTCACGATCGACCTCGGACGCACGGCCCGTCTGGCGCCCCTGGTGCCTGAGGGATGCCTCGCCGTCAGCGAATCCGGCATCCGCACGCACGCCGACATCGAATCGCTCGGCCGGCATGCCGAATGCTTTCTCATCGGCTCCGCGCTCGGTCAGGCCGACGATCTCTCCGAAGGCGTGAGAACGCTCCTCTTCGGCGAAGGCAAGTGCTGCGGCATCACGCGCCCCGAAGACGCACTCGCCGCCGCCGAAGCGGGCGCCGGCACCGTCGGCATCATCACGGCGCGGCGTTCTCCCCGTTATGTCGCTCCG
>JAXEEN010000116.1:0-34075 GCA_034104065.1 Sutterella sp.
AGCCACTCTTCTGTAAACAGCATGTCAGTTATTCCTTATTGGGCTCATCACGGATCAGTTGAACTGGCGCAGGAAGCGCAGATCGCCTTCGAAGAAGAGGCGCAGGTCGTCGATGCCGTAGCGAAGCATCGTGAGACGTTCGAGACCGGAACCGAAGGCAAAGCCCATGTACTTTTCAGGATCAAGGCCGTAATTGCGCACGACGTTCGGATGCACTTCGCCGGCACCCGAAATCTCAAGCCACTTGCCCTTGCGCGGACCGCTCGTGAACATCATGTCCACTTCAACCGACGGTTCGGTGAACGGGAAGTAGCTCGGACGGAAGCGGACGATCAGGTCATCCGTCTCGAAGAAGCGGCGCAGGAAGTCGCTGTAGACGCCCTTCAGGTCCGTAAAGCTCACGTTGTCGCCGATCCACAGGCCTTCGACCTGATGGAACATCGGAGAATGCGTGGCGTCGGAGTCGACGCGGTACGTACGGCCCGGCGCGATCACCTTGATCGGCGCGGCATGCGTGCGGGCGTAGCGGACCTGCATCGGCGAGGTATGCGGACGAAGCGGCAGCTGACGGCCTTCCTCGTCTGCACGGTCGACGTAGAAGGTGTCCTGCATCGAACGGGCGGGATGGTTGGGCGGATTGTTGAGCGCCGTAAAGCTGAACCAGTCGCTTTCGATTTCGGGACCGTCGGCCACGTCGAATCCGATCGAACGGAAGATTTCCTCAATGCGCATCCACGTGCGCATCACCGGATGAATGCCGCCTTCGGAGCGGAAGCGCCCCGGCAGCGTCACGTCGATCGATTCGCTGGCCAGCTTCGCCTGAAGCGCGGCCTGAGCGAGCTGTTCGCGGCGGGCGTTTAGCGCCGCTTCCACCGCGGCCTTCGCCTTATTGATTTCCTGACCGCGGGCGCGGCGTTCTTCCGGCGGAAGCGCACCGAGCTGCTTCATGAGCATGGTCACTGCACCGGTCTTGCCAATGTATTTCGCCTTGGCGTCCTCGAGGGCGGCAGGCTGTTCGGCCTTGGCAAAGTCCTGACGTGCGGACTCAATGAGTTCGGAAAGATCCTGCATATTCACTAATCCCGACAACTGCTTGATGTTTCAACAAATGGTCTTGAGTACGGGCGCACACGTGTCCGTGCGTACCGCCACTTCGCGGCCCGAACCGGGGCCTGGCGAAGTAAAAAAGGTTCAAATCGCCTGTGCTGCAAAGCATCAGACGGTTTCCTCCGGCAAATCGTCCGCTCCTTCGGAACGAACACCTTGCCGCAGCAAACCGTCACACGGATTCCGGGTAGGCGCGGAATTTTTTATTTTACAACGATTTCCAAGAAAACAGCGGGAGAAATCTTCGAAAACCGTTATGCCGCACGGCATTCGGCGAACGTCCGACCCGAAGACGCGGACCGGAATCCTCCCGGCGGGACTGCCGAACGCGCCGACGGCGGCCGAAAAAGGCGGACTCCGGCCCTGAGAACCGGCCGAATCGTCGGTTTCCGGCTCGACGACCGACGTTTTGACGAAAAAAAAGAGATCCGGCATTTCTGCGGGATCTCTTTTTCGAAGCCTTCGGACAAAAGCCGGCGGATGGAATCACCATCCGTCGTTCCGAAAAATGCTTGCTATCAGGCGGCCTGAGCCTTGACCTGAGCGACGAGGGAGGCGAAGCCTTCCTTGTCGAAAACGGCCATGTCGGCGAGAACCTTGCGGTCCAGACCGATACCGGCCTTCTTCAGGCCGTTCATGAACACGGAGTACGTCAGGCCGTTGGAACGGGCACCGGCGTTGATACGGGCAATCCACAGACGGCGGAACGTGCCCTTCTTGTCGCGGCGGTCACGATAGGCATACTGACCGGCGCGCATCACAGCCTGCTTGGCAACGCGGTAAACGTTGTTGCGGCGGAGGCTGAATCCCTTGGAAAGGGCAAAAATCTTCTTATGACGGGCACGAGCCGTCACACCACGCTTAACTCGGGGCATCTTACTAACTCTCCTTTAATTACGCGTAAGGCAGCATGCGACGCACGGAAGCGATATCCGATTCATGGATATCAACCATGCCGCGGAGCTGACGCTTGTTCTTCGTCGTACGGTGGGAGAGAATGTGACGCTTCGTCGCGTGGGCGCGCTTGATCGAGCCGCTGGCGCGCGGCTTGAAACGCTTGGCCGCAGCGCGCTTGGTTTTCATCTTCGGCATTTGCCGTTACCTCTTTATTAGATGAGACACAGTCGGCTTTCCGAACGGGAAAACACTTCTTTAAGCCCGGGTTAACTTGTTATCCGAAAACAACCGGCTGCGTTTGAAGGCAGCCGGTTGATCGGGAAAGATGTGATTGTACCTCAAAAATGAGGCCGTGTGTGAAAAATCACTTCTTCTTTTTAGGAGCCAGAACCATGATCATCTGGCGGCCTTCGAGCTTGGGCTGGTGTTCAACCTGAGCCACGTCGGCCAGCTCCGCCTTGATGCGGTCCATCAGATCCATGCCAAACTGCTGATGCGCCATTTCGCGGCCGCGATAGCGCAGCGTCACCTTGGCCTTGTCGCCGTCCGTCAGGAATCGCACCAGGCTGCGGAGCTTCGTCTGGAAGTCGTTTTCGTCCGTCACCGGGCGGAACTTCACTTCCTTCACCTGAATCACCTTCTGCTTGGCCTTGGCTTCCTGAGCCTTCTTCTGTTCCTGATAACGGAACTTGCCGTAATCCATCAGACGGCAGACGGGCGGGGTCGCATTCGGCGCAATCTCGACGAGGTCGACATCGGCGTCCTCGGCCATGCGCAGTGCTTCCGCGGTGCGGACAATCCCGATCTGGGCGCCATCGACGCCGGTCAGACGGACCTCAGGAACTCGGATCTCACCATTGATCCGATGCTTGCGATCTTGAGCTATGACAGTACTCCTGAAAATGAGTGATCTTTACGGTCAGTGCGCAAACTGTGCGCGGCTTTCGTCTTCAGCCTTGATCATGGCGAGGAAGTCCTCCACCTTGATCACGCCGAGATTCTTGCCGCCGCGGGCGCGGACCGCCACGGTGCCGTTCTGCTTTTCCTGCTCGCCGACGACGAGGATGTACGGAATCTTTTGCAGACTAAGCTCGCGAATTTTATAGTTAATCTTTTCGCTGCGCAAATCAGTATGAACGCGAACGCGCGCTTCATGCAGCTTGGCGGCAACTTCCTTGGCGTAATCCTGCTGAGCGTCGGTAATGCAGGCGACGGCGCACTGAACCGGCGAGAGCCAGGTCGGGAAGGCGCCGGCATACTGTTCGATCAGCATGCCGATCCAGCGTTCGAGCGAACCGAGAATGGCGCGGTGCAGCATCACGGGGATCTTGCGCGTATTGTCTTCGGCCACGTATTCGGCGCCGAGACGGCCCGGCATCTGGAAGTCGACCTGAATCGTACCGCACTGCCAGGAACGGCCGAGGCAGTCCTTGAGGTGGTATTCGATCTTGGGACCGTAGAAGGCGCCTTCGCCTTCGAGGATTTCATACTTGATGCCGACGGCGTCGAGACTCTTCATCAGAGCGGCCTCGGCCTTGTCCCACACGGCGTCTTCGCCGATGCGCATGGCCGGACGGGTCGCCACCTTGTAGGCGATTTCCGTGAAGCCGAAGTCCTTGTACACGCGCTGAACGAGGCGGGTGTAGGCTTCGCATTCCTCAAGGATCTGGTCTTCCGTGCAGAAGATGTGGCCGTCGTCCTGCGTGAAGCCGCGCACGCGCATCAGACCGTGCAGCGAACCGGAAGGCTCGTTGCGGTGGCACTGGCCGAATTCGCCGATGCGAAGCGGCAGGTCGCGGTAGCTGCGCAGATCCGAATTGAAGATCTGGATGTGGCCCGGGCAGTTCATGGGCTTGAGCGCGTAGTAGCGGTTTTCGGACTCGGTCGTGAACATGTTTTCACGATACTTGGCCCAGTGGCCGGAGCGTTCCCAGAGCGAACGGTCGAGGAGCTGCGGCGCCTTCACTTCCTGATAGCCGTGGTCCTGATAGACGCGGCGCATGTACTGCTCGATGACCTGCCAGAGCGCCCAGCCCTTGGCGTGCCAGAAGATCATGCCCGGGGCTTCGTCCTGGAGATGGAAGAGGTCGAGCTCGCGGCCGAGGCGGCGGTGGTCGCGCTTTTCGGCTTCTTCGAGCATCTTGAGGTACGCCGCCTGTTCGTCCTTCGTCGCCCAGGCGGTGCCGTAGATGCGCTGCAGCATTTCGTTCTTCGAGTCGCCGCGCCAGTAGGCGCCGGCCACCTTCATCAGGCGGTGCACCTTCAGGCGTCCCGTCGACGGGACGTGGGGGCCGCGGCAGAGATCGGTGAAGTCGCCCTGGCGGTAAAGCGAAATCGTTTCGCCGTCGGGAATGGCGGCAATCAGTTCAGCCTTGTACTTTTCACCGAGACCGAGGAAGAACGCCACCGCATCGTCGCGGGACATTTCTTCGCGCACGATCGGCAGATCGCGCTTCACGATTTCGTCCATGCGGGCTTCAATCGCCTTCAGATCTTCGGGCGTGAAGGGGCGGCTGTACGAGAAGTCGTAGTAAAAGCCGTTTTCAATCGCCGGCCCGATCGTGACCTGCGCTTCCGGATAGAGTTCCTTCACGGCCTGAGCCATGAGGTGAGCGGTGGAGTGACGGAGAATCTCGAGACCGTCTGCATCACGGCCCGTCACGATCGCGACGGCGGCATCCTGCTCGACAACATAAGACAGATCGACAAGCTTGCCGTCCACGCGGCCGGCAAGAGCAGCCTTGGCCAGACCGGCGCCGATGTCGGCGGCAACCTGAGCCACCGTAACAGCACCCGGGAATTCACGCTTGGAACCGTCGGGAAGGGTAACAGCAACCATTTGGTATCCTCGTTTCGTTTTGTACAGACGAAAAAAAAGTGCGGACATGAGCCGCACTTTTTTGTCTCGGTCAACTGATGGACAACGTCTCGCTCACGCCCTCTGATTACAGAGAGGGTGTTGTTGTGCGAAAGACCTGCTCAAAGCACATTGTCAACAGTTCCCGTAATAATTCTGGTAGGCACGATTGGACTCGAACCAACGACCCCCACCATGTCAAGGTGATGCTCTAACCAACTGAGCTACGTGCCTGTCAAGGTTTGAATTATGCAGGAAGTTTTGCCAAAAAGCAAACCGTCTGCTAAACGGCCCCTGAACCGTTTTCACACCGCGCTCTTCCGAAGAAAAGTGCTGGTAGGCACGATTGGACTCGAACCAACGACCCCCACCATGTCAAGGTGATGCTCTAACCAACTGAGCTACGTGCCTGTGTGAGGCACGTATTATGCCTGAGATTTTTCAAAAAGCAAGGGCTCTGCAAAATTTTTTTGACGTTTCTTTTCGCCTCACCGCCGGAAAACCAAAAAAGCCCTTGATAAACAATAAAAAAGACGCCGGCCCGCAGGGGTCGGCGCCTTGATACCATATTTGCGTGATGTCAGCAGCGTCGTGCGGACAGAACGCCGGGGAGTTCGCGGATGGCCTTCAGCGACGGCCGCAGGCTTTCCGCGGACGTAATTTCGACCGTAAAGCGCATGTGTGCGTCGGAACGGATGTTCTGACTCTGCATGCCCGTGATGTTCTGCTTGGCCTTCATGAAGATTTCGGAAATATCCCGAAGCAGGCCCGGACGGTCGGCGGCCACCACGAGCACTTCGGCCGGGAAGACGCTGTCGACGCCGGCCCGGCCCCAGCTCACTTCGATCAGCCGGCCGTGATCCTGCTCGGACATGTTGCGGATGTTCGGACAGTCGGCGCGATGAATCGTCACGCCCCGGCCCCGGGTGACGTATCCCACGATCTCATCGGGCGGCACGGGATGGCAGCAGCGGGCCAGCTGCGTGAGAAGCGAATCGACGCCCACGACCAGCACGTCGCTCTTGCCCTTCTTCTGACGGGAGGCGCGCACCTGCACTTCAGGTTCGGGCTGAACGGGCTTCGGCGGCTGGACGGCGGTGGCGATGGCCGTCTGCGTCACTTCCTCCTTGGCGTATGCGAGACAGAGGTCGTCGACGCTGTCATAGCCGAGACGCTTGGCGAGATCTTCCAGCTTCACGGCGGTCTTGCCGAGACGGGCAAGCTCCCTGTCCACCTTGTCGCGGCCCTGACCGATCAGTTCGGCCGTGTGCTGGGCGTTGAACCACTGACGGACCTTGTTGCGGGTTCGGGCGCTCACGGCGTAGCCGAGCTCCGGCGTCAGCCAGTCCCGAGACGGCTGTCCCACCTTGGCCGCAATGATTTCAACCGTCTGACCGGTGGCGAGCGGCGTATTGAGAGGCACCATCGAGCCGTCGACCTTCGCACCCTTGGTGCGGTGTCCGAGCTGCGTATGCACGGCATACGCAAAATCGACCGGCGTCGCGCCCTGAGGCAGTTCGACCACGCGGCCCTGCGGCGTCAGCACATACACGCGGTCGTCGGTCACGGCCTGGCCTTCGGCCGCCTGATGCTGCATGTCGGAACCCCAGGCAAGCAGCTGGCGCAGCCAGGCGACGCGCTGCTCTTCCGCGCTGGTCGCCCCGTTCGAATTGCCGGCTTCCTTGTAGCGCCAGTGCGCTGCCACGCCGAGCTCCGCGAACTCATGCATCGCACGCGTGCGAATCTGAATTTCGATCGGACGGCCGGCCTTGTCCGTCACCACGGTATGAAGCGACTGATAGCCGTTGGGCTTGGGCTTGGCAATATAGTCGTCGTACTCCTTGCTGAGAACAGGGAAGTTCTCATGCACGATCGAAAGCACCTGATAGCAGTGCTCGACCGTATCGACGATGATGCGAAGCGCACGCACGTCGAAGAGCTGGTCAAACCGCAGATGCTTTCTCTGCATCTTCTTCCAGATGGAATAGATGTGCTTCGGACGGCCGGAAACGTCGGCCTCAATGCCGTTGTCAGCAAGCAGGCCGCGGATTCGGATCACCGCGCCCTGCATGAACTCGATGCGCTCCTCGCGGGATTCGTCAAGCTGTTCGGCGATGTCGCGGTACTCTTCGGGACGGGTAAACCGAAGCGACAGGTCCTCCAGCTCCCACTTGAGCTGCCAGATGCCGAGACGGTTCGCAAGCGGCGCATACAGATCCAGCGTCTCCGCACCGAACTTGTCGGCGCCTTCCCGCTTTGACGAGGCGAACCAGCGAAGCGTCTGAAGACGGCTAGCCAGCTTGAGAAGCACCACGCGCAGATCCTGGCACATCGCCAGGAGCATGCGGCGCATGGCCTCGACCTGATGGCGGGTATTGGCCTCGTCGCTTTCCGAGCGGGCGCGCTGCGAGAGCTCATTCAGGCGGCCGAGCTCCTGAACCAGACCGTTGACGGCGGAACCGAAGCTCTTTTCAATCCATTCGCCGGAATTCTGAACCACGCCCGGCACGTTAAAGAGATAAGCAGCGGCAATCAGTTCAGGGTCGTCGCGCACCACGCGCAGAATACTCGCCACGCCGTCCGCATGGGACATGGTGCTTTCTCCCGTCGGCAGCGTGAGATCCCTGTAAAGCGGCTCGACCATGCTTCTGGCAAGCGCGGCGTCCACCGCATTGAGAGCTGCAGTTTCCTCCATTGACATTCCTCCCGAGCGTCTCCGAAGACTCTCCTGTCCGCGGGACGCCTCTGTCACTTCTCTTTTTCCATGGCCGCAGGCGCCCTTCTCGGCCCGCCGCCCGCAGTCGTTTTTACAATTGTACCGAGAAGCATCGGCAAGACGGTCCGCCCGCCTGCAACAGAATGTCAACCGGGCGGACCGAAAGCGGTCAGAACTCGTAGGTCACATGGACGTCCCCGCGCAGAGCGCGCGTGCCGGAAGGACCGACCGTCCCCGTTCCCCTGACGCCGAACACGCTGCCCCGCCATCGTCCCGTGACGTCCGCCGTCAGGAAGGCTTCGCCTCTTTCCAGATCGTCTGTCGTGAGATCCGCCGACGCTCCGTACGCCGATACGGTCTGCGTCGTTTCGAGATCGCCGGCACGCATGCGCATCCCGCCCTCGAGCGTCAGCCGCACCGTATTTTTCACCGCTTCATCCGACCAGCGCTTCGTGACGCCTGCGGATACCGACGCCGAGGTCACCAGCCGGCGCTTTTCCCCGACCTGCCAGAGCGCCGTCCCGTTGCCGTCGATGCTGTAGTCGGCCGGCATGAAGTACTGAGCCGACAGACCGAACGTGAGGGCGGGCGTCCAGCCTTCGGCGGCTTCAGGCAGCAGCGCCGCCGTCAGCCCCGCCGACCAGGCCCGCCGCCGAATGCGTTCGCTCCCGACCCAGAGGGGATAACCCGTCACCACCTGAGGCGCCGCCTCCCTCACCTTGTCTTCGCCGCCCGAAAAAGCCGCATCGGCCGTCACGAAGCCCCACGAAGTCCGACGGCCGAGCCAGAGACCGGCCGACAGGACCGTCGATTCCGCCTTCAGCCCCGATGCATCACGCCAGCCTTCGCAGCGAAAGTCGACGTCGGCATCCTCATAGGCGGCCCGTGCGCCGGCAAACCAGCTGCCGAAGCGGGCGTCGGCCGACAGCGCGACGCCCGATGCGCTGCGCTCCCAGCGGCCCCTGCCGATGCCGCCCGTCTTCGCGTCAAGCGCCGCAAAGCCGCCGCGCCGCTTCGTCCCGAGAATCTCGACCGACACCGGATTCGACCACTCGTCGGCGAGTGCGGTCCGGACGGCATGACGAGCGCCCTCGGCCACCAGGGCGTCCATCGCCTCCGTCGTGCCGAGCGACTTTGCAGTGAGCGTACTGTGAATCACGCGCTCCGAGAAATTCGCCGCGGACGCCGATCCCATGAAAAGTACGCGCAGCGGCTCGGAAGCCGTCCCTTCAAACACGCGGGCGGCGAGGGCATTGACCGGTGCGGCCAGCGGCCCCTCGGCCTCCCAGAAGCGCTGTCCCAGCCCCCAGTTCCCGTCCTCGAAAACGAGCCGGTACTCAAACGCCGTCCCGCTCCTGATATCCACCACGGTCAGGTTCTGCGCTCCCACGACGCGTCCGTCCCCCGCCATGCGGATCAGAACCGCGGAAAGCGGTTCCGTCTCCTCGAGCGCCGCTTCGAGGCTCTCAGACAGAGAATCAATGACGATCGTCGCACCCTGTCCGAAATAGACCGACGCGCCGCTCTGCACAATCAGCGCCGAATTCGGCGTCTCCGCCTCCCGTTCGCCCGGCCGTCCGTCAAGCAGTCTGCTGTCCACGACCATGGCGCCCCGGCTGCCGAGCGTGAAGTTGGCGTTCCGGGCTGCCTCCTCATCGGTCGCGCCGATCGAAATCCGGCTTTCCGCCGTGACGGTGAGCGGGCTTCCGAGAACCAGGACGTCCTCCGGCAGCCGGTCCATGGCCTGAAGCGCCAATCTGGCGCTGGCATCGGCGAACTGGGCCGACGCTGTTTGACTGATGAACTCGTCGGTGCTCCCGGCCGAGCCGCCGCCCCAGAACGTCATGGTTCCCCCGGAGGCCGTGATCCGAATGTTCGGCTGACCGGCGGCATTCACCGCGAGCGCCGCGACGAACGGCCAGGGGAACTCGAGATGCGGCTCCGCACCCGCCAGCCGCACGGTGAGCGTATGTCCCGACGTCTCCAGATACGGCATCAGCAGAATCGGCCCCGACGGATCCTCCACGTCCGGTTCCGACGGATCCTCCACGTCCGGTCCCGAGCGCCCCGTCACCGTCAGCTCGAGACTGTGCCGGAGAACCGCCTTGCAGAACGGGGTTCCGATCTCGTTTGCAAACATCTTGGGGGCGCCGTTCAATACAGCGGTCTGTTCCGACGATTCGGACGGCCTGATGAGCGGTATTGCGCGGATGCCGGTCCCCAAGTCCGCCGCGAAGCCTGCAGCACTCAAAAGAGAGATTGCCGACGCAGCAATCATTTCATTTTTCAAAAAAGACATTGAATGGCCTTCTTCAGGTGTCATAAGGAAGAAAAACCCAAGACTATTCCCGGCTGATCGACCTCGATGCTGCGTCGGCGGCGTCAATCCCCTGTATCAGTTATAACCATCGTTCATTGAATTTTTTCTCGTTGTCGTTCAATGTGTTACCCAACAGAAATCCGAATTGCCACTTAAACCGAAAACGCCTCTCCCTCCCGCGTTTTCAGACCGGCCGGTGCGCAGATATAAAAAACGCCCCGAAGGGCACTTCCCTCGGGGCGCTGTTGATCGGACGCAACAAAAAAAAGCATCAGTTCTTGAGCGAATGAATCGGCGCCGGGATGCGACCGCCGAGCTTCACGAAGCCGGCGGAGTCGCCGCCCGGCACACGGATGATGGCGGCTTCGCCGAGCAGACCGCCGAAGACCGCCTTGTCGCCGACGGTCTTGCCGGGCACCGGGATGACGCGCACGGCGGTGGTCTTGCTGTTGATCATGCCGATCGCCATTTCGTCGGCGATCATGCCGGAAATCGTGGCGGCCGACGTGTCGCCCGGAATGGCGATCATGTCGAGGCCCACGGAACACACCGACGTCATGGCTTCAAGCTTTTCCATGGTGAGGGCGCCCGAACGGGCGGCCGCTTCGATGGCGCTGTCTTCGGACACCGGAATGAAGGCGCCGGAAAGACCGCCCACGTGGGAAGAGGCGAACACTCCGCCTTTTTTCACGGCGTCGTTGAGCATCGCAAGAATCGCCGTCGTGCCGGGTGCGCCGATGGACGAGAGGCCCATCGTCTGGAAGATTTCACCCACGCTGTCGCCGACCGCAGGGGTGGGCGCCAGCGAAAGGTCGGCCACGCCGAACGGCAGATTGAGACGGCGGGCCACGTCGTTGCCGATGATTTCGCCCACGCGCGTCACCTTGTAGGCGGTGTGCTTGATCACTTCGGCCGCATCCGTAATCGTCAGATAATCGCCCTTGGCGGCAAAGGCACGGTCAAGCGCCTTCTTAACGACGCCCGGACCGGAAACGCCGACGTTGATCACGACGTCGGGCTCGCCCACGCCGAGATAAGCGCCGGCCATGAAGGGAACGTCCTGAGGAATATTGCAGAAGATCACCAGCTTCGCGCAGCCGATGGCGTCGCGGTCCGCCGTGGCGGCAGCCACGTCGAGAATGCGTTCGCCCATCAGCTTGACTGCATCCATATTGATGCCCGCCTTGGTCGAACCGACATTGATCGACGAGCAGATGCGGTCGGTCGTGGCAAGCGCTTCGGGGAGGGAGTCAATGAGATGGCGTTCCCCCGGCGTAATGCCCTTTTCGACGAGAGCGCCGAAACCGCCGATGAAGTCGACGCCGACGTCCTTCGCGCATTCGTCGAGCACGCGGCAGACGCCGACCATCTGGTCTCGGGAAAAACCCGCGCAGACCGTGCCGATCGGGCTGATGGAAATGCGCTTGTTGACGACGGGAATGCCGTAGCGGTCGCCCACAATGTCGCAGGTTTCGACAAGCTTGGCGGCGTTTTTCAGAATCTTGCTCCTCACCTTGTACGCGAAGGTGTCGTAGTCGTGGCTGGCGCAGTCAAACAGGTTGATGCCCATCGTCACGGTGCGAACATCGAGGTGTTCGCTGCGGAGCATGTTGAGGGTGGAAAGTACCTCGCGGTCGGTCAGCATGGTAAGTGTCCTTTATCAGTGGGTCAGTCGACGCGAACGCGGTGAATCGCTTCGAAAATAGCGGCGTGCTGCATATTGAGGCGCAGGCCCATGGCCTTGGCGCGCTCACCCATGATGCGGTGCAGGGAGCGCGTGTCGACCGTATCGGGCACGGTGACTTCAAAAACCTGAAGACTCTGGTTGTTTTCGATGCGGAAGGCCCTCAGGCTCTCCACGTTGATGCCCTGCTCGGCGCAGATTCGCGAGAAGGTGGCAATGATGTCGTTGCGATCGGGCCCCCAGACGCTCAGCACGAACTCGTCTCCGTCGTATCGGCGGTCCGGACCGGGTTCCTCGAAGTCGCGGATGGCGACCGACAGATGGAACTTCTTGGCAAGATAGGCGGTCTGAAGTTCGAGCTCGATATGCTCGCTTTTCAGATCCTCCGGCTTGTTCACCAGAAAGATCGAGGAAAACTGATGTCTCAGCGTCGTCTGACTCATCTGTTCGATGTTGCAGTTGAGACGCGTGAGCGTTTCGGCAGTGGCGGCAACCACGCCCGGCTGGTCAAGGCCCATGACAGCCACAAGAATATCCTTCGCCCCCATAATCCCTTCCGTAGGTAGATTTTTGTTGTGAGGAAATGCCTTCAGCCTGACAGCAGGCGGGCATGAACGGACAGTGTACTGCCAAACGAAGGCGAGTCGGCCCGTCTAGCGCGTTTGTCTTAGCAAACGTGCCTTAGCCTGAGACGGGGAAAGGCTGCGAAGGCATTTTCACGGCTCTGGCGGGCCGCCTCATCGGCGGAAATACCGCGGAGTCCCGCAGCGATCGCCAGCGTATAGGCAAGGTCCGCGGGCTCCGTCCGGAGACATCCCGCATCGCGCCTGGCGCTTGAAGGCATGTCGGGCGCATCCGTCTCGATGACCCAGCGGTCCGAAGGGAGTTCCGAGAGATGACGCCGGATTCTCAGGCTGCCTTCATAACTGGCGGCCCCGCCGAATCCGAGACGAAAACCCATGGCGAGAAACTGCGCGCGCTCGGCATCCGAGCCGTTGAAGGCATGAATGACGCCCCCCGGAACCGGCAGCCGGCGCAGGTACTTGATCAGGCGCGACGCACTTTTTCTCACATGAACGGAAAGCGGCAGGCCGAGCCGTCGGGCGATGCGAAGCTGCTCGGCGAAAAAGCGCTCCTGCCTGTCGAGAGCCGTCGGGACCAGACAGTCGATGCCGATTTCTCCGATGCCGATGAAGTGCGGATCATCCATGGCGGCGGCCGCCCGCTCAGCCAGGCGGTCCGCATCGTCCTCTTCGGCCTCGGGCACCAAAAGCGGGTGGATGCCGAGCATGTACGAGAGACCAAATGCATGCGCAAGCTCGGCGCATCTCTCCCAGTCGCCCCGTGATCCCGCGCAGATCACGATGTCCTCCACGCCGCGCGCTCGGGCGGCCGCAATCAGCGCCGGCAGATCGGGCGCCAGGCTCTGCGCCTGCAGATGCGAATGCGTGTCGATGAGTCCCGTCATGCCGCCTCGGTGATGCGTCCGGCCTCAAGCCGCAACATGCGGTCGCACCGCTCGGCCAGCCGTTCGTCGTGGGTCACGATGACGATGGCCGTGCCGTGTTCGCGGGCGAGCTTCAGAAAAAGATCAAAAACAGCGGACGCCGTTTCCCTGTCGAGATTGCCCGTGGGTTCGTCGGCGAGCACGCAGGCGGGATCCGTGACGATGGCTCTCGCGATGGCCACGCGCTGACGCTCGCCGCCCGAGAGCTGCGAAGGGAGATGTCCCGCCCGGTGGCTGAGGCCCACCGCCTCAAGCATGGCCTCGGCCCGGCGCCGGCTTTCCGCCTTGTCCTCGCGCCGGATCCAAAGCGGCATCGCGACATTGTCGAGCGCCGTGAATTCCGGAAGAAGATGGTGAAACTGATAGACAAAGCCGAGCTCTCGGTTCCGCATCTCGCCGAGCGCCGAACTTGAGAGTCCCGCGATGTCCGTTCCGGCCACCCGGATCGTTCCGGCATCCGCGGCGTCAAGCCCTCCCACGGCATGAAGGAGCGTCGACTTGCCGGAACCCGAGGCGCCGAGAATCGCCACCGTTTCCCCTTTTCTCACGCGAAGCGTCACGTCCCTGAGCACCTCGACGGGTCTGCTTCCTTCCGAATACGCCTTGGCGAGGTGTTCGACGTCAATCACGAAATCGTTATTCATAGCGAAGCGCCTCCGCAGGCTGGGTTCTTGCCGCGCGCCAGCTCGGGTAAAGCGTTGCCGCAAGGCTGAGAAGGAACGAGAACAGCGCGATCGGAACGACGTCCGACATGCGAGGATCGGACGGCATGTCCGAAATGAAGTAGATCTGCTTCGGCAGGAATTCCACGCCGAAAAGATGCTCGATGAAGCTCACGATCGCACCGACGTTTTCAGCAATCAGAAGACCTGCGCCCACGCCGATCGCCACGCCGACGATGCCGACCACGGTGCCCTGGATGACGAAGATGCGCATGATGGCGCCTTCACTGGCGCCGAGCGTGCGGAGAATGGCGATGTCCGCCTGCTTTTCCTTCACCGTCATGACGAGCGCCGATACCAGTCCGAAGGCGCCCACGAGCACGATCAGAAAGAGAATGATGCCCATCATGCGTTTTTCTACCTGCACGGCGGCAAACCAGGTGCGGTTCTGCCGCGACCAGTCCGTCGCATAGGTGCCGCGCGGCAGGCTTCCGATCAGTTCGGCGGCGACGGCGGGCGCGCGGTCCATGTCGGTCACGCGAAGGCGAAGCCCCTGGGGACCGCCGGTTCTGAAGAGGGCCGCCGCATCCTTCATGTGGATCAGCGCCATCGAGCTGTCGTATTCATAGTGGCCCGACGAGAGATAGCCCATCACCGTGAACTGCTTCATGCGGGGCACGAGACCCGCCGGCGTCATATTGCCCTGCGGCACCAGCACGGCCACCTTGTCGCCCGTTCGCACCCGGAGCATCCAGGCAAGATCCCTTCCGAGAAGAATGCCGAAGCCGCCGGGCGTGAGCACGTCCAGCGACTCGGCCGAATCCAGATGGCCGGCGATGTCGCTCACGCCGGACTCAAGCGCCGGATCGATGCCCTTGAGCAGCGTTCCGCGCACGCTCGAGCCTGAAGTGAGAAGCGCCTGTCCCTGAACATAAGGGGCGGCTGCGGCCACCTCGGGATGCTGTCTGACCGCCTCGGCCACCGGTTCCCAATCGGCGATCGCGCCGGCGGCGTTGGAAACCTCGATGTGCGGAATGACGCTGAGCATGCGGTCGCGCACTTCCTTCTGAAAGCCGTTCATCACCGAGAGCACGATGATGAGGGCCGCGACGCCGAGCGCGATGGAAGCAACCGACATGCCGGAAATAAAAGACATGAAGCGGTCCTTTCGGCGGCCGCGCCGGCCGGCCCGTGTATACGTCAGGCCGATGGTGAGTTCAAAGGGGATTTTCACGGAAAAAGCGCTTTCTCAGATGACCAGGGGTTTTCATTCTAGCGTGCCCATGAGCCGCTAAAATGCACGAATCATGTCAAAAGCTTTCATTCTCATTCCGGGCGCCCGTCTGCCGGCCGACGAGGCCGATGCCGTGCTCGCGCGCCTCACGCCGGCCGAGTCGGCCGCTCTCGCCTCCTTCGGCGACGGAGCGGGCCGCCGGCATACCCAGGTGCTCGACGCCGGGCCCTGCCGCCGGGCGCCGCATCTGTCCTGGCTATGGCGCGTGCTGACGCGCCGCAATTCCCATCCTCATGAGGCTCCGTGGCGCTGGCTCGCTCTCGGCGGCCGGGAACAGGCGCCGGAGCTTTGGTGCCTGACGCCGCTCACGCTCGGCGGCGACGGCCGGATTCTTCCCGAGACGCCCGAAGCCGACGACCGGGAATTCATCGCGCTGACCGCTTCGATCGAACCGGTCTTTCTTGAGGCCGGATTCCGTCTGCAGATTTGGGACAACCGCTGGTTTCTCACCCGCCGCGAAGACTGGCCGCTCACCGCCGCCCCGCGTGCCGCCGTCTCCTATCTGACGCCGGCCGAAGCGCCGCTCGAGGGCGAGGCCGCCGACGATGCCCGCGCCCTCCTCGAGCGCTGCGCCGGAATTCTCGCCGAGCATCCCGTCAATGCCGAGCGTACGGCATCGGGCCGGCCCCGTTTCGACGCGCTCTGGATTTCGGGCGGCGGACACGAGGAACTCTTCTTCCCGCCCACGCTCTTCAGAAGCGTCGCCGCGGACGACGACGCCGTCAGAGGCTGGGCCAACGCCGCAGGCATTCTTCTCGAGCGTCTCGGCCGGGACACCGGCCGATGGCCGGACGCGCCGCAGGGCGACGTCATCGCCGTCATCAATGATCTTTACGATCCGTGGCTCGCCAGAGACTGGCCGCGCTGGCAGGCGGCCCTCGAAGGCACGGCCCGCCGCGCCGCTCTCTACCGGGAGGACGCAAAGCGCTTCGGTGCTTCGGACGTGCTGTTCGTCCTTTTCGGCGAGACCGGCGCCGCGACCCTGGCGCCCGCCGAACCCGCCTCTCTGATGGAGAAGCTTTTCGGCCGAAAGAAAAAGACCGGCATGGCGCCTTCGCTCTGGTGCCCCGACATTTACGACGCCACGGAGGCGCAATGACCCGAATTGTGAACCGCACATACGATCTTCGCGCCGCCCAGTCTCTGGCCATGCAGGGCTACCTCCCGCCGGTGGCCCGCGCGCTTTCCGCCCGCGGCATCCGCGACGCCTCCGAACTCGCCCAGGACTGGCGCTCGATGCTGCCGCCCTTCTCGCTTGAAGGCACCCGGGCCGCCGCCGAACGTCTGGCGCTCGCCCGGGAACGCAGCGAGCTCGTCACCGTCGTGGCCGACTACGACTGCGACGGCGCCACGGCCTGCGCGGTCGCCCTGCGCGGTCTGTCCATGATGGGCATCCGCTCCAACTATTTCGTTCCCAACCGCGTCGCCCACGGCTACGGCCTCACGCCCACGGTGGTCGATCTGGTGGCCGAGCGCGATCCGAAGCCCGGTCTGATTCTGACGGTCGACAACGGCGTATCGTCGGCCGCCGCCGTCGAACGGGCCCGCGAACTCGGCATCGACGTCGTCGTGACCGATCATCATCTCCCCGGCCCCGAGCTTCCGAAGGCGGTCTGCATCGTCAACCCGAACCTCAGCGACTCGGCCTTTCCCTCCAAGTCCCTGGCCGGCGTCGGCGTCATGTACTACGTCCTGCTCGCGCTCAGGGCCCTTCTGCGCGAACGCGGCGTCTACACGCCGGCAACGCAGCCGAGACTCGATACGCTCGTCGACCTGGTGGCGCTCGGCACGGTGGCCGACGT
Organism: Sutterella sp.; assembly: GCA_034104065.1. Taxonomy (GTDB): domain Bacteria; phylum Pseudomonadota; class Gammaproteobacteria; order Burkholderiales; family Burkholderiaceae_F; genus Sutterella. Next base: position 16,847 of record JAXEEN010000116.1, read on the forward strand.
CGTCAGGCTCGACAAAAACAACCGCATCCTCGTCGCCCAGGGCCTGCGCCGCATCCGCATGGGCGCCACGCACGCCGGCATAGCCGCTCTCTTCGCGGTCTCCGGCAAGAACATGCCCGCCGCCTGCGTGCGGGACTTCGGCTTTGCCATCGGTCCGCGCATCAATGCGGCGGGCCGGCTCGACACGATGGAAAACGGCATCGAATGCCTGCTGTCGGACGATCCCGTCACGGCGCTCGACTTCGCCCGCAGTCTCAACGACTTCAATCAGGCCCGTCAGGAACTTGAAACCGAAATGCAGCAGGCCGCCGAAAAGGCGCTTGAGACCTGCACGATCGACCATCACGCGGCGCTGACGCTCTTCGACGAATGCTTCAATGAAGGCGTCGTCGGCCTCGTCGCCTCGCGCCTCAAGGAAAAGACCAACCGCCCCGTCATCGTCTTTGCTCGCGCCGACAACGGCGAGCTCAAGGGATCCGGCCGCTCGATTCCCGGCGTTCACATGCGCGATGCGCTCGATCTTGTGAGCAAAAAGCTTCCGGGCGCCGTGATCCGCTTCGGCGGTCACGCCATGGCCGCCGGCCTGACGCTGGCTCCCGACCGACTTCTCGACTTCAGAAGAGCGTTTGAAGAAGCCGTCAGGAGCATGGCGGACGCCTCCGTCTTCGAGCGGGTCGTCTACACGGACGGCGGACTCGCCCCGGACGAAATCTCCGAAAGGCTCGTCGCGAGCATCGACAGCCAGATCTGGGGCCAGGGATTCGACGCGCCCGTTTTCGCCAACGAATTCCGCGTCATGCGCCAGAGCCTGGTCAAGGACGCGCATCTCAAGCTCGTGCTCGATCTCGGCGGACAGCGCTTCGACGCCATCTTCTTCCGACGCACCGAGTCGCTTCCCGGCTCCGTGCGCCTCGCATACCGTCCCGTTATCAACGAATTCATGGGACGCCGCACGGTTCAGCTCGTCATTGAAGCCGCAGAAGCTTGATTTAGTTCGAATTCCCTGACATTTTCAGCGCCGCCGGCACGCAAACCGGCGGCGCTTTCGCCTTATAATTGCAACTTTCGCGCCGGCCGCCTCACAAACCCTTTGGCCGGCATACGGCTCACACCCGCCGGAACCGCAAAACCACTTTAATACGAGAGACAACAATGGAAGTCGAACGCATCAATCAGATTCAGAACCTCACAGATGACCTTACGCGCCGTCTGACCGAACTTCGGGGGTATCTTTGACGTCGATCGCAAAGCGCGCCGACTCGAAGAAGTCAACCGTGAGGTTGAGAACCCGGATCTCTGGAATGATCCGAAACACGCCCAGGAAGTCAGCAAGGAAAAGAAGCTCCTCGACGACATCGTTGGCAGCTTCCGCGAACTGACCGGCGGCGTGAATGATGCGGCCGAACTTCTTGAGCTTTCGATGGCCGAAGAAGACTGGGAGACGGTGGAAGCCGTCGGCCAGGACATCGAGGGCATCGAAAAGGAAGTGGCCAAGCTTGAATTCAAGCGTATGTTCAACCAGCCGATGGACTCGGCCAACTGCTATCTGGAAATCCAGGCGGGCGCAGGCGGTACGGAAGCCCAGGACTGGGCGAGCATGCTTGAGCGCATGTACATGCGTTATGCCGAACGCAAGGGCTTCAAGGTCACCCTTGAAGAAGAAAGCCCGGGTGAAGTGGCGGGCATCAAGTCCTGCACGCTCTTCATCGAAGGCGAATGGGCCTACGGCACGCTGCGCACCGAAACGGGCATCCACCGTCTCGTGCGCAAGAGTCCCTTCGACTCCAACGCACGCCGCCATACGTCCTTCACCTCGGTCTACGTCTACCCCGAAGTCGACGATTCGATTGACATCGAAATCAATCCCGCCGACCTGTCGATCGACGTGTTCCGTGCTTCCGGCGCCGGCGGTCAGCATATTCAGAAGACCGAATCCGCAGTCCGAATCCACCATAAACCCACCGGCATCATCACAATCTGTCAGGACGACCGTTCGCAGCACCGCAACCGCGAAAAAGCCATGCAGCAGCTCAAGGCCAAGCTCTATGAGCTGGAAATGCGCAAGCGCATGGAAGAGCAGACGAAGCTCGAAGAATCGAAGTCCGACATCGGCTGGGGTCATCAGATCCGCAGCTACGTGCTCGACCAGTCCCGCGTAAAGGACCTGCGCACGAATGTGGAAACCGGCAATACCGGCGCCGTGCTCGACGGCGACCTCGATCAGTTCATCGAGGCCTCGCTCAAGAACGGCATCGGGGGCTGATGCTCACAAGCCTTCTAATCCCGCCGCCCCCTACGGGCGGCGGGTCTCTCGTTGAAGAGTCAGGAATCAGACATGTCTGAACAGGAACAAATTCAGGAAACTCAAACCGCCCAGCAGCTCGCTGCTGAGGAAAACCACATCATCGCCGAACGCCGTGCCAAGCTCGCCGCTCTGCGCGAAAACGGCGTCGCCTATCCGAACGACTTCGTCCGTACGGATCTTTTCGGCGACATCCGCGCCAAGTATCAGGATACGACGGCGGAAGAGCTCGAAGCCCTCAAGCCCGAAGTGGCCTGCTCGGGCCGCATGATGCTCAAGCGCATCATGGGCAAGGCGAGCTTCGCCACCGTGCGCGACTTCACGGGTGAAATGCAGTACTTCATCACGAAGGGCGACATCGGCGACGAAGCCTACACGGCCTGGAAGACGTTCGACCTCGGCGACATCATCGCCGTCAAGGGCACGCTCTTCCGCACCAAGACGGGCGAACTCTCCATCCGCGCGCACGAACTCCGTCTCATGACGAAGAACATCCGTCCGCTTCCCGACAAGCACAAGGGCCTCGTCGACACGGAAATGTGCTACCGCCAGCGCTACGTCGACCTGATCATGAACGAAGAATCGCGCAACCGCTTCCTTGTTCGCTCGAAGGCCATCGCCGGCATCCGCAACTTCATGATTCAGAACCGCTTCCTAGAAGTTGAAACGCCGATGCTCCACCCGATTCCGGGCGGCGCCAACGCCAAGCCCTTCATCACGCACCACAATGCGCTCGACATGGACATGTACCTGCGCATTGCCCCGGAACTCTATCTGAAGCGTCTCGTCGTGGGCGGCTTCGAACGCGTGTTCGAAATCAACCGCAACTTCCGCAACGAAGGCGTCTCGGTCCGTCACAACCCCGAATTCACGATGATGGAGTTCTACGCGACGTACTGGACGTACCGCGACCAGATGGACTTCACGGAAAACCTGCTCCGCACGGTGGCCCGCGAAGCCGTCGGCACGGCCGTGCTCCCCTATCAGGGCAAGGTGATCGACCTTGAAAAGCCCTTCGACCGTCTGACCCCGATTCAGGCCATCAAGAAGTATTCCGACGCCTACACCGACGAACAGCTCAACGACGAGGCCTTCCTTCGCGCCGAGCTCGCCCGTCTCGGCGAACCGCAGTCCGAATACGCCCACCTCGGCGCTCTGCAGATGGCGCTCTTCGAAGAAACGACCGAAGCCAAGCTGATCCAGCCGACCTTCATCATCGACTATCCGACGGAAATCTCGCCGCTCGCCCGTGCTTCCGACACGAATCACGACATCACCGAGCGCTTCGAGCTCTTCATCGGCGGCCGTGAACTCGGCAACGGCTTCTCCGAGCTGAACGACCCGGACGATCAGGCCGCCCGCTTCAGAGCGCAGGTTGAAGCCAAGAGCCACGGCGACGACGAAGCCATGTACTACGACGCCGACTACATCCGCGCGCTCGAGTACGGTCTGCCCCCGACGGCCGGCTGCGGCGTCGGCATCGACCGCTTCATCATGCTGCTTACCGACGCGCCGACGATCCGCGACGTGCTGCTCTTCCCGCACATGCGTCCCGAAGCCGCGCTCTAAGGAGAATCCGATGAACGCACAGCAGGAAGCCCTGCGGCGCTGCCGTGCGTCAGTCTCTCCCGCGGTGAAGAACCGACTCCGGGCCTGGCTCGCCGGTCCCGGAGCGACGCTCATACAGCAAAGCCCCGATCCTCTCGGGGCTTTCTGTTTGGGCGGAGAAGCCGTCGGGAAACTGACGCCGGAGTCCGTCCGCGCGCTGAGAAGCGATGCCGGGCTGCGTTCGCTCGCTGCGGAAACAGCCCCTCTGCGCTTTGAACTGATCGCCGAGCCGACCTTTGAGGCACGCACGTCCGCCATGCGCCGCCTCACCGACCGTCTGGAGGCACTCGGCCTCAATCAGCGCCGCCGCAACGAACTTCTGGACATCCGCAGCAGGAGCGGCACGATCCTGGCTGTCGCCGAGCGGGCCGCCTTCCGTCGTCTCGGCATGCCGACGGCCGCCGTACGCGCCGCCGCGCTGACGAAAGACGGCCGCATCCTCATGCAGAAGCGCAGCGCTCTCAAACAGGTCGGTCCCGGCCGCTGGGACAATCTTGCGTCCGGCATGGTGGCTGCAGGCGAAGCCTATCCGCTCGCCATGTCCCGGGAACTCGATGAAGAAGCCGGTCTCGTCATCGCCCCCGACAGGCTTTCTCCCGAGCCGTCTCTGTCCTTCTCCAGCGACATGCCCGTTCGCTACGGCTGGATGACTGAGCTCTCCGTCACATTCCGCGTCGTCGTGCCGGACGGCTACGAACCCGTCAACAGGGACGGCGAAGTCGAATGCTTTGCCGCGCTGACTCCCGAAGAGGTTCTTCCCCTCATCGAAGAGGACCGCTGCATGCCCGAAGCCGCCGTCGCCGTCGCACTTGAGCTTCTCGGCAGCGGAATCGGATCCTGCTGAAAGAAAAACCGCCGCCTTCCTCATTCGGAAGCGCGGCGGCTTTTTTATCAGGTCGGCTTGTCAGTCCCGCTCGTTGAGCCAGGCGGTCAGGATGGCCTCGAGGATATGCTCATTCGACTTTTCCGGATCGTCGTCAAATCCGTCAAGCTGACAGATCATGTCATGCAGCCTTACGAAACTGAGCGTCAGCGGATCCAGATCGGGATCGGCGTCATAGAGCTCTTCTGCAATCCTCTGGGTGTCGGTCCACTTCACTCTCTTACTCCTCTCGCGCATAGTTGCGCGAATACTTCGGGATTTCAACCGTGATGTCTTCGCCGCCGATCTTGGTCTGGCAGGACAGACGGGACAGCGGACCCGAGCCCCAGGCTGCATCGAGATGATCCAGCTCGTCGTCATCGGGCTCGTTGAGAGAATCGTAGCCCTTGCGGATAATCACGTGGCAGGTGGAGCAGGCGCAGGAAAACTCGCAGGCGTGTTCGATCCTCACGCCGTTTTTAATCAGCGCGCGAGCGAGATTCTCGCCCTCGGCGGCTTCGAACTCCGTCCCTTCGGGGCAGACGCCGGCATGCGGCAGTACTGTAATTTTGGGCATTTCCTTCTCCTCAGTGCTTGTCTTCTTCAGCAGGCTTTTCGTCAAAAAGCGCATCGTCGACGCTCATGCCGGAGAGCGCTTCTCTGATCGAGCGGTCCATCCGGCGCTCGGCGAACGTTTCCGTTCCCTTGGTGAGCGCAGCAATGCCGGCCTTGACGGCTTCGACGTCTTCGCCCGCTGCCGCCGTGGCGAGGGCTTCGGCAAGGCGGTCGATCTCGGCCCTCTCCTCCGCGTTCAGGAGATCGCCGTCGGCGTCGAGAGCCGAGCGCGTCGATTCAAGAAGACGCCGGGCTTCGACCTGCTGTTCGCGCAGTTCGCGGGCACGCATGTCCTCTTCCGCGCGTCCGTTGCCGTCCTTGAGCATGCGCACGATGTCATCATCGGAAAGACCGTAGCTCGGTTTTACCTGAATCGAAGCTTCCACGCCGGTTTTCATTTCCCGCGCCGAAACGGAAAGCAGACCGTCCGCATCCACCTGGAAGGTCACACGGATGCGGGCTGCGCCGGCCGCCATCGGAGGAATACCGCGAAGCGTAAAGCGTGCCAGCGAACGGCAGGCGTCGACGAGTTCGCGCTCGCCCTGCACCACATGAATGGCCATGGCGGTCTGACCGTCCTTGAAGGTCGTAAAGTCCTGAGCACGGGCGATCGGAATAGCGCTGTTGCGGGGAATGACCTTTTCAACCAGGCCGCCCATCGTTTCCAATCCAAGGGAAAGCGGCGTCACGTCAAGCAGCAGCCAGTCATCATCGGCGCTCGTGTTGCCGGCAAGCTTGTTGGCCTGCATCGCGGCGCCGATCGCCACCACCTGGTCCGGATCGATGTTGGAGAGCGGCTTGAAGCCGAAAAAGCGCTCCACGCAGTCGCGCACGCAGGGCATGCGCGTCGCGCCGCCGACGAGAACGACGCCCTTGACGTCCTTGGGCTCAACCGACGCATCGGCCAGCACGCCGGACAGGGCGGCGATCGTCTTCTGAACGAGATGGCAGGTCATGCCGTTGAACTCGGCGCGGGTCAGCGGGAGCTCGACGCGGTCGCCGTTGTCGAAGGTGAAATCAATCACCGTTTCTTCGGCTTCCGTCAGCTTTTCCTTTGCTGCACGCGAGAGCTGCATCAGACGGCGCTTTTCGGCAGCCGACAGAATGTGAACGGGAAGGCTCTGAGCGGGCTGACCGCTCACGGTAAAGACGGCCTTGGGATTGCCGCCGCGGAAGCTTTCCGTCACATGACAGAGGACGCGGTGATCGAAGTCGTCCCCGCCGAGAGCGGAATTGCCGCCCGTCGCCAGAACTTCAAAAACCCCCTTCGTCAGCTTCAGGAGCGACACGTCGAAGGTCCCGCCGCCGAGGTCATAGACGAGGTACACGCCTTCGGCGCTGTTGTCGAGACCGTAGGCCAGCGCTGCGGCCGTCGGCTCGTTGAGCAGGCGCAGAACCGTCAGGTTCGCCAGCCTGGCCGCATCCTTCGTTGCCTGACGCTGCGCATCATCGAAGTAGGCGGGCACCGTAATCACCGCCCCGGTCAGATCGCCGCCGAGACGCTTTTCGGCACGCTCGGCAAGGGTACGGAGCACTTCGCTGCTCACTTCCACGGGCGATTTGACGCCGGCAGCCGTGGCGATGCGGACCATCGACGGATCGTCGACCAGATCGTAGGGAAGGTTGTGCGTGTCGGCGAGATCCTTCATCGTGCGGCCGATGAGGCGCTTTGCGGAGGAAATCGTATTCTTGGCATCACGGCTGGCATCGCGCAGCGCGACGGCGCCGACGGTCACGGTTCCGTCGGCAGCATAGTGAACGACGGACGGAAGGAGCGCCGCCCCTTCCTCATCGCGGATCACCTCCGCCGTGCCGCTGATCACGCTCGCCACGAGCGAATTGGTGGTGCCGAGGTCAATGCCCACCGCCAGACGGTGTTCATGGGGCGCAGCCGACAGACCCGGCTCTGCAATCTGAAATAAGGCCATGTGAATGGGATCCGGTTAGTTGTTCTTTTCCGCGCGGGCGACTTCCTCAAGGAAACGGCCGATGAACATCAGCCGGCGCGTCAGATCGACGGCCTGCGCCCAGTCGGCGCTGCCGTCGAGCGCCCTGGCAAGGCGTTCTTCCGTTTCACGCCAGACCGTTTCGGTCTCCGTGCGCAGTGCCGCAATTTTATCCTTGTTTCCGTCGGCGGATTCGAGCGCCTCGCGCCACTCGATCTGCGTCATCAGGAAGTCGGCGGGCATGCGGGTGTTGGTTTCCGATTCCAGAGGATGTCCGGCTGCCTCGCAGAGCCAGGCGGCACGCTTCACCGGATTTTTCAGAAGCTGGTACGCCTCGTTGATGCGCGTGCTCCACTGCTCCGCGACTCTTCTTTCGGCTGCCGATCGGTCGGCGGAGCGGTCGGGATGCACCTTGAGCATCGCCGCCTGATACGCCGATTCGAGTCGCTTCAGATCGACTGAATAAGTCGGCTTAAGTCCGAACAACTGATAGGGACTGAATTGGGCCATCGGAATCTCCGCAGACAAAAACGGGAACCCTCGGGTCCCCGTTTCGGGTTCATTAGACGTGGAAGGACTCGCCGCAGCCGCAGCGGCTCTTTTCATTCGGATTGTGGAACTTGAACCCTTCCTGGAGACCTTCCCGCGTGTAGTCGAGTTCGGTGCCGTCGATGTAGGGCAGGCTCTTCTCGTCGACGATCACCTTCACGCCGAAGCTTTCCCACACCTTGTCGTCTTCATTGACCGCATCGGCAAATTCGAGCTTGTAGGCCATGCCGGAGCAGCCTGACGTCTTCACGCCGAGGCGAAGGCCGATGCCCTTGCCGCGCTTGGTGAGAAACTTTTCAACGTGCTTGGCGGCGGCTTCAGTGAGTGTCACGGCCATGGCTTACTCCTTCTTCGTCTGCTTGCTGCGGTAGTCGCTGATAGCGGCCTTGATGGCGTCCTCGGCGAGAATCGAGCAGTGAATCTTCACAGGAGGAAGTGCAAGTTCCTCCGCGATTTCAGCATTGGTGAGGGCTCCGGCTTCGTCGAGCGTCTTGCCCTTGACCCATTCGGTCACCAGCGACGACGAGGCAATGGCGGACCCGCAGCCGTAGGTCTTGAACTTGGCGTCTTCAATCACGCCCTGATCGTTCACCTGAATCTGCAGACGCATCACGTCGCCGCAGGCGGGAGCGCCGACCATGCCGGTGCCGACGTTGTCGGCCTTCTGGTCGAGCGTGCCCACGTTGCGCGGGTGTTCGTAGTGATCGATGAGCTTTTCGCTGTATGCCATATTCTTAAATCTCCGCAGAGGGCGGGTCTGCCGCCCTTCAAATGAATGGGGTGTGAACGCGTCCGATCAGTGTTCGGACCACTGAACCTTGGAAATATCGACGCCCTGCTGGTGCATTTCCCAAAGCGGGCTCATCTCGCGCAGACGATTGACGCTTTCAACGAGCGTCTTGATCACGAAATCGATTTCCTCTTCGGTCGTAAAGCGGCCGAGCGTAAAGCGGATCGAGCTGTGAGCGAGTTCGTCGTCTCGGCCTAGAGCACGAAGCACATAAGAGGGCTCGAGCGAGGCCGACGTGCAGGCGGAACCCGAAGAAACCGCAATGTCCTTCATCGCCATCATGAGGCTTTCGCCTTCAATGAAGGCAAAGCTCACGTTGAGATTGTGCGGCGAACGATGCTCCCAGTTGCCGTTGAGGTAGACGTCCGAAATGTTGTTGCGGATGCCGTCCCAGAGACGGTCGCGCAGACGGCGCAGACGCGGCATTTCGGTTTCCATTTCTTCCTTGGCGAGACGATAGGCCTCGCCCATGCCGACGATCTGATGCGCTGCGAGCGTACCCGAACGCATGCCGCGCTCGTGACCGCCGCCGTGAATCTGGCATTCGATGCGGACACGGGGCTTGCGGCGGACGTAGAGAGCGCCGATGCCCTTCGGACCGTAAACCTTGTGACCGGAGAGACTCATCAGGTCGACCTTCAGACGATCGACGTTGAGGTCCATCTTGCCTGCCGCCTGAGTGGCGTCGCAGTGGAAGAGAATGCCGTGTTCGTGGCAGATGCTGCTGATCGTTTCCAGATCCTGAATGACGCCGATTTCATTGTTGATCGCCATCACCGAGACGAGAATCGTATCCGGACGAATGGCGGCGCGGAAGGCGTCCATGTCGATCAGACCGTCTTCCTGCACGTCGAGGTACGTCACTTCAAAACCCTCGGTTTCGAGGTGACGCATGGAGTCCAGCACCGCCTTGTGCTCGGTCTTCACCGTAATGAGATGCTTGCCCTTTTCACGATAAAAATGTGCGGCTCCCTTGATGGCGAGGTTGTCGCTTTCGGTCGCACCGGACGTCCAGACGATTTCACGGGGATCGGCGCCGATCAGCGCGGCCACATGTCCGCGGGCCTCCTCAACGGCCTTTTCCGCTTCCCAGCCGTAGGAATGGCTGTGGGAAGCCGGATTGCCGAACTTTTCGTAAAGGTACGGAACCATTTTGTCGACTACGCGGGGATCGCACGGGGTCGTTGCAGAGTAGTCGAGATAAACGGGGAGCTTCATCATTGTTCCTTTCTAAATGAATCGTCGCAGCAGGCGATGTGATGATCAGAGGGGTCTGTTGTCCGTAAAGAGGTTCAGCGGCCGACGGGGGCTCCGTCACGTCCGCGAACAGGAATGACGGCTGACACCACCTGATGCCCGTGACGCTCTTCATGAGCCTTCACCATGGACGCCAGCGTGACGCCGTCAAGAAACTTCTTCGTCAGCGTATTGAGATCTTCCCAAAGATGATGCGTGAGGCAGGAAGCGCCTCCGTGGCATGTACCGTCTCCGCGGCACTGCGTCGCATCGATGTCCTCATCCACGGCAGAGATGATCGCGCCCACCGTAATGCGGTCGGAGGCGTCGCCGAGGCGGTATCCGCCGCCGGGGCCTCGGACGCTTGCAACGAGTCCCGCGCGGCGGAGTTTGCAGAAAATCTGCTCAAGGTAGGCCACGGAGATCTGCTGTCTCTCGGAAATCTGCGTGAGGGAAATAGGCGCGGAGGCTTCGTGCAGCGCGAGATCGACCATCGCGGTGACGGCAAAGCGTCCTTTCGTCGTTAGCTTCAAACTTCTTCTCCTCTCGCAAAAGGAATGAGATCCGGGATAATCCCGATCGAACAGGTCGGATATTAGCAGAGAATACCTGAGTATTCCAGTCAGATTTGTGCCTAAGCAAAAAGTATCGGACTGCTTACGCAAGGCAGGCGGAACATAAAAAAACCGGACGGCTGCTGACAACCGTCCGGTCAGGGAACAAACTTCGGAATCAGACTGCTTCGCCTTCCGCGGCAGCCTGAGCGGCTTTCTGAGCCTGAAGCGACTTCTGCATCATGCGGGCTTTGCGTTCAATCGTTTCCAAAAGCCCTCCGCATGCATCATTGCAGTATTCGAGCACCTGATTGAAACCTTCGTTGAGACCGTAATAGGGATCCGGCACCACGGCAGCGTCATTGTCGTTTGCGTAACGCATGAGAAGATGAATCTTATGACGGAACTGCGGGGGCGAGCGATGTTGAAGATCCGTGAGGTTTTCCCAGTCCATGACAAGGATGAAGTCGAACTTCTCGAAATCCTCCGGCGTGATCTCCCTGGCGCGGTGCTCTTTGATGTCGAGACCGCGCTTGCGGCAGGCGAGCTGGGCGCGCACGTCGGGAGTCTCTCCGACGTGATGGCTGCTTGTTGCCGCACTATCCGAATAAATGACATCGTTGAGCTTGGCTTCCGTCACTTTCTTGCGAAAGATGGCTTCGGCCGTCGGACTGCGGCAGATGTTGCCCGTACACACAAAGAGAACATTAATCACTTTCAACGCATCCGTTACTTGCTGCGCAGTCCGTACACGAATCGGACTCCGCAGGCATCTCACAACAGGCTATATCCTACTGCAGTCAAGCTCGTCTGCATAGAGGACATTCCTCTCCCTTATGGAATGCATGACTTATGTTCGCCTATGGCGCAGCTTATTCCGAGAATAGTACTTATGAGTTCGCCGACGCTCCGAAAGCGGTTTCCCTAAGTCGTCTTATTTCATCGCGAACCTTGGCGGCCTTTTCGAAGTCGAGATTGCGGGCATGCGTCAGCATCTGCGCCTCAAGCGTACGGATACGGGCGGCCACGGCATGTTCATCCATCAGCGCATAGTCGCCGTCGGCATCGGTCCGTGCCGGCGCCGTCACGTCGGGGCCGCGGTATACGCCGTCGATGATCTCCTTGATCTCTTTTTTGACGCCGCGCGGCACGATGCCGTGCACACGGTTGAACTCCATCTGCTTTTCCCGTCGGCGTTTCGTTTCCGTCAGCGCCCGGTTCATGGAGTCGGTCATTCGGTCTGCATAAAGGACGGCGCGTCCGTGGAGATTGCGGGCGGCTCGGCCGATGGTCTGGATCAGCGAACGCTCGCTGCGCAGAAACCCTTCCTTATCGGCATCAAGTATGGCAACGAGAGAAACCTCGGGAATATCGAGACCTTCGCGAAGAAGATTGATGCCGACGAGAACATCGAACCTGCCTGCGCGAAGATCCCGAATGATTTCCACGCGCTCGACCGTATCGATATCGGAGTGCAGATAACGCACGCGCACACCGTGTTCCGACAGAAAGTCCGTCAGGTCCTCGGCCATGCGCTTCGTCAGCGTCGTAACGAGCACGCGCTCTCCCTTTGTCGTCGTCTCGGTGATTTCCGAGAGCAGATCATCAACCTGCGTGACGGCGGGTCTGACTTCGACGGCCGGATCGACCAGCCCGGTCGGCCGAACCACCTGCTCCACGACCTCGCCGCCGCATTTTTCCAGTTCGTAGTCCGCGGGCGTCGCCGAGACAAAAATGCTTCTGCGCATCTTGCGCTCAAACTCGTCAAAACGCAGCGGCCGGTTGTCGAGAGCCGAAGGAAGACGGAAACCGTAATTCACGAGGGTTTCCTTGCGGGCCCGGTCTCCGCGGTACATGCCGCCGAGCTGCCCCATCATCACGTGACTTTCATCAAAAAACATGATGCTGTCGGTCGGCAGATAGTCGATCAGGCAGGGCGGTGCTTCGCCAGGCGCCAGTCCGGTGAGATGACGGGAATAGTTTTCAATGCCCTTGCAAAAACCCACCTGATCCAGCATCTCAAGGTCAAAGAGCGTGCGCTGCTGAAGACGCTGAGCCTCAACGATGCGGCCCGCATCAAGCAGCTCTTTGGTGCGTTCCTTCAGCTCGGCCCTGATGCCGGTCATTGCACGGACGATCTCCTCGCGGGGGGTCACGTAATGACTTGCAGGATAAACGACAAACCGGGGAACACGCTGCTCGACCCGTCCCGTCAGAGGGTCGAAGAGGAGCACGGCATCAACCTCGTCATCGAAGAGCTCAATGCGGACGGCACTTTCGGCATGCTCGGCAGGAAACACATCGATCGTGTCGCCTCGCACCCGAAAGGTCCCCCGCACGAACTCCGTATCCGTGCGGCGGTACTGCATCTTGACCAGCTGAGTGATGAGCTGGCGCTGCGGCTTGCGGTCGCCCGTGCGAAGAATCAGACGCATCTCCGTATAACTCTCGGGCTTGCCGATGCCGTAAATCGCGGAAACAGTTGCAACGATGATCGTATCCCGACGCTCGAGGATCGATTTCGTCGCCGCAAGACGCATCTGCTCGATATGCTCATTGACCGCGGCATCCTTTTCGATGAACAGATCGCGGGCCGGCACATAGGCTTCCGGCTGGTAAAAGTCGTAATAGGAGACGAAGTACTCGACCGCGTTTTCCGGAAAGAAGTCGCGCATTTCCGAGTACGTCTGAGCGGCCAGCGTCTTGTTGGGCGCCATGATGACGGCCGGAACACCGAGGCGGGCGATGACATTCGCCATGGTGTACGTTTTGCCCGAGCCCGTCACGCCGAGAAGCGTCTGAGCCATCAGTCCGTCCTCGAGTCCCTCGCAGAGCCGCTCGATGGCCGTCGGCTGATCGCCTGCCGGTTTGAAGGGCTGATGAAGCACAAAGGGAGAGTTCGGATAAGTGACGATGTCGGGCACAGCCGTTTACCTCGGTTTTATTCGTTCGGATCGACTGAATTTTATTAACTTCCGACGCTTCTGTCTTTGCTTAGCAAATTCATCTTATCTGCTATGACCTGTCTCGAAAATCGCTCATACTGCCCGGCAAAACGGCCGTCGGACGAGCCGGGCTTCGCTATAGTGGACAGGTCGTTTTCTTTTTGTGGGTGTACCTACCATGTCTTCCCAGATTTTCTCCTCACTGCAGCCCGCCCCCGATGATCCCATCCTCGGCCTCAATGAGCTTTTCAAGAAGGATGCACGGGCAGAAAAGGTCAATCTCGGTGTCGGCGTCTTCCTGAACGAGGAAGGGAAGCTCCCGCTGATGCAGGCCGTCGCAGAAGCTGAACGCCGTCTTCTAGAACGCGGTGCTCCCCACGGCTATGTGCCGATGTCCGGCATTCCGTCCTACTGCAGCGCCGTCCAGAAGCTCGTCTTCGGTGCCGATTCCGAAGCCGTGCTCTCCGGCCGCATCTGCACCATCCAGTCCCTCGGCGGCACGGGCGCGCTTCGTCTCGGCTCCGTTTTTGCTCATGAAGTTCTCGGTCTGACCAAGGCGGTCGTTTCCGATCCGACCTGGGGCAACCACATCACGCTGTTCAAGCATGCAGGCCTTGACGTTGCCAAGTACCCGTACTACGACAAGGCGACGGGACTCGTCGCGTTTGACGCCATGAAGGCCGCCCTGAAAGCGCTTGATGCCGGCACCGTTGTTCTTCTGCATGCCTGCTGCCACAATCCGACCGGCGTCGATCTTTCCCACGAACAGTGGAAGGAAGTGCTTGAAATCATCCGCGAGCGCGACCTCTTCCCGTTCCTCGACATCGCCTATCAGGGCTTCGGAGACGGTCTGGACGAAGATGCCTTCGCACCCCGCCTGCTGGCTGATGCCGGCATCGCCTTCATGGTGGCCTCCTCCTGCTCCAAGAATTTCGGTCTTTACGGCGAACGTACGGGCGGCCTCCATATCGTGACGCCGAATGCCGGCGAAGCAGCCGTCGTGCAGTCGATCATCAAGTCGATCGTTCGCGCCGAATACTCCAACCCGGCCACCCACGGCGCTGCTGCGGTCAGCGAAATTCTCAACGATCCCGAACTCAAGGCTACCTGGGTGGACGAAGTCACCGGCATGCGTTCTCGCATCCATCAGATGCGTACGCTTCTGACGGCCGAAGGCGAAAAACTCGGCGTGGATCTTTCCTTTGCTGCCCGCCAGGCCGGCATGTTCTCGTTCACGGGTCTGAACGCCGATCAGATGATCGCGCTTCGTGAGAAGTTCGGCGTATACGGCGTCAACAACGGCCGCATCTGCGTGGCCGGCCTCAGCACGAAGAACGTTGAATACGTGGCCAAGGCGCTTGCCGCCGTCCGTTAAACCCGGAGGGAGGAACAGCTATACCGCATTCACGGTATTTTTCTAGCGACTCTTGTCAGACTCTGTTTTCTCCCGTATACTTCGTGTCCTTGATTCCCCGATAGCTCAGTCGGTAGAGCGACGGACTGTTAATCCGCAGGTCGCTGGTTCGAACCCAGCTCGGGGAGCCAAGATCCCATTTGGATCGCATTGATCGATCCTCTGTTATTCCCCGATAGCTCAGTCGGTAGAGCGACGGACTGTTAATCCGCAGGTCGCTGGTTCGAACCCAGCTCGGGGAGCCAGAATTCCGAAAAGGACGTTCAGAAATGAACGTCCTTTTCTTTTTTGAACTCCATTTCTTCAATTAGGCACTTTCTCAAGCCTAGCTTGGCGCTTGTCATATTCCGAGCGCTTTTCCCTCATTCTAGGCATTTTGCCCATTGTGATCCCCTGCGGCACTAGTTAACCTAAGCATCCGAAGGTTCCGGGTTGGGTTATCCGAACTTTCGCCGGAGAAGCAAAACCTTTCTGTCTGTCTTTGTTTCCCGGCCCGGAGCTGCCAGTCAGGTGGCCTTTGCAGCTCCGACATTCCGGTCGCGTTGATGCGTGAGCATCCGCGACCTTTTTTTGTACTCGGCCCTTGAAGGCATCCTTTCATCCTGCTCAACACCAAGGTCGCTTGCGTCGCAGGTTGCACTGAAGCAAAACGCATCCATGCTTGCGCTACTGAACACGGCGTCGGCGATGGTGCGCAGGTATGGTCGTTCGCGGCCACAACCTCGCGAGTCTCGTTGCTCAGGCAGCGGATTAAGAGAAAGCGCTCGATTACTGATTGCCGACTGCGTCAAGCTGAATCTGCCCTCCGTCCTACTGTTGCGGCGTCTCGATACCGTATGTGCCGCACGATCCCACTTCACTGTCTCAGCGATGGCGCGTCACCGGCCCGGGCGTCCTTGTTTTGGCATTCAGCATCACCATGCGCTGTGGGCGTATTCACAGCAGTTTAGACGGGAGGAGTTCGCGTTCTTCTTGCCGGCGACGAAGAAAACAGCCATCGCTTTTCCACCGGTCTTCACGATCGGATTGAAGCCGCCAAAGGCGCACGATTCGGCCTCAACTTTGAAACCGGCTTTCCCGACAACGCAGTCGTCGTGGAGCGCAAAGGCGTCGCCAATTTCCGGGTCGATATTCACGCGTCGGCGCTCACGTTGGAAACGCCCCTTATGAAGGCCGCAGTGCCGTTACCGAACTGGCGGCGAAGATCGGAGACTTTAGTGCGCTTTCCGACCGTCAGGAAGGGACGCTTCTCAACGTCGGCATCATCGGAGGCGGCAACGTTCCCAATGCCTGCCCTGAAAATGCCTGGTGCGTCATTGACGTACGGTTCAGCTCGGCAACCGAACTCGATCGGGTCCGACGCGGCCTCCATGCGCTCGAAAACCGGTGCTACGTTGACAAAACCTCTACCCGCATCACTGAGCTATTTGTGTTTCCGGCCATGGAACGTCTGCGCAGCACCATGCTTCTCCTGGAACGTGCAAACCGGACTGCATCGAAATACGGCTTCTCGCAGAAGGGAACCCGGACCGTCGGAGCTTTGGCTTCCGGTGCTACTGAGCATCAACAGGCTCTAGTTGGCCGAGACTCTTCTCGGACTCAACAGAGTGCGGATAAGTCAATGAAACCCCAAAATGAGCAATTTTGAATAGGTTTTATTGAACAGGCGGATCCGATTCGGCCGCATTAACGATGGCAGGTGTTCCGGTGCTGGACGCTCTCGGCGTGCGGGGCCGACGCAACCACACGACCGATGAATATGCCGAATACGAATCCGTCTTTGAACGTGCCTAGCTCGCCTGCGCGCTCCTGGCCGGACTTTGACTCTGGCTCTCCGGCTATCCACCGTTCATCCTCTGTGGATAACCTTATTATCAGCGTGATAATAAAGGAAAACCCCCAGCACCTTGCGGTACCGGGGGTTCTCAATGGTGAGCCTGACGATGTCCTACTTTCACTGGAAATACAACCAACTATCATCGGCGATAAAGCGTTTCACTGTCCTTGTCGGAATGGGAATGAGTGGGACCGCTTCTCTATGGTCATCAGGCAAAGGCTTTGTCCTTTCGGACGAATTCTTTGCTTTGGCTAAGAAACGAAGCACGGATCGTGCGCATCCGTGATTCTGAAATTCTCTTCCGACTTTCAGTCAAAAAAGCTTCACGGTTATAGGATCAAGCTGCACGAGCAATTAGTATTGGTTAGCTAAACGCCTCACAGCGCTTACACACCCAACCTATCAACGTCCTGGTCTCGAACGACTCTTCAGGGAGGTCAAGCCTCCAGGAAGACTTATCTTCAGGCAAGTTTCCCGCTTAGATGCTTTCAGCGGTTATCTCTTCCCCACATAGCTACCCGGCGATGCCACTGGCGTGACAACCGGTACACCAGAGGTGAGTCCACTCCGG
>JAXEEN010000117.1:0-12605 GCA_034104065.1 Sutterella sp.
CTTCCTCCCGCTCTTTGCTGCGCCCCCTTTCGTTCGCGGCTGAACAGGCCGCCTGCGTCCGCGCTCAGCGGACCGGACGAGCGGGGTCGTCGAATTCGTCTTCGTCGTCCTCGTCGGAGAACGTGTAGAGAAGATCCCTGCCGAAGTTCTCTACGGTTTTGCGCAGGCGGATGCAGGCTTCGCCCGTTTCGAAGTCCGCTTCGAGCAGGCGGCGCGCCAAAAGATAAATCGTCTCGGGCTGGACGACGCCCGACATGACCTCGTCCTCGTTGTAGTCGAACGTCGCCTGCCACTGATCGACGAAGCGAAGCAGCCGTTCGCTGTTTTCCGCCATCCACTCCGCAAGCGGCGCGGGAATGTCTTCCCGCTTCAGCTCGGCGGCATCGGCCGAAGGATTCTCGCAGAAGATGACGCCGGGCTCCGCGATGCGCTGCACGATCATGTAGGTCTCGCCGTCGATCAGCGTGTCCGCCGTGGACGTGACGCGGGAAATGCGCTGAGAGCGCGTCCCCTTCGGGATATGCTCGTTTTCGCACATGCGCACGTCGATCGCGGCGAGCGCCACGCCGAGGTAGGCGCAGGCTTCCGGGGAGAGCAGATCGAGTTCGAAGGGCCGGGGCTTGACGGTCAGCGTGCGCTCGTCGCGATAGGCCTGATCGAAAATCTCCCCTTCAAGACGAACGCGGTCGACCAGCCGGAAATTGGCCGTTTCGATGTCGTTCTTGTCCGGTCTGATCTTGATGGAAATGGAATGCAATCTTCCGCTTTGTTTCAGCTTCCAGAGCTGAAAGACAAAATAACCCAGCGTCACGAGGAAGAGGACCAGCGGAATGAGAATGAAGAGAAACAGCGTTTTGAGAATCATGACGCGGGGCGGAGTGCATCGAAATAAAAAACGGCCGCAGACCGGAGCCGGCAGCCGTTCCGCGTTCCCGGCGCACCCGGACGGGTGCGTCGTCTCGCGATCATAGCAAATAGCGGAGACTACTTGGCGCCTTCGCCGAACCACTTCTTGTAGATCCTGGCATAAGTGCCGTCGGCGCGAATCTCGTCGAGCGCCTTGTCAAGACGGGCGCGGAGCTTGTCGTTGCCCTTCTGAACCGCAAAGCCGTAGTTTTCAGCCGCCAGAATGACGGGCACTTCCTTCAGCTTCAGATTCTTCGACGCCTTCTGGGTGAGAAAGTACTCGTTCACGGGCTTGTCGTTCACCATGGCGTAGCAGCCCTTCTGGTTGATTTCCAGGAAGGCTTCGGCGGCCGAATTGAACGTGCGCAGCTTCACGCCGGGAAGTTTGGACATGTAGAGCGAGCCGGACGAACCGATTTCAGCACAGAGGACCTTGCCCTCAAGATCCTTCGCACCCTTGATGTTGTTGTCGGCGTGCGTCATGATGGAAAGGCCCGACTCGTAGTAGGGTTTCGTGAAGTCGACCTTGGCGGCGCGTTCCTTCGTAATGGTGAGGGCGGACACGGCCACGTCGATCGAGCCCGCCATCAGAGCAGGCACGAGGCCGTCGAGGCCCATCGAGAAGATCTGCGTTTCGAAGCCCGCGCGCTTCGAGACCTCGTCGATCAGGTCGATGTCGAAGCCCACGTACTTGCCGGTGTGCGAATCGAGGAATTCAAAGGGGGGATAGACGGTCTCGCTGCCGACCTTGAGAACTTCCGCGCCGGCCTGGGCGCCGAAAAGCATCATCGCGGCCGCCGCTGCGGCGGCCAGTTTTTTCATAGACATACCGAAGGTTCCTTTTCCTTGATGGTTTGTACTGGATTATTCCGGTGTTTCACATTGCTGGTCCCGCGGCAAAACCGCGGGAGGAACGCGTCCGCCGGTCCCGGCAGACGGCTCCGCCGTCTATTGTAGGAGCCTGCGGCAGAGAAAAAGTCCGTCGGACGCAGGCGGCGTCTAGGGACTTTCCCATGCCGAGTCCGAGGGCCTATACCGCCCTGAGGCGGTAGCGGCGCCGGCTAAAAGACGCTACGATCGAACGAATCTCCACAGCTGCGTCCCTTCGATGCGATGCCCCGTTTTCCGCCCTTCAGCCCTCAGTCCCGACTGCTCTGCGTGCTCTGCGCGGCCTTTGCCGCCGGCGCCTTCGCAGCCGACATCCGCGTCGGCTTCGTGGACTCCGTGGAACCGGGCTTCTTCTCTCAGACCGTGATGCCGACCATGACGTCGGTCGCCCGTGAACGCACCCGCGACACGATTTCCTCGGTGCGTCTCTCGCCGGTCCTGCCCATCAGTGAAATCCGTCAGCTGCGTCCCGACATCATCATTGCGCCCGCCGCGGTCTACGTGAACGCCGCCACCGAAATCGGCGCGCACGCCATAGCCACCCGCAAGACGACCTTCGCCAAAGATCCCTCGCGCTCCGTGGGCGCCGCCGTCGTCGTTCGGGCGGACCGCTCGGATCTGACGACGCTCGCGGACCTTCGCCACAAGAAGGCCGCTGCCGGCAATCCCGACGCGGTGGAAGGGTGGCTCGCCTTCGAGCGGGAACTCATCGAGTCGGGCATCGAAAGAAAACGCTTCTTCAGTCAGGTGAACTTCCTCGGCTTCACGCTGCCCGACGTCATCATGAGCGTGGCTTCGGGCCGAACCGACGCCGGCATTCTGCCCGCCTGCATGCTCGAGCGGGCCGAAGCGGCCGGTCTGATCGCCCCCGGCGTCCTGCGCGTCATTCATGAAAAGAAGGACGACGGGCTGCGGTGCCGTCATTCGACGGCACTCTATCCCGACATCGTCGTCGCCGCCCTGCCCTGGACCGATCCCGTCGTGGTGCGCGACGTCACGCTGGCGCTCCTGAAGCTGCCCGAAAACGAAAGCTACATCTGGCAGGTGACCAGCAGCTTCGTCAACGTCACCTCGCTCTTCAAGGAACTGCACCTGGGCGCCTGGTCGTATCTGGACAGCTGGACCCCGGCCAGCATCTGGCGGCGTTTCGGCGCCTGGATCTGCGGCGTGCTAGGTCTCATTCTGCTCGTCGTGCTCAACGAACTCCGTCTTCACAGTCTGGTCCGGCGCCGCACGGCGATGCTGACCGCCGCACTGGCCGAACGCGACGCCGTCATGAAGCGCGAGGAGGAAGCCAGGCTCAAGCTCAGCAAGCTCGAGCGCATGGGCGCCATCAGCCAGCTCTGAGCCATGATTGCGCATGAACTCAAGCAGCCGATCAATTCTGTCGTCAACTACATGATGATCCTTCGCATCAAGACCGAGGGCTCTCCTCTGGCGGACGACGACATCGTGCAGAAGGCCCTCGCCGGCGCCGAAGAGGAATCCCAGCGCATGGCGGCGATCATCGACCGCGTCCGCGGCTACGCCAGGCGGGACGTGAACCGCAGCACCGACGTGAGGCTCGACGAGGCCGCCGCCCGCGCCTTCCGCCACTATTCGAAGAACGCGGCCGGCACGTCGAGGCTTGAAATGCCGCCGATGCCCGAAGCGCTCATCAGCGGCAACGCGCTCGAAATCGAACTGCTCGTCATCAATCTGCTCAAAAACGCCGACCAGGCCGCCTGCGAAAATACCGGCGCCGTCGTCAGACTGACCCTCGAGGACGTCCCCGAAGGCTGGCGCCTCGCCGTCACCGACAACGGACCGCCGATCAGCGACGCGGCGTTCGCACGCATGATGAGCATCAGCGACAGCGTGAAGGAGGACGGACTCGGACTCGGGCTCGCCATCGTCCGCAACATCGTCGACGAGCACGGCGCAAAACTGAGTGTTGCAAGACTCACACCGGGCGGCCTCTCCATCGCCGTCACCTTCGATAAACTGCAACCATCCGGCAAAGCAGGACCCGTTTTATGACCGTCAGACCCTTAGTTCGCATCGTGGACGACGATGAAGCGCTCAAGGCTTCCTTCGTCCTTCTTCTTCAGACCATGGGATGGGCCGTCGCCTCCTATCCGGACGGACGCAGCTTTCTCGACGAAGACACGCTCGCCGGTCCGGGCTGCGTTGTTCTGGACGTCCGCATGCCCGGCATGACGGGTCTGGAAGTACAGGAGGAAATGATCCGCCGCGGATCCGCCCTCCCCGTCATTTTTCTGTCCGCCCACGGCAGCATCTCCATGGCTGTCCACACGCTGCAGCAGGGCGCGGTCGACTTCCTGGAAAAGCCCGTCAAGCCGATGGATCTCGTGCAGAAGATTTCGGCCGCCGTTGCCCGGTCGCTGGAGATCTGCGCGGACGAAAGCCGCCGCGCGGCGCTCATCAAGCGCTTCGAATCGCTGACGCCGCGGGAAACGGTCATCGTGGCCGAGGTCCTCAAGGGCAACGACGCGAACAAGTCGATCGCCAAGCTCCTCGGCCTGGAGGTGAGTACGGTGAAGATGCACCGCGCCAACGCCTTCGTGAAGCTCGACGTGCATTCGCCCGCCGAACTGACCCGACTTGCCTTTGAGGCGGGCTGGCATGCAGAGGCGTGACTTTATCGTGCTGACGCTCTTCTCGGCGGCTCTCTCATCGGTCCGGGCCGCCGAAGAACCGGCCTGGGACGTCATCATCGCCGGCGCGGGCGGCGCCGGACTGGCGGCGGCCGTGTCGGCCGCCGAAGCGGGCGCGCGCCGGATCATCGTCTTTGAAAAGGCCGCCGTCGTCGGCGGACACACCATCCTCGCTTCCGGATCGGTCAGCGTGGCCGCCGGCAGCCGGGGAGATCCCGCCGCCGACATGGCCGCCGAAATCGTCGCCTCCGGCGGCGAGCCGGCGCTGGCCGAAACCCTGGCCCGTGAAAGCGCCGCGCTGCCCGTCTGGCTTGCCGGCATGGGCGTCCGCTGGGAGCCGAGACTCTTTCGCGCCGTGGGCTCGATTGCCGTACGCAACATGTCGACGGGCTCCATGCGGGGCGGCTACGAATACGTTCAGGCGCTCAACGCCCGGGCACGGGCGCTCGGCGTTGAAATCCGCCTCTGCGAACCAGTCCGCAGCCTGCTGACGGATGCGGGCCGAGTGACGGGCGTCGTGACGGCCGGTTCCGACGGAACGGAACGCTTCCACCGCGCACGGGCCGTCGTCCTCGCCACCGGAGGCTTCGGCGCCAACGTGCCGATGCGCCGCCGCTGGCGGCCCGAACTCGACGCGACGTACCGCACGACGGCCGACCCGACCGGTCTGCTCGGCGACGGCGCGACCGGCGACGGCATCGACATGGCCGAGGCGATCGGCGCCGGACTCACCGACATGGACGCCATGCAGCTCATCCCGTACAACGGCGGACGCGTGCTCGACTATGCGGGCGGCGAAATCTGGCTCAATGCCGAAGGCCGGCGCTTCGTCAGCGAAGACGCGGATTTCCGCGACATCCAGAACGCCATCGAACGTCAGCCCGGCCGCATGATGTGGGCGCTTACTGACGCAAAATCCCGCAAGGGCGCCGGCATCGGCGCCAAAATGGCCTCCGGCATCGTCAAAACGGCCGACAGCATCGAAGAGCTCGCCCGCGCCATGGAGGTTTCCGAAGACGTGCTTCGCGGCACGCTCGAGCGCTACAACCGCATGGCCTCGGAAAAACGCGACCTCGACTTCGGCCGCACGGCCTTCACCCAGACCATCGATACGCCGCCCTTTTACTTCGGCATCGAACGGCTCGGCATTCACATGACGCTCGGCGGCATCAGCGTCGACGAACGCGCCCGCGTGCTTCGCAGGGACGGCAGCGTCATCCCCGGTCTCTACGCCGCGGGCGAAACGGCGGGCGGCATTCACGGCCGCAACCGCCTCGGCGGAAACGCGCTTACCTCAGCCTTCATCTTCGGCCGCATCGCAGGTGCCGAAGCCGTCGATAATGTCGCTCAAAATAATTAGTAGAAATACCACCCCCCGCGGTGACCGCCGACAGCACGTATCGCAAAATCAGGTCCGCTTCTAACATGACGGCACGGTTTCAGAAAGCCTTAAGGAAACACTGAAGCCGCCAACAATCCCGAATCAGCCGGCGCATCCAACCCCGCCGGTTCTTCGTGAGCAGCAGAGCCGGTTCGCCGGCCCGGCCGCCCGCCTTTAGGAGAATCAGTCATGATCATGAAGTCAGGCCTCATGGCTGCTGCCCTCGCAGCCGCCCTCAGCTTCGCACTTCCCGCCTCCGCCGTCACGATCAACGGTCCGCACGCGGCGCTTCCCTGCACGACCTGCCACACGGGCACCCAGATGAAGGCTCCCGCCAAGGACAAGTGCTTCGAATGCCACGGTTCCTACGAACAGATCGCCGAACGCACGGCCAAACTCACCCCCAATCCGCACAGCTCGCACCGCGGTGAAGCCAACTGCACGGCCTGCCACAGCATGCACGCCAAGTCGCGCTTCGAATGCAACGACTGCCACAACTTCAGCATCAAGATGAAGGGAGAATGACAATGACCAAAGAAACGCTTTCCCGCCGTCATTTCCTCGGCGCTGCCGCCGCCACCGCTGCCGCGGGTGCCGCTGCTCCTGCTCTTGCCGCCTCCACGAACGCGCCGGCTCTGCCCGCCAAGTGGGACATTGAAACCGACGTGGTCGTTCTCGGCTGCGGCGGCGCCGGCATGATGGCCGCCTGCCAGGTGGTCGACGCCGGCAAGAAGGTCGAAGTCTTCGACGCCGGCGTGTCGCCCTATCACACCGCCACGAACCTCTGCGGCGGCCTCTTCACCGCCTGCGGCAGCAAGCTGCAGAAGGCCGACCCTTCCATCAAGGACAGCTGGGAAGCCTTTGCCGAAGACATCATGGCCTACGGCAACTACATGAGCCTCAAGGAACCGGTCTACGGCTTCACGAAGCACTCCGGCGAAGCCTTCGACTGGCTGGCCGATCACGGTCTTCCCGCTCATCACCTCGAACCGTATGCCGGTCACACGCACAAGCGCGCCCACCGTCAGGAAACCTTCAAGGGCCGCGACTACATCGACACGCTCGTGAAGCAGCTCGCCGAACGCAAGATCGTCATCCGTCACAAGTGCGGTCTCTCCCGCATCTTCTTTGACCCGGCCGAAAACCGCGTGGTCGGCGTCGAATGCGGCAAGGGCGACAAGAAGGTCACCTGCCGCGCCCGCCTCGGCATCATCATGGCCACGGGCGGCATCACGGGCAGCCCCGAATCGCTTGACCGCTGGGTCCCGAGCGTTGCCGGCAAGGGCGTCGCCATCGGCGGCCCGAACAACGACGGCACGGCCATGATGATCGCCGTGCGCGACGTCGGCGTTCCGCTCTCGCACATGCAGTACATCGCCTCCTATCCGTGCGGCATCGTCGTCAACGGCCGCAACGGTCCGTACTGCCGCTGGTGGTTCATCACCAACAACGGCGGCATCCTGGTGAACAAGAACGGCAAGCGCTTCATCACGGAAAAGGAAGGCATCTGCCACGTGACCCCGCACCTCGCCCACAACCCGGACGGCTGCCACTACGTGCTCGCCGACCAGGCCGGCTGGGAACGCACCCTCACGAAGATCAAGCTGTCCGCCCTCGTCGGTCTGCCCTCCTGGACTGCCGAACGCATTGAAGCCGAATTCAAGGCCGGCAAGAACCTCTGGAAGTGCGACACGATCGAAGAACTCTGCGAAAAGTCCGGCGTCAACCTCGAAGGCCTGAAGGCCCAGATCGCGACCTGGAACAAGGCCGTCGAAACGAAGAACGACACGCAGTTCGGCCGTACCGACCAGCAGTGGAAGATCGGCAAGGGTCCGTACTACATGATCCGCATGTTCCCGTGGAACAACCTCTCCTGCGGCGGCGTGCGCGTCACCGAACACTTCGAAGTGCTCGGCTGGGACATGAAGCCGGTCAAGGGCTTCTATGCCGCCGGTGAAACGGTGGCCGGCGTCCACGGCGCCTTCTACTGCGGCGGCAACGCCTGCGGTTTCGCCCATACCTCGGGCTATATGGCCGGCAAGTACATCACCGGCCACAAGGAAGCCTAATTCCTCAGTGCCTTCCTCCCTCTCTCTGCGGCCGAACGTCAGTTTCCGGCCGTCCGACCGCGGAGAGTCCTGTCAGAAAACGGACCGATTCCCTCGAATCGGTCCGTTTTTTCGTGATGCCTTCGCGGCACCGCCGCGCGGACGCCGTCCGCACCGTGTCCCTCAGAGAGCGGCGTCGAGTTCGGCCGCGGCGGCAAAGCGCCGGCGGCGGCAGAAGCCCCTCAGATAAGTGTCGTGACGCACGCCCGGAATCAGATGGGCATCGATGTCCTCGGCGCGGAAGGCAAACACCACATCGTCAAAGCCGTCGCCGTCGAGATCGCGGATGTCGCAGTCGACCGGCACGGCGGGCGCCAGCGCCGAGGCCTTGGACGACGTAAAACCGAGGCTCCACCGGACGCTCTCGGGATCAATCCGCGATGCGTCGAAAGCCTCGCTCCCGTAAAGAGCGACTTCAATGAGTTCGGGACCGCCCGCCGCCGTCCTCCGACGGCCGATCACCCGGCAGACGGGACCGCGGATGTCGTCGAGAATGCTGCGGAAAACCGCATCGGCCTCCGTCTGCGAACGCTCGGCAAACTGAACGAGCTGCTTCGCCTTTTCTTCTCCGTCCGTCGGCAGACTGCCGAAAAGCTTGTCAAGCTCGGACGCAAAGCGGGCCTCCAGACGCTGCTGTTCGGCAAGAACGCCGGCATAGAGCGAACGGTCGAAATTCACCAGTTCGGCGGTCTGCGCGTAGAGGAAGTAGCGGAACCGGGGATTGAACGACAGCCGTTCGGGCCGGACCGAAAAATGGCGTGCACGGGCTTCGGCGAGATCGGTGAGTGCCGAATGCGAAGGAATTCCGCCCGCAAACGGGAACCAGGGAACGAAGACGCCGGTCTCCACCGGACCTTCGCAGTGCCAGAGGAGCGCGTCCCGAGGATCGGACGAAGTCTGCATCACCCAGCCCTCTCTTGTATGCGAGCGGGAAATGTCGCGGGCGCTGACGTGGAAGGCGTCCGCGAGGCCGTCGCTGCGCGTAAGCCGCGTTTCAGGATCCGTCAGACGAAGCACCTTCATGACGTCGGCGGGCGTCATCGGCGCCGGGCGGCGCTGCACCTCGGGGTAGTGAAGCTCGTCGCCGTACACCTTCCCGGTGATCGCCTGCCAGCCGATGCGCATGCGCACCGACTTTCCGGGCTCGTGCCGGTTCTCGTCGCTCTGATAGGCGCGGGCGAAGTCGAAATCCTCCGTATTTCCCGGGACCGCCGGTACGTAGCGGCCGGTCCTGAGGGCATGCTCGATCAGATCGGGCGAAGCAATGACGTTCTCATGATCGCCGGGATCGACGGCGCGGATCGCCAGCATGTTGGAAATCAGCATGACGCCGTCGTCGGGGACGCGCTTGGCGACGAACCGCCGGCCCTTGACGACGTTGAGCACCCAGGCCTCCCGGGCGTCGGCGAAGGTGTAGTTGCGGGCGGCGCCGAAGTAGCCGTACTCGGCGATCAGCCGTCCGGCGAGTTCCGCGGCTTCACGGGCGGTGCGGGCGCGCTCGCCCGTGATGCGGCGAAGCAGAAATCCGAGGCCGCCGTCCCTGAGACCCGCTTCTTCGTCGGAGAGCGCCGCGTCGAAGGACGTGCCGCCGCCGTTGGAGCAGACGACCAGGCCGGCGGCATTGGCCATGCCCTGATCGAAGGAGGAACCCGGCTCGGGCGCGAGCATGTTGGACCAGTAGGTGTCGAGCACCGACGGAACGTCCGGGACGGACGCCCTGCCCGGCTCGGCCGTCAGAAGGCTTCCCGGCGCACGGCTCCCGCCCGGCACGAGAAACTGCTGCGTGAACGTTCTGCCGCCCGCATCCTCGTTGTGTCCGACGAGAACGGTACCGGTCGACGAAGCGAGACGGCCGACAATCACTGTAGTGCACATGCTGCTTGATTCCTTTTGATGAAAGCCTGCGGCGCAGGCCGCAAAGCTCATAGTCTAGCGCCGGCGGGACCACTGCGAGGAGGACCTCGGCGGCTGCGGACCGGAGCGGCGCCGTTTTCATTGCCAAATCGGCCGCCTGCGTCATACAATCGATAAATCGGCTGATGACTGCCGACAATTATCGAGAGACTCTCAAATGGATGTGATGATCGACAAGGAATGGCTGCACGCAACGCTCAACGACGCCTGCGAAGCGCTGCAGGATGCCATGAGCAAAGTAGCGGAAGGCGATGACGAAGATGCGAAGGAAGTGCTCGAGCACGATCTGGTGCACGTCTATGCCAAGCTCAACTACGCCGTCAATACGGCGCGTCTCGGACCGGCGGCGCTCTCGGCGCTGAGCGAGGACGAACTGATTGCCTGGCCCGCCCGCATGCCCTTCCTCACCTACGACGAACTTGACGGCATGCCCGGCGAACCCGGCGAAGACGCAAACTGATTCAGTCCGGTGCCGGACCCGCCGTCCGGCGTCAGACCGTCATTGTCCGGCGCGCAGCACTGCGGTCTGCGCGCCGTCGTCATTTGTAGGAGGCTCAGTCTTCGCCGCGCGCGGGACGAAGCTCGCTCAGACGCCAGCCCGCCGCAAACATGACGCCGAAATAGAGAACCGCGGCCGCCGCAACCATCACCAGCACGCCCGCCGCGCGAAGCGTCCAGGAAAGCGCCGTCCATTCGACGAAGGTCTGTCCCCACCAGAGCGCGGCGCCCATGACGGCGGAAGCCAGCACCGTGCGCAGGAGACTCTTCGTCCAGCCCGGCAGCGGCGTGTAGATGCCGCGGCGGCGAAGCGTAACGAGAAGGACCGACGCATTGAAGACGCTCCCGAGACCGACGGAAAGCGCGAGCCCGGCGTGGGAGAAGAGCGGTACGGACACCAGGTTCACGAGCTGCACGACGATCAGACTCCAGAAAGCGGTCTTAACCGGCGTGCGGATGTCCTTTCGGGCGTAAAAGGCGGGCGCCACGATTTTGAGCGCGATGAGACCGATGAGGCCCACCGAATAGCCGACCACGGCAAGCGCGGTCTGCGAAACGTCGGCCGGCGTGAAGTTCCTGCCCTGAAAGAGGAAGGACACGAGCGCTTCGGCCGTGAGCCAGAGACCGACGGCGGCGGGCACGGCCACCAGCACGACGAGACGCAGTCCTCTGTCCAGAAGCAGGTTGTAGCGCGCCGTATCGCCCCTGGCGAAGGCGCTCGAAAGGCCGGGCAGAAGCACGGTTCCGAGCGCCACGCCGAGAAGCGCCGTCGGGAATTCCATCAGACGGTCCGCGTAGTTGAGCCAGGTCACCGCGCCTCGGCCGAGATGGGAGGCGATGTTGGTATTGATGAGAATGGAGAGCTGAGCCACGCCGACGCCGAAAAGGGCCGGCACCATGAGCCGGAGCACGCGGCGCACGTCTCCGTCGCCGAGACTTGCGCGAAGACCGCGCGGACGGATGCAGATGCCGAGACGCCTCAGGGCCAGCAGCTGCGTGCCGAGCTGAAGGACGCCGCCGACGATGACGGCGGCGGCCAGGGCCCAGACGGGCTCGTCAAGACGCGGCGCCAGAAGCACCGTAAAGACGATGAAGGAGAGGTTGAGAAGCACCGGCGTCGCCGCCGGCACCGCAAAGCGCTTCCAGGTATTGAGCACCGAGGCGGCGAGCGCCACCAGTGACATGAAGGCGATGTAGGGGAACATGAAGCGCGTCAGTCCCACCGCCAGCGTGAAGGCCTCGGGGTCGGCGCGCATGCCGCTCGCGATCAGCCAGACGAGCACGGGCGCCGCCAGCACGCCGGCCGCGCTTGCCGCCAGCACGGCGGCGGCCAGCACGGAGAAGACGTGGTTGATGAATTCGCCGGTACGGTCCTCGCCTCTTTCCTTCACGTCGGCCAGCATCGGCACGAAGGCCTGCTGAAAGGCGCCCTCGGCAAACAGCCGGCGCAGCATGTTTGGCAGTCTGAAGGCGACGTAGAAGGCGTCGGTCTCGGCCGTCGCGCCGAAAAAGCGGGCAATCAGCATGTCCCGGATGACGCCCGTGATGCGGCTCACGAGCGTGAGGCCCGAAACGGTGGCGGCGGATTTCAGGAGCGACATGGGAGACCTTCCTTCGGATTGCGAAAACGCAAAAAATTCTACTCGAAAACACGCCTTGCGCCCGGAAATTTGATATAGTTGAGGGCTTTTCGGGGCAGTGTAATTCTGCGCCGGCGTTTCCGTGCCTGCTGATGACCCAACCTCAGCCGTGCGAAGGATCCCCGGCTTTACACCAAGCGTCGGAAATTCAATGAATCTTTGGTGTCTCGCGCAACCGCGATGCACTTTCCCCGCCTCAAGCGGAGGTTATGCAGCGGCGTCCGGACAGCGCGTGAAGCGCTTCACGGGAACACCGGGATGGAACATGCTCTCCCTGTCGGGGGCATTCTGGACGCCAACTGTTTAATTTAAAGGCAAGGAATTTATAAAAATGGCCAATACCAAGCAAGCTCGCAAGCGCGCCCGCCAGATGGTTGTGCGCAACATGCACCTCTCGGCTCAGCGTAGCCAGTTCCGCACCGCCATCAAGGCCGTGCGCAAGCTCATCATCGCCGGCGACAAGACCGCCGCTCAGGAAGCCTTCAAGAAGGCTGAATCCGTGATCGACGCCATGGCTCGCAAGGGCGTTCTCCACGCCAACGCCGCCGCTCGCCACAAGAGCCGTCTCTCCGCTTCCGTCAAGGCCATGGCCTAATCGGTTGTCCGAGCGATA
>JAXEEN010000118.1:0-4078 GCA_034104065.1 Sutterella sp.
CGA
This sequence comes from Sutterella sp., assembly GCA_034104065.1. Taxonomy (GTDB): domain Bacteria; phylum Pseudomonadota; class Gammaproteobacteria; order Burkholderiales; family Burkholderiaceae_F; genus Sutterella. The sequence goes on from JAXEEN010000118.1 coordinate 4, forward strand.
TCAGATCGTCGAGCTGACGGTTCTTTTCCGCGGAAACAGGCACGATCGCCGCGAAGGGGAACTTCTGCATCGATTCGGCCATGAGCGGGAGCAGCGCGTCCTTCGACTTGCTGAGGTCCGTCTTGTTGATCGCCAGAATGACGTTTCCGGCATCCTTCGGCAGCAGACGCAGCACCTCGAGGTCGGCAGGACGCCAGCCGAGCGCTTCGATGACGAAGACGACGGCGTCCACTTCGCCCAGCGTCGAGCGGACCGTACGGTTCATGCGGCGGATGAGCTGGTTGCCCACCTTCGTCTGAAAGCCCGGCGTGTCCATGAAGACGATCTGCGCATCGTGTTCGGTCACGACGCCGAGCACGCGGTCGCGGGTCGTCTGCGGCTTCTTCGAGGTGATCGACACCTTTTCGCCGATCATGTGGTTGATCAGCGTCGACTTGCCGACGTTCGGACGGCCGATCACGGCGACGTAGCCGCAGCGAAAGCCTTCGGGCACCTTCAGACCGGTGCCGCTGCCGAGCTGAGCCAGCATGGCTTCAAGACGTTCGGCTTCAAGAGCTTCAGCAGTTTCGGCGGCGGTGTCGGGAACGGTCTTTTCTTCTGTCATTTCTTGTCCTGATTCTTGAGTGCGTCGAGCGCCGCGGCGGCGGCTTCCTGCTCGGCGGCGCGGCGGCTCGTGGCGCGGCCCTGCGTGACGATGCCGAGCGGCGGAATGCGGCATTCGCAGGAGAAGTGCTGCGCATGCGCGGCGCCCGTCACGGCCACCACGGCGTACTGCGGCAGCGGCAGATGATTGCCCTGGAGATATTCCTGAAGACGGGTCTTGGCGTCCTTGCTGAGCTGCTCGGGCGTGAGCGACGTCAGAATCGGCTCGAAGAGGCGGAGAATGACGCGCTGCGCCGCCTCAAAGCCGCTTTCGGAAAACACGGCGCCGAAGATCGCCTCCATCGCGTCGGCCATGATCGACGGACGCTGAGAGCCGCCCGTCTTCATTTCACCCTCGCCCATGCGCAGAAAGCGCGAGACTTCGATCTCCCTCGCGATGACGGCGAGCGTCTTTTCACAGACGAGGTTGGCCCTCACGCGGGACAGTTCGCCTTCGGTGAAGTGCTTGTCGCGAAGAAAAAGCGAATAGCCGATGACGCAGTTGAGCACCGAGTCGCCGAGGAATTCGAGCCGTTCGTTGTGCTCGGCGGCGAAGCTGCGGTGCGTCACGGCGCGCTCAAGCAGCTTGCGGTTGGCAAACGTGTAGCCGATCCGTTCTTCGAGAATCGAAAGATTGTCCACGATAGCGTCCTTATTCTCAGCGGAAGGAGCCGATGCGGCCCATATTGCCGAAGTTGGCCCAGATCACCGTGGCGCGGCCGACGAGGTTTTCATCAGCCACGAAGCCCCAGTAGCGGCTGTCTTCGGAATTGTCGCGGTTGTCGCCCATCATGAAGTAATGGCCGGCCGGCACCCTGCAGACGAAGCCCGTGCTGTTGTAGTCGCATTCGGGGGCCTTCTTCAGAATGCCCTGGGGCGGCACCCACGAAGGACGGCGTCCGTCGATCGCGATCATGTGATCCTTTCCGCCGAGCTTTTCCTCGCGCTGATCAAGCGTGACGAGGGAATGCGTGTCGACGAAGTCGACGCTGCCCGTCTGCTTCTGTTCGACGCCGTTGATGTAGAGCACCTTGTTGCGGTACTCGACCGTGTCGCCCGGCAGACCGACCACGCGCTTGATGTAGTCGACCGATTCGTCCATCGGATACTTGAAGACCACGACGTCGCCGCGCTCGGGCGTGCCGAGCGGGATGATCTTGGTGTTCGTCACCGGCAGACGGATGCCGTAGTCGAACTTGTTCACCAGAATGAAGTCGCCCACGTGCAGGGTCGGCAGCATCGAACCCGACGGAATGCGGAAGGGCTCGAAGAGAAAGCTTCTCAGAATGAAGACGATCGCAATCACCGGGAAGAGGCCCGCCGTGTATTCGAGCCACCACGGCTGACGCACGGCCCGGGCGTAGAGATCGTTGCGTTCGTCGATCACGCTCTTTTCGCCGCGGTCGATGGCCTCGCGGTTGTCCGCTTCGAATTCGCGCGCGATTTCCTCGGCGCGGGCCCGGCGCTCGGGCAGGAAGCGCTTTTTCTCAAGCACCCAGAAAACGCCGGTGACCAGCGTCAGGATGAGAAGAATAAGGGGAAAATTCATGACTGTCCTTTTGCGATGAACGGGGCCGAGGGCCTCACGGCCCCGCCCCGCTGCTGATTACTGTTCTTCCTGCTGCAGAATGGCGAGGAAGGCTTCCTGCGGAATCTCCACCGAGCCCACCTGCTTCATGCGCTTCTTGCCGGCCTTCTGCTTTTCAAGCAGCTTGCGCTTACGCGTGATGTCGCCGCCGTAGCACTTCGCCAGCACGTTCTTTCTGAGCGCCTTGACATTCTCTCGGGCGATGATGTTGGCACCGATCGCCGCCTGAATCGACACTTCGTACATCTGGCGCGGGATGAGCGAGCGAAGACGCTGGGCGATGTCGCGGCCGCGGGAGATGGCGTTGGAGCGGTGCAGAATCGAGCTGAGCGCATCCACCTTGTCGCCGTTGATCAGCATGTCGACGCGAACCACGTCGGAGGCGCGGTATTCCTTGAACTCATAGTCCATCGAGGCGTAGCCGCGCGTGAGCGACTTCATGCGGTCGAAGAAGTCGAGCACGATTTCGGCGAGCGGCAGATCGTAGGTGAGGTGCACCTGACGGCCGTGATAGGCCAGGTTCGTCTGCACGCCGCGCTTTTCCTGACAGAGCTTCATCACCGCGCCGACGTACTCGTTCGGCACGAAGATCGTGACCGTGTCGATCGGCTCGCGGATTTCGTCGATCTTGTCGACGGGCGGGAGCTTCGAGGGATTTTCCACATGGACGACCTCGCCGTTCGTCATCAGCACTTCGTAGACCACCGAAGGCGCCGTCGTGATGAGGTCCATGTTGTATTCGCGCTCGAGACGCTCCTGCACGATGTCCATGTGCAGAAGGCCGAGGAAGCCCGCTCGGAAGCCGAAGCCGAGGGCCTGGGACACTTCGGGCTCGAAGCGAAGCGCCGCGTCGTTGAGCTGAAGTTTCGTGAGCGCGTCGCGAAGCGCGTCGTACTGGTTCGATTCGACCGGATAGAGACCGGCGAACACCTGCGGCTTCACTTCCTTGAAGCCCGGCACGGGTTCGGAGGCGGGCGTGCGCTCGAGCGTCACAGTGTCGCCCACGCGGGCGTCCTTCAGTTCCTTGATGCCGGCGATCACGAAGCCCACTTCGCCTGCGGTCAGCATGTCGCGGCTCTTCGACTTCGGCGTGAAGACGCCGAGCTGCTCGACGAGGTGGCTCGCGCCCGTCGCCATCAGACGGATCTTGTCCTTCACGCGGATCGTGCCGTTCACCACGCGCACGAGCATCACCACGCCCACGTAGTTGTCGAACCACGAGTCGATGACGAGCGCCTGAAGCGCACCCTCGGGGTCGCCCTTGGGCGGCGGAATGTCGCGGACCACGCGTTCGAGAATGTCGTCGATGCCCATGCCGGTCTTGGCCGAGCACGGAATGGCGTCCGTCGCATCAATGCCGATCACGTCCTCGATCTCTTCTGCCGCCGCATCGGGATTGGCGCTGTTGAGGTCCATCTTGTTGAGAACCGGCAGCACCGTCACGCCGAGATCGATCGCCGTATAGCAGTTCGCCACGGTCTGGGCTTCGACGCCCTGCGTGGCGTCGACCACCAGCAGCGCGCCTTCGCAGGCGGAAAGCGAACGGCTCACCTCGTAGGAAAAGTCGACGTGCCCCGGGGTGTCGATGAGGTTGAGCTCGTAGACCTGGCCGTCGCGGGCCTTGTACTTGAGCGCAGCCGTCTGCGCCTTGATGGTGATGCCGCGTTCACGCTCGAGATCCATGCTGTCGAGCACCTGCGCGCTCATTTCGCGGTCGCTGAGACCTCCGCAGCGCTGAATCAGGCGGTCGGCAAGCGTCGACTTGCCGTGGTCGATATGAGCGATGATGGAAAAGTTGCGGATATTCTGCATTGAGAAAGACTGTCTGACTTGTTGATGTGCCCG
>JAXEEN010000119.1:0-11820 GCA_034104065.1 Sutterella sp.
TCCATGATCCCATAAAAATGGTCCCTAATTCTTTGTCCAAGAATCGGGGACCACATCACTGCAAGGACCGGGCTTTTTTGCTGGCCGCTCAAGCGGCGTTACATGTAGGGACGCACCAGATCGAGACGGTCGGTGCACATGCCGTCGACGCCCCAGGAGAAGAGTTCGCGGGCGCGTTCGGGGGAATTCACCGTGTAGCAGAAGACCCAGTAGCCGAGATCCTTGATTTCACGGACGAATTCCTTCGTCATGCGGGCCTGGTTGCAGTGGAAGGACACGCATTCGTTTTCCGCAAGAATGTCGCGCCAGTTTTCCGGAATCGGGTCGCAGATGAAGCCGCGGGGAAGGTCCGGACAGGTTTCGCGCACGCCTCGGAGCGCATCGGGCTTGAAGGAGGAAAAGAGCGGCGCCTCTCGGACGATGCCGTCCTGTCGGGATCCGCCCGGGCGGATCAGATCGGCGAAGAACGCCTTCGTCATCCTGCCGACCGTGAGACCGGTTTCGTATTCGTGACCGAGGGCGGGCTTGACTTCGATGTTGAGCCACACGCCGTTGGCGCGGCACCAGCGCACGGCCTGTTCGAACCCCGCCGGCGCGATGCCGGTGTACTGAGGCGCAAACCAGCTGCCCGCGTCGAGCGTGCGCACTTCGAGGCTCGTGAGTTCGGGCACGGAGCGCGAATCGCCGCGGATCGTGCGTCCGAACTTTTCGTCGTGCATCAGAATGGGAATGCCGTCCTTGGCAAGCATGGCATCGGTCTCAAAGGCTTTGAATCCGAAGCGAAGACCGGTGCGGAACCCTTCGAGGGTGTTTTCGGGAGCCATCGTGCCCGAGCCGCGGTGTGCGGCGATGCGGGCATACGGCCATGGAGGTAGGGGAAGCATTGAAAGACTCCGTTGAGACGGGCGCAGGCGACAGCTTCGGGCATGTCGCCCTCCGATGTGGGCATTCTATGCCTCGCCGCCCGCGTCTGGGTGGACGCCGTCCAGCAACGGCGGAGAAGACGGGGTTTCTGAGGGATAACGCCTAGGCAAAAGAGCGCATGATTCCGCTGACGTCCTACTCCGAGTAGTATCGATGAGCGCCCTAGGCGAGAGTGCCTAGCAGTTGCCTTTTGGCATCTGCTGTGCTCAAATTATCTCTATCGCAGTGCATTTGCACTTCCGGACAGGCACCTGAGGCGCGCGAAGACGCGTCCCGGGTTCAGTACACAATTTCGGAGTTCATTCCATGATTCAGCGTCGCACTTTCGTAGGTGCCATCGGAGCGGTGGCACTCTCTAGTGCCTTTTATTTCCCGGTGACATCTCTTGCTGCGATGCCCAAGGGCGAAGGTACCAACCCGATCCGCATCGTCGTGCCCTATCCGCCGGGAGGGCCGCTTGACGTGTCCGCCCGTACGATTTCCGAGGCGGTGACCGCGACGCTCGGCAATGTGATCGTCGACAACCGTCCGGGTGCGGGCGGCGGCGTCGGCATGGGCTATGTGAAGCGCCAGCCCGGCGACGGCTACACGCTCGTCGTGGGCGCCGTGGCGACGCATGCCATCAATCCGCATCTCTACAAGAAGCTTCCCTACGATGCCAAGAAGGACTTCAAGCCCGTGACGCTCATCGCCCACGTGCCCAACGTCCTCGTCATCACGCCGGACTTCCAGAAGAAGACGGGCATCAAGTCCGTGAAGGATCTCGTCGCCTATGCCAAGGCAAATCCGGGCAAGCTCAACTACGCTTCGGGCGGCAACGGCTCCGCCGGCCACATGGCGGGCGAATGGCTGAAGAACTCGGAAAAGATCGACATGGTGCACGTGCCCTTCGCGGGTGCCGCCGCCGCGCGTCTTTCCGTGCTCGCCGGTCAGACCGATCTGATTTTTGACAATCTCGCCAGCTGCACCGCCAACATCCAGGCCGGCAAGCTGATTCCGCTCGCCGTGACGACCAAGGTCCGCACGCCGGCCCTGCCCGACGTTCCGACGATGGAGGAAGCCGGCATCGCCAACTTCGACATCTCCACCTGGTACGGTCTCTTCGTGCCGGCCGCCACGCCGGACGACGTGGTCAACGGCCTCAACAAGGCGATCGTCGATGCGCTGAATTCGCCTGCGGTGAAGGAACGCCTCGCCAAGCTGGGCGGCATGGCTTCGCCGACGACGCCGGCTGAATTCGGCAAGCTCGTGGATGCCGAAAGCGCCAAGTACGCCAAGCTCGTCAAGCTTTCCGGCGCCAAGGTCGACTGATCGGACATCAGCCGACGAACGGGAAGGCCTCGTTTTCAGACAAACGGGGCCTTTTTCGTCAGCACTCGGTGAGTCCGCAGAACGTGTCTCGGAGGGCTTTTTGCTGCGGAGCCGGGCGCTACAATGCAGTACCCGTCTGATCTATTTTCGTTAAAAACACCATGCTTATCAAAAATCAGAAGGATTTTTGGGCAGGAATTCTATTTATCTGCTTCGGGCTCGGCGCGGTCGTCGTCGCCCGCGAAAACGCACTCGGCACGCTCTCGCGCATGGGGCCGGCCTACTTTCCGACCATTCTGGGCGCGATGCTCGCCATTCTCGGCGCAGTCGTGAGCCTCAGAGCGCTCGTTGTGCGTGCGCCCGACGGTTCGGGCGATCTGGAAGGCGTCAGCTGGGGCGTTCTCGGCTTCGTGCTCGGGAGCGTCGCGGTTTTCGCGCTGACGCTTCTCTCCTGCGGTCTGCTGATTTCCATGGCGCTGATGGTCGCCGTCTCGTCGCTTGCCAATCCGGACTGGCGGGTGAAGGAAATCGCCGCCCTCATCGTGGTGCTCTGCGTTGCCTGCTGGGCGATCTTCGTCTTCGGCGTCGGCATGCAGATTCCGGTCTGGCCCACCTTTTTCTAAGAGGAGCGGATCATGGATCTCATCGCCAATCTGCTTCTCGGCTTTGAAAGCGCAGTCAGTCTGCAGAACCTTTTCTACTGCTTCGTGGGCGTGTCGGTCGGCACGCTGATCGGCGTGCTCCCCGGCATGGGTCCCGTGGCGACCGTGGCCATGCTGCTGCCGATCACGTATTCGCTCGATCCGGCGGCCGCCCTCATCATGCTGGCGGGCATCTACTACGGCGCCCAGTACGGCGGCTCGACCACGGCGGTGCTCGTCAATATTCCGGGCGAAGCCGCGGCGGTCGTCACCTGCATCGACGGCCACAAGATGGCCAAGCGGGGCAGGGCGGGCGCTGCGCTCGGCATCGCCGCCATCGGCAGCTTCATCGCCGGATGCTTCGCCACGGTGCTCATCGCCGCCTTTGCGCCGCCGCTCACCGAGCTCGCGTTTGAATTCGGCCCCGCCGAATACTTCAGTCTGATGGTGCTCGGCCTCATCGGCGCGGTCGTGCTCGCCAACGGGTCGCTCATCAAGGCGATCTGCATGATTTTCGTCGGGCTCATTCTCGGCCTCGTCGGCTCCGACATCAATTCGGGCGCGCTTCGCTTTACCTTCGGCGTCGACGAACTCATGGACGGCATCGACTTCGTGGCGCTTTCGATGGGCATCTACGGTTTTGCCGAAATCATGAAGAATCTCGAGCTCGGCTCGGGCCGCAGCGTCGTTCCTGCCAAGGTGACGGGCATTCTGCCGACCAGGGCGGACCTGAAGGCGTCGGCCGGCCCGATTGCCCGCGGCACGCTCCTCGGATCCTTCCTCGGCATTCTGCCGGGCGGCGGCGCGCTCCTCTCCTCCTTCGCGTCCTATACGTTTGAAAAGAAGCTCGCCGGCGACAAGGCCGATCCGCCTTTCGGCGAAGGCAACATCCGCGGCGTGGCGGGCCCCGAATCGGCCAACAATGCCGGCGCGCAGACGAGCTTCATCCCGATGCTCACGCTCGGCATTCCGTCGAACGCCGTGATGGCGCTGATGATCGGCGCCATGATGATTCACGACATCACGCCCGGCCCTCAGGTGATGAGCACCGATCCGGCGCTTTTCTGGGGTCTCATCGTTTCGATGTGGATCGGCAACCTCTTTCTCATCATCCTCAATCTGCCGCTGATCGGCATGTGGGTGCAGCTTCTCAAGGTGCCGTACCACTGGCTCTATCCCGCCATCCTCTGCTTCTGCTGCATCGGCGTCTATTCGATCAACAGCAACGTCTTCGACGTCTGGATGACGATCGGATTCGGTCTCGTCGGCTATGTTTTCAACAAGCTCGGCTGCGAATGCGCGCCGCTCATTCTCGGCTTCATTCTCGGTCCGATGCTGGAGGAAAACATGCGCCGCGCTCTGCTGCTCTCGCGCGGCGATCTGACGGTTTTCGTGACGAGTCCCCTCTCGGCGAGCTTCCTTGCCATGGCGGTCGTCCTGCTGATCATGGTGCTCGCGCCGGCGGTTCGCTCGGGACGGGAAAAAGCCTTCCAGGAAGACTGACAAAAAAAGGTCCTGCAGCTCTCGCGGCAGGACCAAAACCCTCATTTTTCTTTAGATCCCAACTTCCCATTGTGGATCAGGAGACAGGAACGAGTGTTCTCGATCCGTCCCCGTAAGACTATAGGGTTTGGATGACAAAGGCATGTCGGATCGGTATAAATCAGTAAGGAAATGTAATTAGCAGAAAAAACGCCCGCCTTGACGGCCGGGCGTTTCTGCAGGTCGGTCGGCTCAAAGACCGGCTGACGACGTCAGAGGCGGGTGCGCTTCACGTCGATGATGGCCATGGCGTTCGGGGCGATGTCGCCCGCCGTGAAGCCGGCTTCGAAGCCTTCGGCGGCCATGCCGTGATAGTAGACGGCGGCCAGCACCGATTCGACCATGTCGTAGCCCTGGGCGAACATGGCGCCGATCATGCCCGCGAGCACGTCGCCGCTGCCGCCCGTGGCGAGCATGGCGCTGCCCGTCGGGTTGATCCAGGTGCGGGAGCTGCGCATCGAAATCACGGTGCCGGCGCCCTTGAGCACGACGATGGCGCCGGTCTGCACGGCGAGTTCGCGGCAGGCGGCCACGCGGTCGGCGGTCACGCCGGCCGTCTCGCGGCGCAGCAGACGGGCGGCTTCGCCCGGATGCGGCGTCAGAACCGTCGGCGCGCGGCGGGCGAGGACCATGTCCTGAAGCTTGATGTCGGCGGCGATGATGTTGAGCGCGTCGGCGTCGATGACGAGCGGACGGCTGCAGCCGAGCGCTTCTATCACGCGGGCCTTGGCGGCTTCGGACTGACCGAGACCGCAGCCGATCACGACGGCGGAGAACTTTTCAAGATCGACCGGCTTGGTCGCATACATGATTTCCGGGTAGAGCATGTCGACGTGCGGCGCATGCTCGGCGGCGCATTCGAGCGTCACGAGGCCGGCCCCCGAAATCAGCGCGGCGCGCGAAGCGAGAATCGAAGCGCCGATGTAGCCGTCGGTGCCGCCGATCACGGCCACGCGGCCGTAGTCGCCTTTGTGGCTGTTCTTTTTGCGGGGAGCGAGCACGTGAACCAGTTCGTCTTCGCCCGTGACGGAAAGGGACGAGAGCGGCACGGAGACGTCGAGTTCGTCGAGGACGATGTCGCCGGCGGCATCGGCGCCTTCGTTCATGTAGAGGCCCGCCTTCGTGCAGAGGAAGGTGATCGTCACGTCGGCGCTGCAGCCCGGGTAGGAGCTCACCCAGTGGCCGGTGACGGCGTTGAGGCCCGACGGAATGTCGAGCGAGACCTTGAGGGCCTGGCGTTCGTTAAACCAAAGCACGGCGTCGAGATAGTCGCCCGTGATGGGCTTGGAGAGACCCGTGCCGAAAAGACCGTCGACGACGCAGTCGGCCTTGGCCGTCATGTAGGGATCGTCAACCGTGTCGCCGCCCGCTTCGCGCCAGCGTTCGAGCTGGGCGAGCGCCAGGGCGGACGTCGGACGGCGGCCGCCCGGGAGAACCAGATTCACCTCCATTCCCTTTTCGCGAAGTTCGCAGGCGCAGGCGATGGCGTCGCCGCCGTTGTTGCCCGGGCCGGCCAGCACGGTGACGCGGCGCGTTTCGACGGCGGCAGTTTCCAGCCGCTTTTCGATAAGCGCTGCGGCGGCCGCACCGGCACGGCGCATGAGCGTGTCGGGGCCGAGCTGGTTGGCGGCACGCATTTCCAGATTCTGCAGGTCGTCTGCAGTGAGAATGGTGAGACTCATGATGTTGTGTTGTCCGTGGTCCTGATGGGAAAAAAGTGACGGTATTGTACTATCGGCCGGCTCAGGCGCCCGCTCGATTCGGGAGAAAGGATCGCGAAGAGAAAAGCGTCCTGCGGACCGGTGTTCGCGCCGGTTCGTCAGCTGAGACGCGTAAAGGCCAGATCGGGTCCGAAGGCGTTGTCGCGCCCGAGAACGGCGTCCGCCGCCGCATCGGCTGCGGCAGAGGAGAAGTCCGCGCCGTGAATGCCGCCCGCCATGTTGACGAAGAGGCCGGGCACGCGCGTGGCGCCGGCAACCGGCAGTCCGTCGGCGCTCGAAAGCACGGTCTGGGAAAGGTAGCGTCCCTGCGACCAGTCGGCCGTCTCGGGGTAGAGACGGATGCCGAAGGCCCAGAGCGCCTTGTACTCGTCGTTGACCGGACACTGTTCGGCGGTGCCGAGATGCCAGCGGCCCATGATGCGCAGAAACGCGTTGAGCGGAACCGCGATGCGGCCTTCGGGATCGCGCACCGCATGCCGGATCCGGTGCGCGGCGCCGTTGATTTCGATGTTGAGGAGCGATCGCGTGACCGGTGCAAAGACCGCGCCGCCGAGCGCGCCTTCGGGCAGAAGCGTCTGAGCGCCCGTGCCGGGGGCAAGAAGGACGGCGTCTCCCCGGATGTCGCCGCCGGCGCTGACGCCGACCGCGCGGCCGTCTTCAGTCAGCACGGCCGAGGCTTCGCGCGAGGAAAGCACGGGAACGCCGGCTTCGATCAGATATTCCTTGAGCTGCTTGGCGTAGTAGCTCACCGACCAGGTCGCCGCACGGTTGAGGAGAAAGCCGCAGGCATCCTGCGCGGCGTAAAGCGACGGTTCGATCGTGAGGATGTCTTCGAGGGCGACGGCTTTGTGTTCCCGGCACTCTTCGGCGGTGAGAACGGTGAGCGTTCCGGCGCTTTCCTGAAGATCAAATCCGTAGCGTTCCGCCCGTTCGCGCAGGAGGGCGGCGGACGCGGCGGAGAGCTGGGAGAGGAGCGCGCGGCGGGGCTCGGTCTTTTCAGGAGCGCGGTTCTGCAGCAGAGCGGAGACGAAGGCCGCATAGCGCAGGGCAGTCCCCGGACTGTAGACGAGGCCGTCTTCGGAGGACTTCATCGCACGGAGCCGGGCAAGACGTCCGGCTTCGGGCGCGAGCTGCTCGGGCGTCTCGTCGCCGAGCGTCGCGGCGCAGCTGTAGCTGGCTCCCTGACAGGGAGCGCGTCGGGCTTCGACGAGCGTGACCTCAGCGCCTTTTTCGCGAAGACTGAGCGCGCTCTGAAGTCCCGTGAGACCGGCGCCGACGACAATGACGTGCATCTCTGAAATCAAAGAAAAGTGAAACGGATAGAGGGCGCATTGTAGCCGAAGAGCCGCTCAGGCGGCCTGAACTGACGCTGAATCCGTTGCTGCGCACGTACGGACAAAGGCGTACGGAATATGTCGCCTGAAAAGCGTTCCGTTTGTCCGGCGCTATACTGAAGCAGATTTGTTTCGACCGGAGTCCGCCGTCATGTCCCAGTGTCCCTATGCTCTTCTCGAGTCGCCCGTTCCCGCCGCCGAGCGTGATGATGATCCGCTGACTGAAACGTCGCTGGCCGAACGCACGCTTCTCGACGGAAAGTTCATCCGGGTGATTGAGGAAGACGTCCGTCTTCCCGACGGCCGTCCCTCCAAGCGCTTTTCGCTGCGCCACGGCGGAGCGGCCGCCATGATCGCGCTTGACGCCGACGGCGCCGTGCTTCTGGAGCGCCAGTGGCGCCATCCCTGCCGCCGGGCCTTCTGGGAAATCCCGGCCGGCAAGCTTGATCCGAATGAAGATGAACTGGCCTGCGCCAGGCGCGAGCTGATCGAGGAGTGCGGCGTGGAGGCCTCCCGCTGGACGCGTCTGGGCATGCTCAACAACGCGATCGGCTATTCCAACGAGCGCATCGTGGTGTATCTCGCCGAGGATCTCCGCTGGGGCGAGCAGAAGCTCGACGAGGGCGAACATCTCGAGGTCTACCGCGTCAGGCTTGAGGAGGCGCTCGACATGTGCGCCGACGGCCGCATTACCGACGTGAAGACGATCGTCGGTCTTTTCTGGCTTGACAGACTGCTGAAGAAACGCGCGTCCGAAAAGGCGTAGTCCGGTTCAGTGACGCACCGAAGAAAAAGACACCGGCCTCGCGGCCCGGTGCCTTTTTGTCCGATAAGTCTCAGGCCTTATTGAACAGTCCAGCGGATGTCGGCGGGAACGCTGTTCTTCACGTCGCCGGGCTTCACGCCGCGGAAGGCGTTTTCGGCTTCGCAGCCCCTGCGGACGGCAGCCCTGACGGCGTCGGCCGCAGCAGGGTCGCCGTCCGGCACGGTCACCGTAAAGCGGGCGTCGCCCGCGATGGCGTTGACCGTTACGCCGCCGTTCATGCCGGAAATCACGGCGGACGGCGCGGCTTTTTCAATTTCCATCACGGCGCGCGCGGCGGCATGGACGGCATTCACGTTGCCGTAGTTGCCGTTCGAGTGGCCGCCCGGGCCCTGAATGTCAACGGTGAGCACCTGGGCGCAGAGGCCCGTCGAGAGGAGTGCGGCAGCAGCCGCGGACAGTAGACGGTTGAGTTGCATGACGCCTCCTTACTTGAACATTTCTTCGGTGGTGCGGTTGCCCATCGGACCGACGCCCGGTTCGATCACCCTGCCGTCGGACGTGTTGACGCCCGCAGCCATCAGACCCATGAGGATCATGCGGTAGATGCGTCTGCCTTCGTCGACGCCGTTGCCGGGAATGCCCCATTCATACCAGGTATGGCCGCCGCCCGCGCCTGCATTCGTACCGACGTTGAAGTTGACGGTCGGAACGCCCACGGCGGCAGGAACGTTGTCGTTGAGACTGGCTGCGCGTTCATTCACCTTGTCGATCACGTCGATGCCGACCGTGCGGGCGGACTGCCACCAGGCCTGCATGGCGACGTCGTTGTAGTTGCTGCGCGAATAGGCGGGACGGTCGCCGAACCAGACCAGACGCATGGAGACGCTGCCCGCATCGCCTTCCTTCAGGCCGTATTTGGCGTTTTCAGCCTCAAGCGCCCTGCGGAACTGCGGTTCGATCCGACCGCGGATGGCGGAGAGCGGACCCTGCGTCGGGCTGCGCATGTCGACCATCAGCGTGCAGCGGCTGCTTCGGGAGCCGTCTTCGGGCGTGTCGCAGCGCGCGGTGCCCACGGTATAGGTCGTGCGTTCGGCCTTCTTGTCGAGGTCCCACGGCGAGCGGACGTCGGCGATGGCGGCGATGGCGCGGTTCATCGCCATCAGAGCGGACGGACGGGGCTTGTCGCCCGGCTTGAAGCCGGCGGGTTCGCTGTATTCGATTTCAAAGCGGTAGGAGCCGAGGTAGTTCACGATGCCCGAACCCTTTCTGGTCGAGTCGGCGCCGAAATTGGCCACGAAGTTGAGGGCGTTGTTGCCTTTGCCGACGTCCTGGTTGTAGCCGTAGAGCTGCTTCATGCCGCAGAGGTTGCCCTTGCCTTCCTCGCCCGCCGTGCCGCAGACCCAGATGTCGTAGACCGGCTTGATGCCGTACTTCTTCATCATGACCGCAGCCTGCAGGACGGCGGTCGTGTTGATCATGGCGTCGTTGTAGCCGGGCACGTAGATGCGCACGGCGTTCTGCTTCTTCGCTTCGTCGTAGGAGTCGAAGCGGCGGTAGGCCTTTTTGAAGGCTTCATCCTTAATGAGCCGGCCGTCCTTGTCGAAATGCAGCTCTTCGGGAAGAGCGGCCAGTTCGGCGCGGGTCTTCACGATGGGATCACTGACGGGCTGCAGCTTTACGGGTTCGTAGGGCGACTCGGCGGGCGGGAGATCCGCGGGATTCACCGTGTCGATATGACCTTCGAGCAGAACCTTCGGCAGTTCGCCCTTGTAGCGGACGGCGTCGGGTCTGGCGCCGTAAGTGCCGGGAATGCGCACGCAGACGTTGTAGACGGGGAGACCGTCGACGGTCTGAACACCGGCCCCCTTCAGGTAGCCGTCAAGGCGAGTCACGATGTCGCCCGGTTCAAATCCCCATTCTTCGGTCAGACGGCGGGTGATTTCCGCCTGACGGCGCATTTCGGAGCGGGAAGGCGATGCGATGCGGGTGATTTCCATCTGGTTCACGAAGCGCCACTCCTGAGCTTCGGGCGACGTGAGCTCTGCGAGCATCTTCTGCATCACCGGATCGGCGTGGATGGCCGCGGCAGCCGCTTCGGTCTGAGGCGAGACTTCGGGCACGGCGCTCCAGGCCAGTGCCGGGATCAGCATCAGCGCGAGCGATGCGGTCTTGAGACGAAAGGTCATGTTGGTCCTCCGGACAGTTCGTTCATGGCGCGAGTCTAGGAAGCGGAGGCTTGCGTCAGAAAGGGGGAAAAACCCTGCCGGCTGAGATCGGATATACGCGTTAACCCTTATAAAGGTGTTCCGAGGAGAAGGTGTGCCGCCCGGAGAGCTTTGCGGCAGAGGAGAGACTGCCTGTCTCAGATTGTCCTGAGAAGTGCTCGGAAATCCGGAGGAAGACAGCGGATGACAGGATGGGGACGTACTTTTTGAAAGGATGCTTTTGAATTTGCCGAAAGCCTATGCTAAACTTCGTCTTCTCGCGGGTGTCGTATAACGGCTATTACCCCAGCCTTCCAAGCTGGAGACGAGGGTTCGACTCCCTTCACCCGCTCCATATCTATATTGTCAGCTCGCCGATGTGCGGGCTTTTTTTGTATCTGACGCTTTGACCGGTATCGATTATTCCTTGATCAGTTCGTGGCTGACGACGTTTCGGTGAGCCAAATAATCGTCATGCAGATGCTTTAGATGCAGCATGTTGGACGGAGTGAAAAATGGATCGGCCTTCGGTTGAAAAGGAAGACCGTTATCCGCAACAAGCTGGTTGAGAAAAATTCGGATGGCCGTTGTCAGGTCCATACCGAGCCGACTGCAGACGGCTTGAGCGTTGTCGTGAAGAGCCTGATCGACACGAATCTGAATTGTTGCTGAATCCATGTCTATTTCTCGTAAACGTATAGAAAGCAAGGCAAAAGAAAACCCCGTCAGACCTCTCGATCTAGCGGGGTTTTTATTTTGGCTTGTGGCCTAGCTTATGGCCCAAGGAATCAACATTTTGAATTCCCTGTGGCACAGGCATTCATGGCGGAGAAGGGGGGATTCGAACCCCCGAGGCCCGTAATTTGGACCTGCACCCTTAGCAGGGGTGTGCATTCGACCTCTCTGCCACTTCTCCGCAGGGATCCTGCCTTTATCCTCACGCGGTCGAAGCGCTCGGGGAAGGGATGTCGGGTATCTGCCTCAGCATCGGATCAGCTTTTGCTGTGGCCCGCCGAACATCAGGGAAACGAAGAATAGCATGATCTGCGGGAAAAAGCAAAAGCTTTTTGCAAATATGCCGCTCTCGTCTCTGAAAGCAAAACCGCCGACGCTGTAAGCATCGACGGTTTCTGAATTGGTGGTGCGGTAGGCAGGATTCGAACCCACGACCCTCTGGTTCGTAGCCAGATACTCTATCCAACTGAGCTACTACCGCACTCGAGGCTTTGAATCTTACACATCCCGAATGCTGAAAGAAAGAGGATATACCCGAAATACCGTAAACACGTGATGGGTGGGGTTTTGAACCGCATTTCAGTCAGGCCAAGTCCGAACGGTCCGGGCGACGGGTTTGTTACAATGGCGGCCAATTCATTC
>JAXEEN010000120.1:0-32916 GCA_034104065.1 Sutterella sp.
CGTTGAATACGAAGGCACGCACATCAACATCATCGACACCCCGGGGCATGCCGACTTCGGCGGCGAAGTGGAACGCGTTCTCTCCATGGTCGACGGCGTGCTGCTTCTCGTTGACGCGGTCGAAGGCCCGATGCCCCAGACCCGCTTCGTGACCCGCAAGGCGCTCGCCCAGGGTCTCAAGCCGATCGTCGTCGTCAACAAGATCGACCGTCCGGGCGCCCGTCCGGACTGGGTGGTGAACCAGACGTTCGACCTCTTCGACAAGCTCGGCGCCACCGAAGACCAGCTGGACTTCCCGGTGATCTACGCCTCCGCCCTCAACGGCTTCGCCGGAGAAACGACGGACGTCGAAGAACTCAAGAAGATCGGCAACATGCGCGCGATCTTCGACACCGTCATCAAGTACGTGCCGGTGCGCGACGACAATCCCGACGGCGGTCTGATGCTGCAGATCTGCTCGCTCGACTACTCGAGCTACGTGGGCAAGATCGGCATCGGCCGAGTCCACCGCGGTCGCATCCGTCCGAACATGGACGTCGCCATCATGAACGGTCCGGAAGACACGCCCAAGCGCGCCAAGGTCAACCAGATCCTCAAGTTCGAAGGTCTCGACCGCATGCTCGTCGATGAAGCCGAAGCCGGCGACATCGTGCTCGTGAACGGCATCGAAGATCTCTCGATCGGCACCACGATCACCGATCTTCAGGAACCCGAAGCGCTCCCGATGCTCAAGGTCGACGAACCGACCCTGACGATGAACTTCCAGGTGAACTCCTCGCCGCTCGCCGGCCGCGAAGGCAAGTTCGTGACCTCGCGTCAGATCCGCGAACGTCTCGAGCGCGAACTGAAGTCGAACGTCGCCATGCGCGTGCGTCCGACCGCCGACGAAACGGTTTGGGAAGTGGCCGGCCGCGGTGAACTGCACCTGACGATTCTTCTTGAAAACATGCGCCGCGAAGGCTATGAGCTTGCCGTTTCCCGTCCGCGCGTGCTTCTGAAGGAAGTCGACGGCGTCAAGATGGAACCGTATGAACTTCTGACGGTCGACGTCGAGGAGGAACATCAGGGTTCCGTGATGGAAGAACTCGGCCGCCGCAAGGGCGACCTGCAGGACATGCAGCCGGACGGCAAGGGCCGCGTGCGCCTTGAATACCGCATCCCGGCCCGCGGTCTGATCGGCTTCCAGAGCATGTTCATGACGATGTGCCGCGGCACGGGGATCATGAGCCACGTCTTCGACGACTACGGTCCCATCAGCCGCGGCGAAATCGGCGAACGCCGCTCCGGCGTCATCATCTCCCAGGACGACGGAGACGCCGTGGCCTACGCGCTCTGGAAGATCCAGGAACGCGGCCGTCTCTTCGTCTCCCCGGGCGACAAGCTTTACGAAGGCATGATCATCGGCGAGCACGCCCGTGAAAACGATATCGTCGTGAACCCGATCCGCGGCAAGCAGCTCACCAACATCCGTGCGTCCGGCACCGACGAAGCCATCCGCCTCGTTCCGCCCGTGAAGCTCACGCTGGAAAGCGCCGTCGAATTCATCAACGACGACGAACTGGTCGAAATCACGCCGCACTCCATCCGTCTGCGCAAGCGCTGGCTGAAGGAATTCGAACGCCGCCGCGCCGCCCGCGCCGAACAGAACGACTTCGGCGAAAAGGATGAGTAAGAAGAAGGCGGGCGCCGCCGCCCTCTGCCCCTGCGGCAGCGGTCTGACGCTCGCCGAGTGCTGCGGGCCGAAGCTCGCGGGCGAGCCCGCGGCAACGCCCGAAGCGCTGATGCGAAGCCGGTATACGGCCTATGCGCTCGGCGACGATGCCTACGTGCTCGCCACCTGGGCGCCGGAAACGCGTCCCGCGGCGCTGTTTGAGAAGGGCGAGACCCGTCCGAAATGGATCGGCCTCGCCGTTCTGAGCGCCTCTTCCGAAGGCGACGAGGGCAGCGTTCACTTCGTGGCGCGGGCCCGCACGCCGTCGGGGGCGGTTCGGCTCGAGGAAAAGAGCCGCTTTCGCCGCGAGAACGGCCGCTGGCTCTACGTCGACGGCAGTTTCGACTGACGGGCTTCGCATCGACATAACTGAGCCGCTCTTCGTGAGCAGCTTTTTTCAACATTCTGATTCCGAACCGATCTCTTCATGACCGACCTTCGCCCCGAAGACTGGCGCCTCAGCGTGGCGCCGATGCTCGACTGGACCGACCGCCACTGCCGCTACTTCCATCGTCTTCTGACGGCCCGCACGCGGCTTTATACCGAAATGGTGACGACGGGCGCCGTGATTTTCGGCGACCGCGAGCGTCTTCTCGGCTTTTCTCCGGCCGAACATCCCGTGGCGCTGCAGCTGGGCGGCTCCGATCCCGCCGATCTCGCGAAAAGCGTGAGGATCGCCTCCGCCTACGGCTACGACGAGTTCAATCTCAACTGCGGCTGCCCGTCGGAGCGCGTGCAGAAGGGAAGTTTCGGCGCCTGCCTGATGCTGGAGCCCGAAACGGTGGCCGCCTGCGTCCGCGCCATGATGAGCGAGACCGATCGGCCGGTCTCCGTCAAGCACCGCATCGGCGTCGACGACCGTTCGGACTACGGCTTCGTCCGCGACTTCGTCGGCACCGTCTACGAAGCGGGCTGCCGCGTCTTCATCGTGCATACCCGGGCGGCCTGGCTCAAGGGACTGTCGCCGAAGGAAAACCGCGAGGTGCCGCCCCTCATCCGGGAAACGGCCTTTGCGCTCAAAAAGGACTTTCCCGATACGGTGATGGTGATCAACGGCGCCGTGCCGGATCTGGGCACGGCGGGCGAGCTGATCGCCGCCGGCATGGACGGGGTGATGATCGGCCGCGCCGCCTATCAGAATCCCTGGATGCTCGCGCAGGCCGACGAGACGATCTACGGGGTTCAGCACGACTGCACCCGTCTCGGCGTCATCCGGGAGATGACCGACTATCTGAAGGCAAACTTCCCCGACGACATCAATGCCGTGCGCGCCGCCGCCCGGCATATGAACGGCCTGACGCAGGGACTCCCCGGCGCCCGACGCTGGCGTCAGGTCCTCTCCGATCCGGCGGCCATCCGCGGGCACGGTCCCGAACTGATGGCCTTCGCCTGGCGCGAAGCCTTCGGCGAAGACTGAGGAAAATCGGCTTCCCGGAGATGGTAAAAACATAAGCCGACATAAGAAAAACGCCTGTATTCCGTTGGAATGCAGGCGTTTTGATTGTGTGAATCCCGACTTACTTGGCTGCGGCCGGTTTGGCTTTGGCCTTGGGTCTGGCGGCGGGCTTTTTCTTCGACGGCGTGCGTTTGGCGGCTGCTGCCTGTTCCTTTCTGGCCTGCAGTGCGCGGGCCCGGCGGGTCACGTCGCTTTCATTGGCCTTTTCCCAGGCAGCCCGCTTCGGTCGGGCCGTGCGGATGGCGGCTTCGATCGCTTCGGCGGCCGTCTTGTTGAAGCGGTACTGGGCATCGCGGATTTTGGCGTTCTTCAGCCAGAGGCCGGCCGGAATCACCTTTCGGCGGTCGTTTTCTTCCGGCACGACTTCTTCGGCGAACGCGGTGAGAATCTTGCCGCGGTTGTGGGTCAGCAGACCGATGCTGAGCGGATCGGTCGAACGCGGGAAGGTGAGCGTCAGCGTGCGCGTGCCGTTGACGCAGCGCAGATGCCAGTCGGCCTGAGCGATCGGCGCTTCCTCGGCCTTGTTGCAGAAGATGGTGCCCTTTTTGGTGCGGTAGACGTGAACCTTGCCCTTCTGTTCGGCTTCGACCGGACGGGACTGCTTGTTTTTGCGGACCATCTTCTTCACGATCGGCGCCTCGAATCGCAGACCGAGCGGCGTGACGTTCTCGCCGGGGAGCACGCGCAGACAGTAGGGCGTCTCCTTGGTGAAGCGCTTCGAGAAGGCCTCGATGGTGTCGGAGCCCGTAAAGGCGCTGGCGCTCGCGGCGAGAAGTTCGTCCTGCTCCACCCAGAGCGTGGCGGCGTAGGCGATCGATCCTGCGGGGAATTTTTCTTCGCCCATGAAGAGGGCCGCATTCGACGGCATGTTGAGGCGGTTGCGCAGATAGTCGCGGATTTCTTCGCCCGACACGTCGTAGGCTTCGAGCGCGACGTGCAGTTCGAGACCCTGGTCGTTGTCGAATTCAATCACGACATGGTCGCGTTCGGGCCGCAGACCGGAAGGCACTTCGGGCGGCATGCGCCGGCCGCGGCGCAGCACGCCGACAGCGCCGGCTCCCCAGGAAAAGCCGTGGGGCTTGCCGAACGAATAGTTTTCAACCACGGGGTAGCGGTTGTTTTTTCGAATGCTGTCGGTGATGCGGAACTGGGCGCCGCTGTCGTCGTCGAAGTACCAGAGACCGTCGCCCTTGAAGGCGTCGACGGTCGGCATGACGATGCTCCGCACGCGGGGCGAAGCAGGCTTGGCGCGCGGACCGATGTTCGTGAAGGTGGCCGGTGCGGCGGGATCCTCGGCGGGAACGTAGGTGCCGGCGCAGCCTGTGAGCCACAGCAGCATGGCGGCGCCGCCCGTGCCGAGCAGCAGGCGGCGGGAAATCTCTGCGGACATGGTTGACCTCGTCAGTCGTGTGTATCTGTCGATCCGACATCATACGCCATCGGACCGCTGATCTTTGTAACCGGATTCGTCTCCGGACTCACGGTCGGGAAGGCGACCAGCGCCTCGCCTGCAGCTGATGCGCGGCCATGTCGGCGGTTTCAAGGAGCGCGTCAAAGAGCGGCGTTTCCCAATGTGCGGCCGGCAGCGGAGTGCGCGTGAGCGCCGTTTCGGCTTCCGACATGAATCGGCCGTGCCAGGCGTCGTCAAGCCGATGCCAGTACGCCCGGATGGCCGGACCGGCGGCGAGCAGGGCGTCGGCCGACGGGATGGCGTCCGACTTGCTGCCGTTGACGCAGGGCAGAGCCGGCATGAGATTCCAGAGATCGTTGGAGTGAAAACGGGCCCAGGGCAGCACGTGGTCGACGGCGAGTTTCGGTTTCGTCAGAGGGCGGCCGGTCCAAACGCAGCAGAGATCGCCTTTTTCGGCCAGCGCCGCGTAGAGCCCGCGGGCCGCCATCGTGTCGCGCACCTCTTCCGCCGGAAGCAGTCTGGCCGCAATATCGCCGGCCGTCATGGCGTCCTTCATACCAAGTTTCGTTTCGAATTTTGCCGAGAGCCGGGCCCAGTCTAGAATGACGGAATCCTCAAGCCAGGGTGCGACGCGGTTGAGTTCCAGCCAGAGTTCGGCCGGAAAGCTGACCGTGCCGAAAGCAGTCAGAAGCTGACGGCGGTCGGTGAGATGAACGGCACGCGGCTGGGTCGGGCCGCTACTCGTAAAGATCGGCCTGCCGTCTTCGTCCTTGGTATGGACGTAGGGGCCGCGGTTGAGCGTATAAACCGTTTCGCAGAACAGTTCGTCGGCAAGCCGTGCATCGGGCGAGCGGCCGCCGTCAGTGATGAGCGACGCGAAAACGGTGCGGTTTCCTGCGCACCGGTTCCAGAGCCGCTCGAGCTGAGCATTAAAGCGAAGCTCGCGGGCGCCTCCGATCTGCTTGGGCATGCGGGTACCGGAACGAAGCTGCCAGTAGTAGCCGATCACTTTTTCGGCGATGATTCCGGCCGGCAGCTCGGCTTTGCCGTTGCGAAAACTCACCAGTCTCGGCATCGTGCGGTTGACGTCGCACAGCGCACGAAGAACGGCGAGCTTGTAGGTGGAGGTCTTTTTGTCGTTTTCAATGATGGCGCGGAGCCGCTTCATGGCACGGTCGCTCCCGTCGGCACGCAGAAACACGAGGGAGACCCAGCGGCATTCATAGCCCGGCGAACCGGAAACCGATTCGGCTTCAAAGACTTTGCGAAAGCCCATGCGATCAAAAAGCGCGACGTAGTCGAGGGTTTCCCTCGCCTGTACGAAGCGGTCGGCGTCGCCCTGATGGTCGAGCGGCACGACGACGATGACGGCCGAGTTCCCGCCCGCCGCCCTGTCGATGAAGGCGGCGGTCTCATAGAGCTCATGGTCCGTGAGATGCTGAAGCAGACCGCAGGTGTAGACGGCGTCAAACGGCGAAGACGTGAGGGTGTCGGCCGCTGCCGGGTCGGGCGGCATAACGGCCTGGATCCAGTCGATGCCGGCGCCGTCCGGCGTGCAGGTTCGAGCCAGCGTCAGGAGGGGTTTGCTGCCGTCGCAGGCGGTCACCGATGCGCCGAGTCCCGCCATGAATCGGGCATCGCGCCCCGAACCGCATCCGAGCTCCAGCACCCGGCTGCCCGAGCCGATCCACCGCGTCAGAAGCGCCCGGATGTCGGGCGCATCAATCGCCTCGTAGCGTTCGAAAAACTCGGCGGCGCGTGTGCGGTAGGCTTCGGGCATCGGCACGGCGAACCTCAGAGTCGGACGACTCGGCCCGGGTTGAGCCGGTTCTCGGGATCAAAGGCTCGTTTGAGCGCCCGCATGGCGGCGATTTCCCCGGGAGTCTTGAGACGCACAAGTTCGTCGGTTTTGAGGCTGCCCACGCCGTGTTCTGCTGCAATGGAGCCGCCCGCGGCGCTCACGCGGTCGTGCACCAGACGGTGAATGGCTTCCTCGTGCGGGAAGGCGGCCGATTTCGGTCCGACGTTGAAGTGCAGATTGCCGTCCCCGTAATGACCGAAAATCGAAGGTTCGACGCCGGGGAAGGCGGCTTTGAGCGCGGCGGAGGTGTCCCGGATGAAGCCAACCAGTGCGGAGCGCGGCACGCTGATGTCGTGTTTCACGTTGCCGCCGAGCCGCTTCACCGCGGGAGGAATGGTTTCCCGGCACCGCCAGAACGCCTCCCGGTCCGCATCGCTCTGTGAGACGGCGGTATCGGCGAGCGTCCCGTTTTCTATCAGAGGCATCAGCGCCTCTTCCAGCGCGGCCGGATCGCCTTCGGCCGACTTCCAGTCCGAAATGTCAAAGAGGACCTGCCAGTCGGCGGCGGCAACCGGGGGTTCCAGCCCGGCCGCCTCCCTGAGCGACTCGAGCGGCGTGCGGCCGATGAGTTCGAACGCCGTCAGACCGGGACCGAAGACCGACTCCAGGCGTGAAAAGAGCGTTTCAACAGCTTCGAGACCCGACAGCGAGGTCCAGCCGGAGATGATGCTGCGGGGCTCGGGTTCGAGCGTCAGCACGGCCTCGGTGATGATGCCGAGCGTGCCTTCCGAACCGATGAAGAGCTCCTTGAGCGAATAGCCCGCATTGTCCTTGCGAAGCGCCCGCATCAGGTCGAGCACCTCGCCCGAGGCGAGAACGACCTTCAAGCCGAGCACCATGCGGCGCGCGGAGCCGTAGCGCAGAACGTGCACGCCGCCCGCATTGGCGGCGATGACGCCGCCGATTTGGCAGGAGCCTTCGGCGGCCAGCGAGAGCGGAAAGAGCCGGTGATGTTCTGCTGCGGCTTCCTGAACGGCCTGGAGCACGGCGCCCGCTTCGACGGTCACGGTGTTGTTGACCGGATCAACGCCGAGAATGCGCCGCATGCGGGCGGTCTGAAGAATCAGCGTGGAGGCCGCGGCCTCCTCGGGGAGACCGGGTTCGGGCGTCGCGCCGCCCACGTTGCTCGTGTTGCCGCCCTGGGCGATGACGGTCAGACCGGCGTCGGCGGCCGCCTTCATGACGGCGGCGGTTTCGGCGGTCGAACCCGGGCGGACGACGGCGCAGGCCGCTCCCTGGCGGCGTCCGCGGCCGTCGAGCGCGGCGGCGCGCACTTCGGCGGGAGAGGTGATGACGTTGGCGGTGCCGACGATGCGGCGCAGTGCTTCAAGAAGCTCGGCGGAGAAAGGCATGATGAGGCTGGACGTGCCGTCCGGCGGACGGCTCTGCCGTAATCATAGCCCGAAGACGCCGCCTTCCCGAGGGGGGTGGAATCATGACCGAACGGACGTCCGGCGCGGCGGCCTGGAAAAAGATAAGGGCGGATGAACCGTGCCGGTTCATCCGCCCTCTCAGTCAGACCCCCGAACGACCGTGCCGGAGATAAGCACTTTTTCATCCGGCCCTCCGCCCGTCCAAGCTGGGCGGCGGCTGAGAACCCGAGGACGACCCCCTGTCCTGCAGCCGGGTTCTTTGTCTGTCGTTCGTTGCTGTGCATCTTAATGTAAACGAGAATCGTTCGCAATAACGAATTCGGTATGGTGAAGAATTCGTTTGATGTATGTCAATGTTCAATATGAGTTCGCTGCGGCGCAGGCAAAGCCGGCCGACAAAAAAGCCGTCCCGCGAGGGACGGCCTGTCGTGTCTCGGCGGACGGATTACTTCAGCGCTTCAAAGACATTCGCGGTGATGTCGGTGATGGCGCCGAGGCCGGAGACGGCGCGGTACTGCGGCGCGGCGGCGTCGCCCGATGCGGCGAGGTCGCGGTAGAAGCCGACGAGCGCTTCGGTCTGGCTGTGATAGACCTCGAGGCGGTGCTTCACGACTTCCTCACGGTCGTCGTCGCGCTGGATGAGCGGATCGCCCGTGATGTCGTCCTTGCCTTCGACCTTCGGCGGGTTGTACACGATGTGGTACGTGCGGCCGGAAATCGGATCGACGCGGCGGCCGGACATGCGGGTCACGATTTCTTCGTCGGGAACCTGAATTTCAAGCACGAAGTCGATCGGAATGCCGGCGTCCTTGAGGGCCTGAGCCTGCGGGATCGTGCGCGGGAAGCCGTCGAAGAGAGCGCCGTTGGCGGCGTCGGGCTGAGCAAGGCGGTCCTTCACGAGGCCGATGATGATGTCGTCGGAGACGAGCTGGCCCTTGTCCATCACGGCCTTGGCGGCCAGACCGAGCGGCGTGCCGGCCTTGACGGCGGCGCGAAGCATGTCGCCCGTGGAAATCTGGGGAATGCCGAATTTTTCGCAGATGAACTTGGCCTGCGTGCCCTTGCCGGCTCCGGGAGGCCCGATCAGAATCAGACGCATAGGATTGCTCCGTTGAGAAGTGAATGAAAAAACCGCGTTGTTCCTTCGAACCGGCGCCGTTCGGGGGTACGGACGGAAAGGGGCGGCGGGAGGAGCCTGCGGCTTGATTGACAGCGAAAATTGTAGCCTGATTGGCGGAGAAAAGGGCCGCCGGGTCTTCGTGCGAGCCTAAGCCGGGGGTATCGAAATCATAAGCGCGGCAGGGCGAACGGTGGGATCGAGGCGCCGTTTCCGTCGTTCGGCGGGGATGCCCGGGTGTGTCCGAAAAGACAAAAAATCCCGCCCGGTCTGCAAAAGGCCGCCGAGCGGGATCTTTCAGCGGATGCCGAGCGTTTCTGTCGGTCAGACGGCTTCGGCCGCGTAGACGGCGCGCACGCGCTCGAGGTCTTCGGCGGTGTCCACGCCGGCGGGAAGCGCGGCGTCAAGCACCATGACGGCGATCTTTTCGCCGTAATAAAGCGCGCGGAGCTGTTCAAGGCTCTCGATTTTTTCCAGCGGCGCCTGAGGCAGGGTCGGGAAGCGCTTCAGAAAACCCGCCCGGTACGCATAAAGACCGAGATGGTGAAGCGGCGCGAAGCCTTCGGGCAGCGTTGCCTGCGTTTCCCGGAAATGATCCCGAGGCCAGGGCACCGGCGCGCGGGAGAAGGTGATCGCGGTGCCGCGTTCGTCGAGCACGACCTTGACGACGTTCGGATTGAGGAAGCTGCCGACGTCGTGGATCGTATGGGCGGCCGTCGCCATGGCGCAGTCGGGTCGCGATTCCAGCAGCGCCGCCACGTCGCGGATCACGTCGACGGGCATCAGGGGTTCATCGCCCTGCAGATTCACGACGATGTCGTCGTCGGCCAGCCCGAGCTTGCGGGCGGCTTCGGAAAGACGGTCGGTGCCCGTCGGATGATCGGGGCTGGTCATGATGACGCTGAGGCCCGCCTGACGGCAGGGTTCGGCGACGCTTTCGTCGTCAAGGGCCACGGCGACGCGTTCGGCGCCGCTCTGGAGCGCGCGCTCGGCGACGCGAACGATCATGGGCTTGCCGGCGATGTCGGCAAGGGGCTTGTTCGGGAGGCGGGTCGACTTGAGGCGCGCCGGAATGATGACGGTAAAGGACATGCGGAATTAGGCGTGGTGAGCGGGTTCAGCGACGGGCGGAAGAAAGTTTTTCCGCGGCCGTACGATAGTGTTCGGCTTCTGATTCGGTCAGTTCGCGGGCTTGGGAGCGGATCATGGCGGGAATGCCGCCGCGGATGTCGAAGGCGAGGCGGCAGCGCGGACAGACGAGCTCGCTGCGCTCGGCGCTGCTCTGAAGAAGCTGACCTTTGCAGACCGGACAGACCAGAATGTCGGTGAATTTGGCGGACATGGCGTGTGTGCCTGAAGAGGTTGAAAAGGCTATTGTAGTCTGAGGCCGTGCGCGGCGTGAAAACCGTGCGGCGGGCCGGGAGGAGGCAAAGGGCGCAGCGTCCGCCCGACGCCGCGCCACGCAGGACGGATCCGTTCCTCAGAACCTGCGGTCAGCGCGCGTCGCCGAGGGCCGGGTGAGCCGAACCTCGAAATGCGCGCCTTTGTCGGAAGGCAGCGCCCGGATCTGCCAGCCGAGACGCCGGCAGATGCGCATGACGATCGAGAGTCCGAGACCGGCGCCTTCGCCCGTGGCCGCGCTCCCGCGCATGCCCGCATCGAAAATACGGGGCATTTCTTCGGGCGAAAGGCCGGGGCCGGTGTCCTTCACTTCGAAGCCCTCCGCCGTCTCGATGATCGACACGGTGCCTTCGCCGGTATAGCTCACGGCGTTCTTGACCAGATTGCCGGCCACCGTGCCGAGCAGCAGCGGGGAATAGGTGCCGGGACAGCTGCCCGCCTTCTCCAGCCGCAGTTCAAGACCTTTTTCGGCGGCAAAGGGTTCCCAGGTTTCGAAGGTGCTTCTGAGAACGCCTTCAAGCGTATCGGGTTCGCTCTGTCCGCTCTTGTCGGAAAGCCTGGCGAAGGCGAGAAAGAGCGTCACGAGCTCGCGCATGGTGACCGATGCCCGGCGGATGCGCTCGAGCTGCTTTTCCTGTTCGGGCGTAAGCGGCGTCATTTCCATCAGTTCGATGCCGGTTTCGATGACGGTGAGGGGGGTTCGGAGCTCGTGGCTGACGTCGCCCGTAAAGGCCTTTTCACGCTCGAGCGCTTCGTGAAGCCGTTTGAGCGCCTGGTCGCAGATACGGGCGAGCTCGCCGACTTCGTCGTCCGCCGGCGTGACGGAGAGGGGACGGTAGGCGGGAGATGCGCTCGCCTGGCGCACGGCGGAGGAGAGCTCCTTCACGGGCTTCATGATGTTTTTCGAAAGCCACCATCCGGCCAGCAGACCGAGCGCGAAGACCGCGATCACGGAAATGATCACGACGCGCTGAAAACTGCGCTCGATCTCTTCAAAGCCCTGCTGATCGCGGGTGATGACCAGTGGCTCGTTCTTCCAGGAGCTCCGAAAAACGAAGAGATCCGCTTCTTCGGTGACTTCGGAGTAGCCGAGCGGACCGTGCTTCAGAAAATGAGGCGGTTCCTGCAGCGGCGGAGCGCCGTAGAGGTGGGTGTCGGCGGGAAGCGTCGGCACGACGTTCTGGTCAAGATCGGTCCGGGCGCGCACCAGCGCATCTTCCAGAAAACTCGCGAGGAGGTGGGACTCGGTGAATTCCATCGACTGATGGAGCGCCACGGCGTAGAAGCCCGCGACAAAAGTCACGAGGAGCGCAAAGCTCACCATGATGCGCTGAACCAGACTGCGTGGTTTTTCCGTCCGGCCGCGTCTTCTCGATCCGTCTGACTGTCGGGAGTGCATGGCGTTCCTCAGCGGGGTTCGGCGATCGACCACCCGAGACCGGGATGCGTGCGGATGAGCGGCACGGCAAACGGCTTGTCCACGGCCTGCCGCAGGAGGTACAGGTTCGAGCGCAGGCTGTCGGAGGACGGCGGAGAGCCGTTCCAGACGACGGTCTCCAGACGGCTTCGTCCGACGATGGCGGGGCTTTTCTGCATGAGTTCGCGAAGCAGCTGCAGGCAGGTGGGATTCAGACGGATGTCGCGGCCTTCGCGCGTCACCTCCATGGTTTTGAGATTGAGCGTCAGCGGTCCTACGGCAAGCTCGTCGGACGAGGATCCGTTGGCGCGTCTCAGCAGCGCCTCGACCCGGGCGGCGAGCTCCCGAAGCGAGAAGGGCTTGACCAGATAGTCGTCCGCGCCGCTCATCAGACCGTCGACCCGGTCGTCGACCGTATCGCGTGCGGTCAGCATCAGGATCGGCAGCCGGGAGCCCGATTCGCGCAGCGTCTTCGTCACGGTGATGCCGTCCGTATCGGGAAGGCCGATGTCGAGAATCAGCAGATCAAACGGGGAGGCGTCGAGGCGGGCGAGCGCATCGCCGCCCGTCGGGGAGGTTTCCACCGACCAACCGGGACGAAGCGACAGATAGTCCCTGACGTTGGCCAGAATGTCGAGGTTGTCGTCGATCACAAGAATGCGCGCGTTCACCGGAAGTCTCCTCAGTGTTGTTCAGCCTCTGAGTCTGCATCAGCTTGACGGCGTGCGCCATACCCGGCAGTCAGGCTTTTTGCGCCCGGTCATTCTCTTTGACGCGTTTTTGACGGGGTCTTTTTTCGGATTTGAAGCCGAAAAATGACGGGATGAGGCATGGGCGGACCGATGCAGGCGGGCGGGTTCATCGCGCCGGCCGCGCCGAGACGCCGGAAAAGAGAAAGGCCCCGCCGAAGCGGAGCCTTTCCAGAGAGGAACGCGGACGGGATCAGCCGGCGCTCTTCATTTCATCGATGCGGCGGGCGCGGATGGCCTTATCGGCTTCGCGGGCGCGGCGGTCGATGAGGTCGATCAGATAGGAGTCGAGCTGCACTTCGAGTCCCACGACCCAGAGACGTTCGTCCCGGGAGAGGATCGGATCGTGCTGGCACTTCACGGCATCCTTGCCGGTGATGAAGATGATGTCCTTCTTCAGACCGGTAAAGGGATTCGGCTTGAAGTCGAAGTGGTCGCCGAGCGGCATTTCCTCCGCTTCGATGTCGTGCGCACGGATCATCGCGAAGAAGCGGCCGGGCGCGGCGATGCCGGCGGCGGCAAGCGGACGCAGGCCTTTTTCACGGATCATGTCCGAGAGAGCGTCGATGGTGGACGTACGGCCCGTGGCCAGCTGCGTGCAGGTGCCGAAACAGCTCGAAGCGGCAAAGCGCGGCGTGCGGCTTTCGACGACGGCTTCGTTCGTGGTGTTGAGCACGATGGCGTCGACCGTATCGAGACGGGAGGGCGGCTCGCGCAGGGGACCGGCGGGGAGTACCCAGCCGTTGCCGAGGCCGCGGGCGCCGACGACGGCGATTTCCACGTCGCGGGCCAGTCCGGCATGCTGCAGACCGTCGTCGCTCACGATGAGATTGACTTCGGGATGCGCTTCGAGCAGCTTCACGCCGGCCAGATAGCGCTGCATGCCCACGGCGACGGGGACGCCCGTTTCGCGGCGGATCAGAAGGGGTTCGTCGCCGATGTCGACGGCGGCGCTGCCGGGCTCGACCAGCGAGACCGACGAGTCCTTGCGGCCGTAGCCGCGGGAAATGATGCCGGGACGCCAGCCGCGAGCCTGAAGCTCCTTGACGAGCGCGATGGTGACGGGAGTCTTGCCGGTGCCGCCCACGTAGATGTTCCCGACGACGACGACGGGAACGGGCAGGTGATTGGGCACCGTTCTTTCACGGCGGGAGCGGCTCGCAGCCATGTAGGCCAGGGAAAACGGGGAAAGAAGCCACGCTACCGGACCGCGGACGGACCACTGCCGGTGGGCCCAGGCTTCAAGACGGGCGCGAAGAGTCATGCGTTCGCCTCCCGAATGCACGGGGTGTGCTCAGATTGGGGGAAGAACCGGCTGAAGGCCGGGAGATCAGAATAAAACGATGATCGTGGGGGTTTGTCGGACATAACCGTGAGAAAAAATACGCAGTAACAGTGCGCAGGGCCCTCCATCATAACGGTTTGAGGGGCGTCTTGTGTGTCCCGCGGCCGATTTTTTTCTGTTGCGGAACATGTCGGACGCGTCCCAGAAGTTATCCCCAAAGCTGTGGATAACTCAGTGGATAAGTTCGGCGAATTCCGGCGGTGTTCGGATCGCCGGCCGCAGAACGGGAAAAAGTCTCTCCGTTGATGAAAGAGAAATTTTGTTTAATAACATCTGATTTAATCGAACTGAAGCTAATTTTATGATCTCCTTCTAGGGGGTAGAAGAGGATTTTTCACGGCGGATTGAGGTGTGGATAAATCCGGCGGGGTTTTCATGTCTCCCCTTGACTTTTGGCCCGAAATCTGCATGTCTCAGGGAAACCGAGGCGGTCTTTCCGTGCGCTTTTCCCCACAGCTTGTGAACAGACCTGTGGATAACTTTGGGAGAACCTGATTAACCCTTTGCCCGCGAAGGATTTTTCTGAGTTTGCCTACTTTTTAGGCAAGACGGGCAAAACGGGGATATCCTCCCGCGGCTCCCGTTCGGGATCAATCCGCCGGGGATCCTCGGCGAAGTCGGTTTGCGCTACACTCAGTCGGCCTGACGGACGGTTTGTTGTCCACAGCGTTATCCACAGGTTGTTTCATGCCAGATTCCGGTTTTTTCGACGACTATCCCGACTATCTCTTCGGCGGCGCGCCGACCCTGAGGCGTCCCGCGTCCCGGCGTCCGGAGCGAGTGCCGGGACAGACGCCCGCGGCGCCTGTGCGGCGTCCGGACGTCGTGTCGGTGTCGGCCGCCGTGGAGCAGCTTCGGGGCGTGGTCTCGAACATGCTGGGCGGCTTCTGGATTTCGGGCGAGGTGAGCAATCTTTCCCGGCCGGCATCCGGTCATGTGTACTTCACGCTGAAGGACGGCGAGGCTCAGCTCCGATGCGTGTACTTCGCGATGAGCGCCAGACGGCATCCGGCGCTCTTCAGGGTCGGGGACAGAATCGAAGTGACCGGCCGGGCGGACATCTACGCCCGGGGAGGCGAACTGCAGCTGCGTCTGAGCGACTGGCGCCTGGCAGGGGCGGGCGAACTGTATGAAGCCTATCTGCGCCTCAAGTCGAAGCTCGCTGCCGAAGGTCTTTTCGACGCCGCGCTCAAAAAGCGGCTGCCGTTTTTCATCCGGCGCGCCGTCGTCGTCACGAGTCCCCAGGCGGCGGCGCTGCAGGACGTGATCCGCACGGTCGCCAGGCGCATGCCCTGGGTGCGGCTCAGTCTCTCGCCCGCCTTCGTTCAGGGCGGGGAGGCCCCCGAGTCGCTGATCGCCGCGCTGCGGCTGGCGGACCGGGCGGGCGCGGATGCGGTGCTGCTGGTCCGGGGCGGCGGATCCTTCGAGGATCTGATGTGCTTCAACGACGAGCGGTTGGTGCGAGCGATCCGGGCGATGAAGACGCCGCTTCTGGCCGGCATCGGCCATGAGTCGGATGAAACGCTCGCCGGTCTGGCGGCCGACGTCTGCGCCTCGACGCCGACGGCGGCGGCCGAGCATCTCGGGCGGGATGCGGGATGGTGGCATTCGCTTCTGGCGGGATTCGGGCAGCAGCTCGAGTCGGGACTGGAGAGACGGCTCGGCGATGCGGCGCTGTCGCTCGACGCCGCGGAGCGGCGGCTTGAACCCTATGCCGGCGTGCCGGCGCGGTTTTCGTCGCGGCTGGAAAGAAGCGGCTCGCTGCTGGAGCGCCTGGCCGGAGCGGTGCTGACCGACGCCGACGAGCGGCTTGCTCGCGCGGCGCGCACGCTGGTGAGTCCGGAGGCGGCGCTCTCCGCCCAGTCCCGCCGGCTCGAGCACGCTTCGGCCGCGCTGACGCGCACGCTGAGCCAGAGCATGCGCCGCCGCGGCGACGACGTGCTGCGGGGCGCCTCCCGGCTGGAGGCGGCCGTCCTCGGAGCCGTGAGCTTTCAGGCGGGACGTCTTCATGCGGCCGAGCGTCACCTGCCTGCGTCCGGAACGGTGCTGCTTCCTGCCGGGAGGAGGCTCGAGGCGGCTTCCCACGCGCTTGCCGCCCTGGACCCCGACCGGCCGCTGAGACAGGGCTACGTGCGGGTCGAAAGGAACGGACTGGCGGTCACGCGCGCCTCGGAGACGATGCCCGGCGATGCGGTCGAACTCGTCTTCGCCGACGGACGCCGCACGGCGGACATCCGGCGGTAGCGCCTGTCGGCCTTGCCCGCCGTCCGCGCTCACGGCTTTCCCGGCGGCCTCCTACGGCGTTTTGCGGACGCGTCGGCTTCCCGCGACAGCCTGAGGCGCATGGCTGACGGGGCTTTGTGCTATGGTGTGCAGACCAAGATTTTTTAAGGGTAACCCATGGGATCCGACACCTCCTTCGGTACGTCAGTCTCGAGCAGCGTTCGAGAGCAGCTGCAGCAAAAGCGCGAGCAGCTTTGGATGGTCGTCATGCTCAACGACGACTACACCCCCTTCGACTGGGTGATCGACATTCTGATCCGAGTTTTCGGACGTCCGCACGATGAGGCGATCGCCGTGACGAAGTCCGTGCACTGCACGGGACGCGGCGTGGCAGGCGTTTACCAGCGGGCCAAGGCGCTGCGTCTGGCTGCGCTGGCCGTGCGTCTGGCCCGGGAGGCGGGCCATCCCTTTACCTGCATTGCCGAACCCTTCATTCCCGAAGAGGATGACGGCGGAAGCATGAGCGTTTGATTCAGTATGACAAAGATTCAATTTGACAGTAATCTGCTGCCGGTGCTCGACGAGGCGGCAGCCCGATCCGCTCACTGCGGGCTAGGCGCGGTGCCCTTCATCGCGTTTTTCGACTCGCTGCTGACGGTGCCGAGCTACATGCCGCTCGTGCTGCAGCTCGCGCACTGCGACGCCGAGGCGGTGAAGACCGCGGTCCGCGCCGCGGCCGAAAAGGCGCTGCCGGGATACGGCGGGGATGCGCCGGCCCTGGCGGAGGACGAAAAGATCGAACTCGATCAGCGCGTGGTGTCCGTGCTCCTCAATGCGGCGCTTCATACCTACGGCTGCCGCAGGGAAAACGGCATCGTCGACTTCATCGACATTCTGGCGGCGGCGCTCTCGGCCCTCGAAGCGAGCCGTTCGAAGTTGGCGAAGACGCTGTCGGACGCCGGTCTTTCCGGTCTGGCCGTCAAGCTGATCGATCGGGAGGCGCATGAAAAGGACGGCCTGATCGACGGTCTCAA
The DNA here is from genome assembly GCA_034104065.1 of Sutterella sp. GTDB lineage: Bacteria > Pseudomonadota > Gammaproteobacteria > Burkholderiales > Burkholderiaceae_F > Sutterella. Next base: position 17,099 of record JAXEEN010000120.1, read on the forward strand.
GCTCACCGGCTGCGACCTTCTGGAAGACGATCTTCGCGAAATGACGGGTGAGGCAGACCGTCCTGAAAGCGAATCCGATGAGCAGGAAGCCGGCGGCGAAGTCCCGTCCTCGGGCATGGCTCCCGAAGACATGGAGGAATACCGCGATGCGATGAAGAAGGCGCTCGAAAACTTCAGCAACAGCCCGCTCGGCGAAATGATCCGCGAGATCGCGCAGCGTCAGGGCGGCGAGGGCCAGCTTTCCGCCTCCTTCATCGTGGACAAGAACGGCAATTTCGTTCAGGCGGGTGAATCCGCCGAGGCGCTTCGGGGGCTCTTCGGCGCACGGCCGGCCGACGGCAGGGCGCCGCAGCAGGATCCCGGTCCCTCGCGTGCCGAAAAGGCGCTTCTGAAGATGACGCGCGATCTCACCGAGGCGGCGCGCCGCGGGGAAATCGATCCGCTCATCGGCCGCGACAAGGAACTCGAGCGCATCTATGAAATTCTCTGCTGCCGCCGCAAGAACAAACCGCTCATCATCGGCGAGACGGGCAGCGGCAAGACGGCCCTCGTCGAAGGTCTGGCGCTTCGCATCGCGAAGGGCGAAGTGCCGCCCTTCCTTCGCAGCGCCCGCATCTTCGCGCTCAACAGCTCCTCGCTTGCAAGCCGCTACAAGGGCGTTTTCGGCGAACGTCTCTCGCAGTTGGCGGAAGCCGCCCGAGAAGTGCCCGGAGCAATTCTCTTCATCGACGACATTCATGCGCTCGTCGACGGCAGAGACGAAGGCGGCATGGAGCAGCTCAACGCGCTGCAGCGCCTGGTGAGCGACGAGTCGATCCGCGTCATCGCGTCGACGAGCTTCAAGCCCTGGCGCAGCAATCTGAGTCAGAACGCCGCGATCGCCCGCCGTCTGCAGCCCGTCGAACTCACGCCCGTGACCGAGGAGGAAGCCAAGCGGATTCTTCACGGCATTGCTCCGCAGTACGAGCAGTACCACGGCGTGCATTTCGCGCCGGGCGTCGTCGACCGTGCGGTGACGCTGTCGAACCGCTACATTCTTGACCGCGCGCTCCCCGACAAGGCCGTGGACGTGCTCGACGAACTCGCCGCTTCGGCTCGCATGCGCCGCGAACCCGGCGAAACCGAACCCGCCGAGGTCGGCGCCGACGCGCTGCCCGCCATCATCGCGCGCATGGCGCGCGTCCCGGTCGAGCAGGTGGGACGCGAGGAAGGCGAGGACCTCGCCCAGCTCGACACGCGTCTCAAGAGCGCCGTGTTCGGGCAGGATGCGGCGATCAGCGCCGTGGTTTCCGCCATCAAGATGTCGCGCTCCGGTCTCGGCAGCCCCGAGCGTCCCGTGGGGTCCTTCCTCTTTACCGGTCCGACGGGCGTCGGCAAGACCGAAGTGGCCAGACAGCTCTCCGAAGCGCTGTCGGTGCCGCTTCTGCGCTTTGACATGTCCGAATATTCCGAAGCGCATACGGTGAGCCGTCTGATCGGCGCGCCGGCGGGCTACGTGGGCTACAACGAAGGCGGTCTGCTCACCGAGCAGGTGACCAAGCATCCGTACGCGGTCGTTCTTCTCGACGAACTCGAAAAGGCCCATTCCCAGCTCTTCAATCTGCTGCTGCAGGTGATGGACCACGGCAAGCTTACCGATGCCTCGGGCCGCGAGGCGGACTTCCGCAACGTGATTCTGATCATGACGAGCAACGTGGGGGCCCGGGCGCTCGAGAAGAACACCATCGGCTTCGGCGGCGACTCGCAGTCGGGTAGCGAGGATGCGGCGCTCAAACAGGTGTTTACGCCGGAATTCCGCAACCGTCTCGACGCGATCGTCCGCTTCGCGCCGCTCTCGCACGACACGCTCGCCTCCGTGGTGTCGAAGTTCCTCGGCGAACTGACCGCGCAGCTCAAAGGCCGCAGCGTGGAGCCGGAATACACGCCTGCCTTCCGCACCTGGCTGGCCGAGAAGGGCTACGACCCGCACATGGGGGCCCGTCCGATGCGCCGTCTGATCGCCGACGAAGTTCGCCGTCCGCTGGCCGACGAGCTGCTCTTCGGACGCCTGAAGTCGGGCGGCCGCGTGGTCTTTGACGTGGAAAAGACGGCGGACGGCGGCGTGAAGGTGCTGATGCGGGTGCCCGAGGGCGACTAAAATTTCTTGATACGCAGGCCCGTGCCCGGACATTCCGGTTCGGGAGGGTCCGCCTTGAGGAGATGGAAATGGCTGACGATGCCGAACTCTGCCGCGACATTCAGATGAAGCTTCCCGACGAAATCTGGATGCTGGATCCGCTCGAACGCTACCGGCGGGGCGCCGTCTGGACGGATGACTTCGCCCGCATGGACGGACGCACGTATCTTTTCGGCGTCGTCGAGGTGCCGCTCGCCTACGAGGACGACAGCTTCACCTGGGGCTGCTGGATCGAGGTGGACCGCTCGCTGCATGACGCCTATCTGGAGGCCTTCCGGACGCCGACGGCCGACCGTCTGACGGGCGAAGGCCGTCTCGCCAACGACATTCCCGGTTATGAGGACGCCATGGGCGCACGCGTCAGCGTGGTCTTTGCATCCGACCGCCGGCCGGCTATCGCCGTGGATGCCGCGACGAGCCTCGGCACGGACCAGAAGAGCGGTCTGACGCTCGAGGATCATCGGGCGCTCGACGATATTCTCTTCGGCGACGACGAAGAGGACGACGAAGGCTGCGAAGAGGATTTCGGCAGCGAGCGCGGCGCCTGAACGCCGGACGTCATCTGACGAAAAGAGCCTGAAGACGGCGGTCTTCAGGCTCTTATGCTACGGAGACGCCTGCGCGGATCAGGCGCGGCCCGTGGAGCCGAAGCCGCCTTCGCCTCGGGAGGAGGCGTCGAACTGATCGACGACGTTGAATTCCGCCTGAACGACCGGCACGATCACGAGCTGGGCAAGGCGCTCGAACGGTTCAAGCGTAAAGGGTTCGCTGCCGCGGTTCCAGGTCGAAATCATCAGTTCGCCCTGATAGTCGCTGTCGATGAGGCCCACCAGATTGCCGAGGACGATGCCTTTTTTGTGGCCGAGACCGGAGCGGGGCAGAATCAGGGCGGCGTAGCCCGGATCGGCGACGTGAATCGCCAGGCCGGTATGCACGAGGACCGTTTCGCCGGGCTGAATCACCACGGGTTCGTCGAGGAGGGCGCGCAGGTCGAGGCCGGCGGAGCCGGGCGTGGCGTAGGCGGGCATGCGTTCGCGCATGCGCTCGTCGAGAATTCTGACGTCGATCTTCATGGGATGTCCTTATTGGTTATTAAGAATTCGGGCGGCACGCCGAATGATTTCGTCGGCGACGTCGCGTTTGGGCGCAGGGCCGAAAGTCTCGGCCGAATCGGGCGTGACGAAGAGCACCCGGTTGTCGGCGCCGCCAAGCGCGTCGCGCGCGATGTTGCCGACGATGAGCGAGGCGCCTTTTTTCAGGCATTTGCCGCGGGCATAGGCTTCGAGATTCTCCGCTTCCGCGGCAAAGCCGACCGTGATCTTCACGTCGCCGCGTTCGCCGGCCATGCGAAGGATATCGACATTTTCCTCAAACTGCAGTTCGGGAAGTCTGCCGTCCGTCTTTTTGATCTTGCCTGCTCTGGCGTTGGCCACGCGCCAGTCGGCGACGGCGGCGACGCCGATGAAGATATCCGCCCCGCGTCCTTCGAGCGTGCCGGCGACGGCAGCGGCCATCTCGGCCGCGGTCACCACGTCGATGCGTTCGACGCAGGCGGGCGTCGGAAGCGGGCAGGGCCCGGCGATCAGCGTGACGTCGGCGCCCGCATCGCGCGCGGCGCGGGCCACGTCGAAGCCCTGACGGCCCGAGCTGCGGTTCGTGATGCCGCGCACGTCGTCGATCGGCTCGAAGGTCGGTCCCGCGGTCACGACGACGCGGCGGCCTTTCAGCGTTTTGGGCACGGCGAGGCCGTCCATCAGATCGAGCACTTCGGACGGCTCGAGCATGCGTCCGGAGCCGACGTCGCCGCAGGCCTGAAAGCCGCAGGCGGGACCGGCAAAGAAGCAGCCGTCGCGCCGGAGCGTTCCGACGTTGCGCTGATTGGCGGGGTTGTCGCACATGAAGCGGTTCATGGCGGGCACGAAGAGGACGGGCTGACGGCGGGCCGCAATGAGCGTCGAGACCAGATCGTCCGCGATGCCGTGCGCGGCCTTGGCGATGATGTTGGCCGTGGCGGGCATCACGACGAGCAGATCGGCCGACTGATTGAGGCCGATGTGCGGCATGGCGCCCTGCGGGCCGGGCGCCCACTCGGTCATGGCGACGGGATGCCCCGACAGCGCCTCGAAGGTGACGGGACCGACGAAGGCGGCGGCGTGCTCTGTCATGACGACGTGCACGTCGACCCCGGCTTTTTTAAGAGAGCGGACGAATTCGCAGCATTTGTAGGCGGCGATGCCGCCGGTGACGGCGAGCGTGATGCGGCTGAAGCGCGGCATGGCGGGATTCCGAAAAAAGACTGCCCGGAAGTTCGGGCTTCCGGGCAGTTTACATCAGCGTCAGTTCTTCTTCTTTCGGGAGAAGAGACTGAAGAGGCCGGTGGCGCGGGAGCGCAGATCCGGCGCCGTCGGATCGCCGGTCGCCGCATCGGTTCGAACGCCCTCTTCTGACGGGGCGTCCGGCTGCGCAGGCCGGTCGGCCGGGGCATCGGCGGGTTTCTCCTCCTGAGGTGCGGCGCCCGCATCCTGAGAGGCCGGTTCGGCCTGTCCGGCCGTTTCGGCGGCGGGTTCGGCCGGCGATGCGTCGGACTTGGCGCCGGCTTCGGTTTCGGCGGCTTTTTCAGCCTCGGCGGATTTCTGGGCGCGCGCCAGTTCTTCGGCTGCTACCTGTTCCCGAACGGCTTCGGCGTCGTCAAGCTGGGCCGTCACCTGCTTTTTGATGTGGCGTTCGATCACGGTGCCGATCTGAGCGCCTTCGCCGGAGGCCTTTTCCAGGTCGCCCGCCAGCGTGGCCGCGGCGGCGGTCACGGTGCTCACGAAGCGCACGCTCGAGAAGCCCGGCACGTCCACCCAGATGCCCGGATCGGGCGCGACGATCGTGATGGCGATGTCGTTCTTGAGGGTTCTGGCGACTTCAGCCACGCGAAGCGACTCCGTCGAATTGTCGAGGATCATGAGCATCTGGGCGTTCATCAGGTGCGAGCTCACCAGGGCCTGCGGATCGGTCGGGTTGCCGACGATGACCGAAATGCCGGAGTCGGAGAGCGTCTTGGCCGTTTCGTGGTTCTGAAGCACGGCGACGAGCGGCAGACCGCGTTCGCTGAGCGCGGGCATCAGCGCCGTCATCAGAGCGCCTTCGCCCGTGACGACGATCTGGTCGGACAGATGCTTCGTGTCGGTTTCCTCGGGAAGCGTCTCGAAGGGCGCTTCGCGCATCGCCGCCTTGCGGGCCCATGCCCAGCGGGAGGTGAGCTGCTTCTTCATTTCGGGAATGAGCGAGAAGACCACCGGATTGAGCGCGATCGAGAGAATGGCCGCGCCGACGATCAGGTTCACCGCATAGTCGTCCGCGAGACCGAGTTCCTTGGCCTGAGCCACGAGAATGAAGGAGAATTCGCCGATCTGCGCGAGCGAGGCGCTGACCGTCACCGCCGTATGGAGCGGGTACTTAAGCATGTGCACGAGACCGAAGGCCGCCATGGCCTTGCCCACCATGATGATGAGCAGCACCGTGAGGACCTGAAGCGGCGCCTCGATGATGATGTGCCAGTCAAAGAGCATGCCCACGCCGACGAAGAAGAGCACGCAGAAGGCGTCCTGAAGCGGGAGCGACTCGGTGGCTGCGCGGTGGGCGAAGCTCGACTCGCGCATCACCATGCCGGCGAAGAAGGCGCCGAGCGCGAAGCTCACGTTGAAGATGGCTGAGGCGCCGTAGGCGACGCCGACGGCGGCGGCCAGCACGAAGAGCGTGAAGAGTTCTCTCGAACCCGTGCGGGCGACCTGCGTCATCGCCCAGGGCAGCACCCGGCGGCCCACCACCAGCATGACGGCGATGAAGGCGGCGACGTTGCCGATCGTCCAGGCGATCTGAATCAGGATGTCCTTGCCGGTGACGACCGTGCCCGTTCCGCCCGCGGCGCCGCCCGTGAGAAGACCGGCGAGCGGCGGCAGCAGCACGAGAATCAGCACCGTGGCGATGTCTTCGACCACCAGCCAGCCGACGGCGATCTGACCGTCCATCGACTGCAGGATGCCGCGCACTTCAAGCGCTTTGAGAAGCACGACCGTCGAGGCGCAGGAGAGGCACATGCCGAGCACGAGCGCGTCTCCCCAGTGCCATCCCCAGAAGAAGTGGGCGGCGACGCCGCCGAGCAGCGTGGCGATGAACATCTGCAGCACGGCGCCGGGGACGGCGATGCCTTTGACCTTGAGCAGGTCCTTCATCGAGAAGTGCAGGCCGACGCCGAACATCAGCAGCATGACGCCGAGCTCGGAGAGCTGATTGGCAAGCGCCGGATCGGCGAAGACGCCGGGCGTGTACTTGCCGGCCGCGATGCCGGCGAGCAGATAGCCGACAAGCGCCGGCGCCTTGAAGAAGCGCTCGGCGGCAAAACCGAGCACCAGCGCCAGGCTGAAGGCGATGACGAGCGTGGAGATGAGAGGCAGGGAGTGTTCCATAACTTCGAAGCGCGGGTCGGGCACGTAACGGTGTCGTCGACGGTAAAGAAAGTAGGTAAAACCTTCTTGGGATAATCCCCAATTCTACTCAGATGTATTGAAAAGTGCGGTCCGATAGGCAGAAAAAATGAAAGACGGAAGACGCCTGAGGGACTGTTCTTTTCATCCGTCGCTCGGAGAAGTCCTTCGACAGACTTTCGAGCCTCTTCGGCACCTTCGGAGGTAAGCTTGCGGTACCGCCGGCGGGCGCCCCGAATCCGCCGGATTTTTCCCTGTTTTTGAAAGGAACGCTCTCATGGACAAGGCTCTTTTTGATGAAATGATCGCGACGCGCCGCCGCATTCACCGCCGCCCCGAAGAAGGCTGGACGGAATTTGAAACGAACTGGCTCGTCGTCGAGCGTCTTCGCGAAATCGGCGGCTTCGACATCCTGCTCGGCACGAAGGTGGTGAATCCGCAGGCCGTGATGGGCCGCAGCGAAAAGCTCGTGAAGGAGGCGATCGAACGCGCGCTGGCGAACGGCGTGCCGCAGTCGTTCATCGACGAGACCGAAGGCTATACGGGCTGCGTCGCCGTGCTCGACACGGGTCGTCCGGGGCCGACGACGGCGTTCCGCTGCGACATGGACTGCGTGATCGTCTCCGAAACGACGGATCCCGCCCATGTGCCCAATGCCGAAGGCTTTGCGTCCGAACGTCCGGGCTTCATGCATGCCTGCGGCCACGACGCCCACACCGCCGTCGGCCTGGCCGTCGCCCGCTGGCTCTCCGAACACAAGGACGAACTCTGCGGCCGCTTCAAGCTCGTCTTCCAGCCAGCGGAAGAAGGCGTCCGCGGCGGCGGCGCCATCGCCGCCTCGGGCGTGCTCGACGACGTGGATCAGCTGATCGGCGGTCATGTCGGCACCTTCGCCCGCCTCGGCGAGGTGGGCCTCTGCCATACGGGCTTTCTCGCGAGCACCAAGCTCGACATTTATTTCGAAGGCACGCCCTCGCATGCCGGCGCCGACCCGCACAAGGGCCGCAGCGCGCTGATGGCCGCCTGTGCGACCGCCATGATGATGCAGGGCATTCCCCGTCACGGCGAGGGCACGACCCGCGTGAGCGTCGGACGTCTGGTCGCCGGCGAAGGCCGCAACGTCACGCCGGTGCATGCCTTCATGCAGGCGGAAGTCCGCGGTTCGAGCGGCGAGATCAACCAGTACATGGTCGACGCCGTTGAAAACATCGTGAAGGGCAACGCCGTGGCCTACGGCGTGAAGGGCCGCATTGAAAAGGCCGGCGAAGCGACGACGCTCGACGACTGTCCCGAACTCCTCGACGTGATCCGCGGCGTGGCCGGCGGCATCGACGGCGTGAAGCGCGTCTTCGACGAAAGCCGCCCGTCGGGCTCCGAAGACTGCACGATGCTGATCCGCCGCGTGAAGGAACACGGCGGCCGCGGCACGTACTTCCTCTTCGGCTGCAACCAGAACGGCCACCACCGCGCGGACTTCGACATTCAGGACACCGAATCCCTGCCGGTGGCCTTCGAAGTCTTCACGGGCGTTGCGAAGAAGCTGAACGGCATCGCCGCCTGATGATTCCGTGAGGCGTGCGTCCTTCGGGCGCACGCCGCCGGAAAAAATGAAACCCGCATCTTCCGGAGGGAGAGATGCGGGTTTGTTTTATGCGCGGAAAGTCTATCGGCTTCTGACGCCGCGCAGTTCGTCGACGATCAGAAAGAAGGCGCCGAGGCAGATCGCGATGTCGGCGACGTTGAAGGCCGGCCAGTGCCAGCCCTGCCAGTAGAAGTCGAGGAAGTCGACTACGAAGCCGTAGACCGCGCGGTCGATCATGTTGCCCATCGCGCCCGCGGCGATGCAGGTGAGCGCCAGGCTGAAGAGCTTCACATGGTTGTGACGCCAGAGAAGCACCAGCATGGCGACGATCACCGCCGCGGCCAGACCCGTGAAGGCCCAGCGCTGCCAGCCGCCCGCGTCCGCGAGAAACGAGAACGCGGCGCCCGTATTGTGGGCCAGCACCAGATTGAAGCCGGTGCAGACCGGCAGCACGTCGCCCGGGGCGAACTCGTGCTCGAACCAGAACTTCGTCACCTGATCAAGCGACAGGATCAGAAACCCGAGGAGCACCCAGAGCGCGAATTTCAGCGCGCTCGGGCGGGCGGAGGATTTGCCGGCCATCGGTCGGGGACTCCTTTAGGCGAAGAGGCGCTTTTCGCCGGTGCTGAAGAGGTTCGAGACGCAGCGCGGGCAGAGCGTCGGGTGTTCGGCATTGCTGCCGACGCCCGGCACGTAGTGCCAGCAGCGTTCGCACTTCGAGGCTTCGGCGGCCTTCACCGAGATGCGCGTCTGATCGTCGGCGGACTTCGCAAGTTCGCAGGCGGAGACGATCATCACGAAGCGCAGTTCCTCGCCGAGAGAAGCGAGCGCGTCGTACACGGCGGGTGCGGCTTCGATGCGGGCGGCGGCCTGCAGGCTCGAACCCACGGTGCCGGCGCCGCGAAGCTCTTCGATCGCCTTCTGAAGGTCGGCGCGGACCGCACGGACGGCTTCCCACTTGGCGAGAAGCGCATCGGCGCCTTCGACGGCCGGGAGCGGTTCGAAGACTTCCGTGAAGATCGTTTCGCTTTCATTGGGCGAGAAGACCTTGAAGGCTTCTTCTGCAGTGAAGGAGAGGATCGGCGCCATCAGGCGGAGAACCGTCTTCGTGATGTAGTAGAGCGCCGTCTGGGCGGAGCGGCGGGCCGCGGAGTCGGGCGCCGTCGTGTAGAGACGGTCCTTGAGCACGTCGAGATAGAAGCCGCCGAGATCCGTCGACGCGAACGTCTGGAGCATGTTCACGACGTTGTGGAAGCGGAATTCCTTGTACTCGGCGAGCACGTCCTGCTGGAACTTTTCGGTGTACGCCACCGCCCAGCGGTCAAGCTCGAGCAGGTCGGCCACCGGCACGGCGTCCTTCGCAAAGTCGAAGTCCGACGTGTTGGCGAGGAGGAAGCGCAGCGTGTTGCGCACTCGGCGGTAGCTTTCCACCACGCGCTTCAGAATCGTCTGACCGAGGCGGAGTTCGCCGGAGTAGTCGGTCGAGGCGACCCAGAGACGAAGGATTTCGGCACCGAACTTTTCGGACACTTCCTGCGGACGGACGATGTTGCCCTTCGACTTCGACATCTTTTCACCCTTTTCGTCGACGACGAAGCCGTGGGTGAGAAGCATGTCGTACGGCGCGCGGCCGTCGAGCATCGTGCCCGTGAGGAGCGAGGAGTGGAACCAGCCGCGGTGCTGGTCGGAGCCTTCGAGATAGAGGTCGGCCGGCCAGGCGAGTTCTTCGGCGTGGCTGCCGCGCATCACGGTGTAGTGCGTGACGCCGGAGTCGAACCACACGTCGAGAATGTCGGTGGAGCGAACGTAGTTCTGCGCTTCATCGGCCGGCAGGAAGTCTTCGGGCCTGGCGGTCGCCCAGGCTTCGATGCCCTTTTCTTCGACGAGCTTCGCCACTTCCTCCATGATTTCAAGCGTGCGCGGATGCAGTTCGCCCGTTTCCTTGTTCATGAAGAAGGGAAGCGGCACGCCCCAGTTGCGCTGACGAGAAATGCACCAGTCCGGACGGTTTTCGATCATCGCGTAGAGGCGGTTGATGCCCCAGCCCGGGAAGAACTTCGTGGCCTTCACGCCTTCGAGCGCGGCCTCGCGAAGCGTCTTTTCCTGAGCCGGGCGGCTGAGCACGCCCTTGGTGTCGGCCGTGGGCGCATCCATGCGGACGAACCACTGGTTCGTGGCGCGGTAGATGAGCGGCGTCTTGTGGCGCCAGCAGTGCATGTAGCTGTGAAGGATCGAACCGTGCGAAAGCAGATTGCCCGCCACATTGATGGTGTCGCAGATCTTTTCCGCGGCGGCCCAGACGTTGAGTCCGCCGAAAAGCGGCAGATCCTTCGAATACGTGCCGTCGCCGAGGACCGGGGTGAGCACTTCGTCGTTCGTCATGCCGTGCTTCTTGCAGGAAACGAAGTCGTCCACGCCGTAGGCGGGCGACGAGTGCACGATGCCCGTGCCGGCCGTCGCGTCGACGTAGTCGGCGAGATAGACGGGCGAGAAGCGGCGGAAGCCCTCGTGGACGTGCCAGAGAGGATGACGGAAGCGCACGAGCTCGAACTTGTCGCCCTTGGCCGTGGCGACGAGCTTGCCCTCAAGACCGAAGCGCTTGAGGGAGTCTTCGGCGAGGCCGCAGCCGAGCACGAGAAGACGGTCGCCCGTGTCGTAGAGACCGTAGTCGAACTCGGGGTTCATGTTGAGCGCCTGGTTCGCGGGGATGGTCCACGGCGTCGTCGTCCAGATCACGGCGAAGCAGGGCTTGTCAAGCTTCACGCCGAAGATGTCTTCGACGCGGCCCTTGTCTTCTTCGGCCAGCTCGAACGCGACGTCGATCGTGTGGCTCTTCTTGTCCTTGTATTCGACTTCGGCTTCGGCGAGCGCGGACTGGCAGTCGAAGCACCAGTTGACGGGCTTGAGGCCGCGGTAGACGTAGCCCTTTTCCACCACCTTGGCGAGCGCACGGATTTCCTGCGCTTCGTTGGTGAACTTCATCGTGCGGTACGGATTTTCCCAGTCGCCGAGCACGCCGAGACGCTTGAAGTCGGCGAGCTGCAGCTTGCTCTGTTCGAGCGCGTATTCGCGCGCAAGACTCTGCATCTTGTCGACGGGCAGATTCTTGCCGTGCAGCTTTTCGATCTGCACTTCGATCGGCATGCCGTGGCAGTCCCAGCCCGGCACGTAGGGAGCCTGGAAGCCCTCGAGAGTCTTTTCCTTCAGGATCATGTCCTTCAGGATCTTGTTGACGGCGTGGCCGACGTGAATGGTGCCGTTGGCGTAGGGCGGGCCGTCATGCAGAATGAACTTTTTGGCGTCGCGCCTGGCGTCGATGATGCGCTGATAAATGTGCTTCTGGTCCCATTCCGCGATCCAGCCCGGTTCGCGCTTGGCGAGGTTGCCTCGCATAGGGAACGGGGTATCGGGAAGGTTTAGCGGGTATTTCTTGGTATCGGCGGTCGAACCGGCTTCGTTTGCCATATTTAAAACTCCTGGCCCCCTCGGGCTCTTCAGGTTGACTGTGCGTTCAGCGGGCCTTTACAGCATCTGCTCCGCGGGGGAGCATCCCAGAATCCGGCGGGCCCGCTCGGCGTCGTTCCGGATGGCGGCCTTGAGTTCCTCAAGACCGGAAAACTTTTTCTCACCGCGAAGGCGCTCGATGAATTCCACCCGGATGAGACGTCCGTAGACGTTCCCCGTCCAGTCGAAGACATGCGTTTCAAGCAGCCAGCGGCCGTCGGCGGCCACGGTGGGCTTGACGCCGATCGAGGCCACGCCGTTCTGCACCGCGGCGCCCAGGCCGTGGATCCTCACGGCGTAGACGCCCGAGACGGCGGGGCGAGCACGGCTTCCGGGCGGAATCGGCGCCAGATTGAGCGTGGGATAGCCCAGCTGCCGTCCGAGCGCCGCACCGTGGATGACGCGGCCCGTCATGCTGAAGCGGTGTCCGAGCATGAGGCTCGCCTCGTACAGATCGCCTTCGGCGAGCGCCGCGCGCACCCGGGTCGAACTGACGCGCTCGCCGTGGTGCAGGAAGGTCGGCGCGATCGAGAGTTCGTAGCGGTACGCCTTGGCGAGCTTCTCGAGAAGCGCCGCATCGCCCCGGCGGTCTCCGCCGAAGCGGAAGTCCTCTCCCACCGTCAGCCAGCTGGTCTGAAGGCCTTCGGACAGGATACCGCGCACGAAAGCCTCCGCGTCGAGAGAGGCGAGGCTTCTGTGAAAGGGCAGAATGTAGATGCGCTCGATGCCCGCTTCGAGAATGCGGAGCACCTTGTCGTAGAGCGTCGAGATGCGGGTGAGCTCTCCGCCGCGTCCGAAGAAGTCCCGCGGATGCGGCTCGAAAGTCACGACCGACGGCACGAGACCGCGGGCTTCGGCAGCCTCGCGCACGTGCTCGAGGATCGCCTGATGTCCCGTATGCACGCCGTCGAAATTGCCGATGGCAACGGCGGACGGACGGGCGAGAAGAGGGTGCGGCAGACCTCGGAAAACATGCATGGCTCAGAGTGCTCTGTTACGATATGAGAATTCCCGATTATACGAAAAAAGGCGCGCCCTCCTCGGTTGGACGCGCCTCTCTTTGGGTTAGAATGGGCGCCACTATGCAGAACATCGTAATTCTTATCTCCGGCCGCGGCAGCAACTTCGAAGCCATCCTTCGCACGAGCCGCGAGGAACACTGGGAAACCGCCTGCGGCGCCCGCATCGCCGCCGTCATTTCCAACCGACCTCTCGCCGCCGGTCTGGACATCGCCCGCGCCGCGGGCATCGATGCCGTCGCGATGGACCACAAGGCCTATCCGACGCGCGAAGCTTTTGAAGAACAGCTCGCCGCGGAGATCCGCCGCTATGATCCGGCCGTGATCGTGCTGGCGGGCTTCATGCGCGTGCTGACCGAGGGCTTCGTGAAGCAGTTTGAGGGCAGGATCCTCAATATCCATCCGGCCCTTCTGCCGCTTTTCCCCGGACTCGACACGCATCAGCGCGCGATCGACGCCGGCTGCCGGGTGCACGGCTCGACCGTTCATTTCGTGACGCCGGTGCTCGACGGCGGCGCCATCATCGGTCAGGCCGTGGTGCCCGTGCTGCCCTCGGATGATGCCGACACGCTCGCACACCGCGGACTGGTCTACGAACACCAGCTTTATCCCAAGTGCGTGCGCGCCGTGGTCGAAGGCCGCGTGAAGGCTGAGGACGGCCGCGCCGTCATGGACGACGAAACGGCCCGTTCGCTGACGATTTTCGGCGCCTGAGGCGCCCGAGAGACACCGTTTCCGGCGGCCGATGCCGCCGGGCCGAGGAAGAAAGTGCGGTTTTCAAGCTGAATGCCGCGCTTTCTTTTTGACATTCAAGAGATTTTTATGGCTGAAACCAAATTCCCGAAGCGTCGCGCCTTTGCGATGCAAAAGCCCCGTCATACGGACCGCGCCGATGCGCCCAAGCGCACCGAACGTCAGCGTGCCGCCGACAAGCGCCGCCGCGAGGAAGCTCGCGCGCTGGGCGGCTATGCGAAGGGTCCGAAGACCCCTGAAAAGCGCATGGCTCCGCTCGCTCCGGGTCAGGTCCGCATCACGAGCCTGATCGTCGACGAGCTCACCCGCGCGCTCGGCGTCATTCTGAAGCTCGACGGTCCGGCCGACGTGCTCATGAAGCTGTTCTTCAAGAGCAATCCCCGTCTGGGCATGCGCGACCGCGGCATCATCGCCGAAGGCATCTACTATGCGCTGCGTCACTACGCCTCGCTGCGCTGGGCCATGCGTCCGGTGCATCCTGACCGCGCGCCCCGTCTGGCCGCGCTGGCCGTTCTGGCTCGTCAGCACGGCATCGAAGCCCTGCCGCCCGCGTCGATCGGCCCCGAGGAAAAGCCGCTTCGAAACGTGCTGGCCGCCGACGTCGCGGCGGCGCCCGCCCATGTTCAGGCCGAGCTGCCGCAGTGGCTCTACGATCTGATCGAAGCGCAGTATCCCGATGCCGACGTGCTCTATCCCTCGATGCTCGAAGGCGCGCCGCTCGACCTGCGCGTGAATCTTCTCAAGGCCAGCCGCGATGAAGTGCTCGCCGAACTCGCCGGCAACGGCGTCGAGGCCTATCCGACGCCCTACAGCCCCGACGGCGTTCGTCTGCCGACCAAGCCGGGTCTCACTCAGTGGCCGATCTACAAGGAAGGCAAGGTGGACGTTCAGGACGAAGGCAGCCAGCTCATCGCACGCCTGCTGACGCCGCGCCGCCGCGAAATGATCTGCGACTTCTGCGCCGGCGCGGGCGGCAAGACGCTTGCGCTCGGCGCTCTGATGCGCTCGACGGGCAGTCTCTACGCCTTCGACGTCAATGAAAAGCGTCTGGCGGGCCTCACGCCGCGCATGCGCCGCGCCGGTCTCTCGAACGTGCATCCGATCGCCATCCGCAGTGAAAAGGACGACCGCATCCGCCGTCTCAACGGCAAGTTCGACCGCGTGCTCGTCGACGCGCCCTGCACGGGCACGGGCACCTTCCGCCGCAATCCTGACCTGAAGTGGCGTCTGTCGCCTTCGGAACTCGACCGCATCAACGACATTCAGAAGAGCGTGCTCGAACAGGCGGGCCGTCTCGTGAAGAAGGGCGGGCGCATGGTCTATGCGACATGTTCGATGCTCAAGCGAGAAAATCAGGACGTCGTCGAGGCTTTCCTTGCCGCCCATCCCGACTGGCATCTCGTGCCGGCCGCAGACGTTCTCGCACAGCAGGGCATCACGTTCCCGGCTTCCCAGTGGGAGCGTTTCGGCAGCTACTTCCAGATGCTTCCGCACGTCAACAACACGGACGGCTTCTTCGCAGCCGTTCTCCAGCGGGACTGATGCGCAGGGAACTCTCCCGATAAGCTAGGAAAAAGCTTCGCAGGCTACACTTCGAAGCTGGTCCGACATGAAAAAACCGGCCTGACTCAGCCGGTTTTTTCGTATCTTTCAGGAGAGAAAAAATGAAAATCATCAACCGTACCGCCGCTGCCGTCTTCGCTTCCGCCGCGCTTTTCTGCGGCGTCATGACGGCTGCGCCCGTCATGGCCGCGCCCGCCAACTTCCAGGTCATTCAGCCCCAGGAAGCCAAGGCCATGATGGACAAGGGCGGCGTCGTCATTCTTGACGTCCGCACCCCGCAGGAATTCGCGGAAGGCCACATTGCCGGCGCCGTCAACGTGCCGCTTCAGACCCTCAAGGTCGGCGCCCGCATTGACCAGGTGACGAATCTCGATCAGCCGATTCTCGTCTACTGCAAGTCCGGCCGCCGCGCCGCTCTGGCGAGCGACCTGCTGTCGTTTGCCGGCTATACCCAGGTGTACAACTTCCTCGGCGTGAAGCAGTGGCCCTATGAACTCGTCAAGTAACCGCATCTTCCCGACGGTTAACGACTGACGAAAAAAGCCGGCCTGCACGTTGCTGCAGAGCCGGCTTTTTTGCGGGCATTTTCTCGGCGGATCCTGCCGGTCCAATGAGCCGGATAAGCAAAAAGCCCGGCACATCAATCATTGCCGAGCTTTTTCGCCGAATCGTAAGCCTCAATTACTTGAGCTTCGTTTCCTTGTAGACCACATGCTTGCGGGCCACGGGGTCGAACTTGGAGATTTCCA
>JAXEEN010000121.1:0-16771 GCA_034104065.1 Sutterella sp.
CGGCAACGGTCAGGCGCGCCTCATGTCGGTGGCTTCGGGTGAGGCCCTGGTCGAACCCAAGGGCGTGAAGCTCTTCGGCAAGTCCGTCGGCGACCTCGGCACGAGGGACAGACGCCGCCGCGGTCTGCGCTATGTGCCCGAGCAGCGTCTTGGCCATGCCGCCGTGCCCGACATCACGCTTCAGACCAATACTTATCTGACGGGCGACAATCTCGTGCAGCACGGCTTCATTCTCGAAGAGAAAGCCCGCCGCTTCACCGAGCTCATCATCGAACGCTTCCACGTGAAGACGCCGTCGTCGCAGAAGCTCGCCGGCAGTCTTTCGGGCGGCAATCTGCAGAAGTTCATCATGGGCCGCGAAATTCTTCAGCAGCCCAAGGTGCTGATCGTCAATCAGCCCACCTGGGGCGTCGACGTGGGTGCGGCGGCCACCATCCGAAATGCGCTGATGCGTCTGCGTGCGGACGGGGCGGCCATTCTCGTCGTCTCCGAGGAAATCGACGAGCTCTTTGAAATCAGCGACCGCATCGCCGTGATGTACCGCGGCCATCTGTCGCCCGCCGTTCCCAAGGCCTTGATGAATATTGAAATCGTCGGACGCTGGATGTCCGGCCTCTGGCCCGACGGTCCCGCCGGCCGTGCCGAAGAAGGAGAAGCGTGATGAATTTTCCCATCGCCATGACGCCCCGCGCGGAGCCCGCCCGTTCGCTTCGCTGGTATTCGCCGCTGGCGGCGCTTCTTCTGACGGTCCTCACGGGCGGCATTATCTTCGCCGCGCTCGGCCAGGATCCGCTCAAGGCTCTCTATACCTTCTTCATCGCGCCGCTCGACAGTCTTCGCGGCTGGTCCGAAGTGGCGATCAAGATGACGCCGCTTCTGCTCTGCTCGGTCGGTCTCGTCGTGTGCTTCCGAGCCAATGTCTGGAACATCGGCGCGGAGGGTCAGCTCGTCGCCGGCGCGATCGCCGGAGGAGCGGTGGCCCTGATGGCCGACTCCTCGACCGGCGCCTGGTTCGTGATTCCCGTGATGCTAGCCTCCGCGGCGGGCGGCGCGCTCTGGGGCGCGGCAACGGCGCTTCTGCGCCACAAGTTCCATGCCAACGAAATTCTCGTTTCGCTGATGCTGGTCTACGTGGCGCAGTTCCTCCTTTCCTGGGCGGTGCAGGGTCCGATGCGCGATCCGATGGGCTTCGGCTTCCCGCAGACGAAGCTTTTCGAAAGCGGCGCGCTGCTTCCGGTTCTGCTTGAGGGCACGCGTCTTCACGTCGGCGTGCTTCTCGCCCTGATTGCCGCCGGCGGGATCTGGGTGCTGATGGACAAGATGGAAATCGGCATGGAGTTCAAGATTTCCGGCATGGCGCCGCTCGCCGCGCGCTATGCGGGCTACCGTCCCGGCCGTCTGATCTGGGTGTCGATGCTGATCTGCGGAGCGCTCGCCGGCCTGGCGGGCGGCATCGAAGCGGCCGGTCCGCTCGGTCAGCTCACTCCGACCATTTCTCCGGGGTACGGCTTCGCCGCCATCATCGTGGCCTTCGTGGGCCGTCTGACGCCGCACGGCTGCATTCCCGCCGCCTTCATCATGGCGCTCTTTTATCTCGGAGGCGAGCTCGCCCAGAGCCGTCTCGGTCTTCCCTCGTCGATCACGGGCGTGTATCAGGGGCTTCTCCTCTTCTTCATCCTCGCCTGCGACACGATCATCTTCTACCAGCTCCGCTGGGTGGGCTTTAAGAAGGAGGCCGCCTGATGAGTCTCGCTGCTTCGATCATTTCCTCGACCCTCAATGCGGGGACGCCGCTTCTCATTGCTGCCGTCGGCATTCTGATTCATGAAAAGTCGGGCGTGCTCAATCTCGGCATCGAGGGCATCATGCTGATGGGAGCCGTGGCGGGCTTCGGCACGACGATGGCGACCGGGAGCTTCGCCCTCGGCTTTCTCGCCGGCATGGGCACGGGCATTCTGCTCGGTCTGCTTTTTGCGTTCTTTACGATCGGCATTCAGGCCAATCAGTACGCGGCCGGTCTTGCGCTGACGCTCTTCGGAACGGGGCTTTCGGCCTTCCTCGGACAGTCCCTGCAGGGGGCGGCGCTGCCTTCGCGTGCGCCTCTCGGCATTCCCGGCCTTGAAGGCCTGCCCTTCGTCGGCGAAGCCTTCTTCTCGCAGCACTGGCTGGTCTACGGCGCGCTCGCGATGCTGGCCGCCGTCTGGTACTTCCTTTTCAGAACGCGCGCCGGCCTCGTGCTTCGCGCCGTCGGCGAGTCGCCCAATTCGGCTTTCGCCCTCGGCTATCCCGTTCGCCGCATCCGTCTTTACGCCGTGCTGTTCGGCGCGATGATGTCGGGTCTGGCGGGGGCCTATCTCTCGCTCGTCTATACGCCTCTCTGGGTGGAAGGCATGGTGGCGGGCCGCGGCTGGATTGCGCTTGCGCTCGTGACCTTCGCCACCTGGCGTCCGCTTCGCGTGCTCGCCGGCGCGTATCTCTTCGGCGGCGTGACGATGCTTCAGTTCGCCGTTCAGGGCATGGGCATCTCGATCGCCCCGCAGTTCATGTCGATGACGCCCTATCTGGCTACGATTCTGGTGCTGGTGCTCATCAGCCGCAATCCGTCGTGGATCCGACTCAACGTTCCCGCCTCGCTCGGGAAGCCCTTCAATCCGAAGAGCTGAGCGTACAGGTCCTCTGAAGGGGAAAACAGGCCGGCAGGATGCAGCATCCGCCGGCCTTTCTCATCGTGATGAGGCGGCGTGAGGACGGATTGCGTTCGCAGGAGCGGAAAGGCCTTCGGCAAATGACGAAATCCCTGTGCGCGGATAGGCATTTTGTTTAGAATGTCGAAATCCTTTTTTCCGCTTTCCGGAGTCAATCCAAGATGAACAAACGTACTGCATTCAAGCTCTGCATCGCCGGGGCTGCCGCCGTGATGCTCGCCGCCTGCGGCAAGGACGAACCGAAGCCCGCGCCTGCAGCCAAGGATGTCAAGACCGCCGCTCAGCCCGCCGCGGCCGCCAAGGAACCGATGAAGGTGGCCTTCGTCTACGTGAGCCCGGCCAATGAAGAAGGCTGGTCCTCTCAGCACGACATCGCCCGCCAGTACGTGGAAAAGAAGTTCGGCGACAAGATCAAGGTCACCTGGATTGAAAACGTGCCTGGAAACGCCGATGCGGAACGCGTGATCCGCGACCTCGCTCAGCAGGGCAACAAGATGATCTTCGCGACGTCCTTCGGCTACATGAACGGCGTCATGAAGGTCGCAAAGGAATTTCCGAACGTCTACTTCGAACACGCGACGGGCTACAAGACCGACAAGAACGTGAAGAACTACACGGCGCGCTTCTATGAAGCCCGCTATCTCGCCGGCAAGCTCGCCGGCGCCACGACGAAGTCGAACGTGCTCGGCTACGTCGCCGCGCTTCCGATTCCCGAAGTCTTCCAGGGCATCAACGCCTATACGCTCGGCGCCAAGAGCGTGAATCCGAACATTCAGGTCCGCGTGGTCTGGACGTCCGCCTGGTACGACCCCGGCAAGGAGGCCGACGCCACGAAGTCCCTGATCGGTCAGGGCGCCGACGTGATCACGCATCACACGAATTCGACCGCCGTCGCCTCGACCTGCGAAGAAGCCAAGGTGCCGGTCATTTCGTACCACTCCGCCATGCACAAGGCCGCTCCGAAGATGCTCAAGGCCGGCGTGGTTCACCGCTGGGAAGAGTACTACAGCTCCGAAATCCAGGCCGTGCTCGACGGCAAGTGGAACAATACGCCCGTGTGGGGCGGCGCCAACGTCCACATGATTGAACTCGCCGACATGGCCGCCGATGCGCCGAAGGCCGTGGCCGACGACATCAAGGCTGTCTACGCCAAGATGGAAAAGGGTGAATTCAATCCGTTCACCGGCCCGATCGTGTCCAACGAAGGCAAGGAAATGATCGCCAAGGGCAAGGTCGCCTCCGACGCCGATCTGCAGTCGATGATGTATTACGTCGAGGGCGTCGCCTCGAAGGTGCCGGCTCAGAAGTAATCCGCTTCCGATCCCTCTTCGGGCCCGATATTCCAAAGTCCTCCCGGCCGAATGTGAAGGTCGGGAGGATTTTTTGTCATTCGGACGCGGCAGGACGCCGAGTTTGAGCGACAATTCATAATGACAGATTCTGCACAGAACAAGCAGAACGCACGACAACACTCCTCGGGACAACAGACTCACGTGACAGACCATTTTTCGATTATCACGACGCTCGTCACGGGCTTCGGACTCGCACTCGTTTTCGGCTGGATGGCCGAACGGTTCCTGAAGACGCCCGCGCTGGTGGGCTTCATCATCGCCGGCGTGGCGGTAAGCGCCTTCCCGTGGCTGCCGAACGTCGATCCGGCGGTCACGGAGCAGTTCGCTGAAATCGGCGTCATGCTCCTCATGTTCGGCGTCGGCCTGCACTTTTCCATCGCCGACCTTGTCAAGGTGAAGGGCGTCGCCGTGACGGGCGCCGTCATTCAGATGAGCGTGTCGGCGCTTGCCGGCAGCGCCGTGGCGATGCTGGCCTGGGACTGGGCGCTGCCGCTCGCCGTCGTTTTCGGCATGACGCTTTCCTGCGCCTCGACCGTGGTCGTGACCAAGGCGCTGGAACTGCGACACCTCACGAGCGACATGAGCGGTCAGGTGGCCATCGGCTGGCTGATCGTGCAGGATCTGGTGACGGTCTTCATCATGGTGTGCCTGCCGCTGATGGCGCAGACCATGACGGGAGAGGGCGCGCTCGACATGAAGGCGGTGGTGGTATCGCTCTCGAAGACGCTGCTCGGCCTCGTGGTGTTCGTGGCCGGCATGCTGATCGTCGGCCGCCGCGTGTTCCCGTGGATTCTCAAGAACGTCGCCATGTCGGGTTCGCGCGAGCTCTTCACGCTCTGCGTGCTGGCGATCGCCATCGGTATCGCCTACGGGGCGGGCGCGATCTTCAACGTCAGCTTCGCTCTGGGCGCCTTCTTTGCCGGCATGGTGATGCGCGAATCGAGATTCGCTCACCGGGCGGCCAAGAATTCCCTGCCGCTTCAGGACGCCTTCGCCGTGCTCTTTTTCGTGTCCGTCGGCCTGATGCTCGACTGGCACGTCTTCATCAACGAACCCTGGGCGGTGCTTTCCGTGATGCTCGTCATCATGTGCGTGACGAGCACGCTCGGCGCGTTCCTGGTCGTGGCGCTCGGCTGGCCGCTGGACACGGCGCTGATTCTCGGCGCCTGCCTTTCGCAGATCGGTGAATTTTCCTTCATCCTCTGCGGGCAGGGCATCTCGCTCGGTCTCGCCTCCTCGCAGACGATGAGCCTCATCGTGGCGGCATCGATCATGACGATCGCCTTCAACCCGCTGATGTTCGCGCTGATTCCCAGCATCCGGCACTTTCTGGTGACGCACTCGAAGTGGCTTCGCCATGCCGCCATGCGCGAAGCGCCGATGTCGACCCTGCCGCCGCAGACTCCGCGCCGCATGCTGACGGGTCACGTCATCATGGCTTCGATGAGCGACGTGGTGCAGGTGATCTTCGAAAAGCTCGAAAAGGAAAACGTGCCCGTCGTCTGCTTCGCGTCGCCGTCCGATCCGGTCCCCGAAGTCGACAGCGAACACAACAAGGCGTATCTCGTGGGCGATCCGACCGATCCGATGATGCTTGTGAAGGCGCACATCATGTCGGCGGCGCTCCTCGTGCTGCCGTCCGCCGATCTGATTCTCAACCGCCGCATCATGGAGGCCGCCCGCCAGCTCAAGCCCGATCTCAACATTCTGATCCGCGTGGTGAGGACGGAGGACGTCGACACGATCGAGACGGACGAGCACACCCGGGTCATCTGCGACGTCTCCGTGGCCACCGATGCGCTGACCGCCGAAATCCGCAGCTTCTACGTTGGAAAGCCGGAGGAGGAAGAGGAGGACGACGCCGAGGAACCGCTGCCCCGGCCCGAGGAACGCGGCAGGGACGATGAAGAGAAGGGGCCGGGTCTCGCCGCCGAAATGATGGCCGGCCTGAAGGAAAAGGCTTCCCGCGTCCATATGCCCTCCGTTCATATGCCGAACGTGAAGCTTCCCGAAGTCAGAATGCCGGAGATGAAGCTGCCGGACGTAAAGCTGCCGGAGATGCCCTCGGGCGAGAAGATCAAGGCCGGTCTCGCCAGACTCTCCGACATGCCCAAGCCTCATCTGCCTTCTGCCGAACGTCTCAGAAAGGCGGCCTCGGAGATCCGTCTTCCCCGCGTGAAGATGCCGTCTTTGCGCCGCCGGGGGAGTGAAAACTCGGTAAAGTCCGAGGAGGCCGAACCGTCGGCCGACAGCCCGAAGACCGTTAAGGAAAAAGCTGATGAATGAAGGATGGATTCTTGTCGCGCTGACGCTTGTAGCCCTGCTGACGGCGGGCGGCTTTGTTCTTTTGTATCTGGAGGTCCGCCGGCTGAGAGCCGTGATTGATCCGGACCGAGAGGAGGAACTTCGCGACGAGACCATCGAAGCCATTCTGACCGGCGTTCGCGCCGAGCGTCAGGAGATGCAGCTCGCGCTCATGAACGTCGAGCGCAGTCTGAGCCAGAGCATGGCCAATCTGATGGCCTTCGTGACGGATCAGCAGAATCGGAGCGCCTCTGAAATCAAGGCGCTCAATGAAACGGCCAGAACGTCCCTCACCGAGATGAACCAGCTTATGCACCGGCAGCTTCTCGAACTGCAGGCGATGGTGGATCAGCGTTTTGCGCGCATCATTGAAACGCAGGCTGCGGCGAGCGAAGCGCTCGGCGGCAAGCTGGAGATGAAGTTCGGCGAAATCCGCACGAGCGTCGAAGGGAATCTCGAAAAGGTGCGGTCCACCAACGAAGCCAAGTTGGAAGAAATGCGGGCTACGGTCCAGGAAAAGCTCGATCGGACGCTGGCCGACCGGCTGACCTCGAGTTTCAGAACCGTGGACGAAAAGCTCGGACTCGTGCAGACGGGGCTGGGAGAAATGCGCCAGATGGCGGCGAGCGTGCGCGATCTGAAGGGCGTGCTCACCAACGTGAAGACCCGCGGCACCTTCGGCGAAACCCAGCTGGCGGTCATTCTTTCCAACATCCTTACCCGCTCCCAGTTCGGCGAGCAGGTCCGCGTCGTGCCGGGCAGCGCTCAGGCGGTCGACTTTGCCGTGAGGATGCCGGGCAGCAGCTCCGACGGTCCCTGCTGGCTGCCGATCGATTCCAAGTTCCCAGCGGAAGACTATGAACGGCTGCTCGATGCCGAGGCGGCGGGCGACGCCGAAGCGGCCGCGAAGGCGAGAATCGGACTCGAACGGGCCGTGCTGCTTCAGGCGAAGTCCATCCGCGACAAGTACGTCAGGCCGCCCTATACGACGGAATTTGCCGTCATGTATCTGCCGAGCGAAGGCCTGTATGCCGAGGTGATCCGCATTCCGGGCCTCTTCGAGCGGCTGCAGCGTGAGCTTCGCATCACGCCGGCCGGTCCCACCGTGATCAGCGCGCTGATCAACAGCCTCCAGATGGGCTTCGTCACGCTGGCTCTGCAGGAGCGCAGCCGCGAAGTCTGGAAGGTGCTCGGTGAAGTGAAGGGCGAATTCCTGCAGTTTGCCGAAGGTTTTGCCAAGGTGCAGAAGAAGTTCAGCGAAGCTCAGTCGAGTCTGGACGCCATGAAGACGCGTCAGAACGTCATGCAGAAGAAGATGACGGCCATTGATGCCGTCGGCTGTCGGACGGGCAGCGCAAGCCTCGTACCGCCGGAGGAAATGCCGGAGTCGCTGAGGGAGACGGACGTCCGGACCGAAGCGCCTTGACTGTCTGAAGGATTCGCAGCGTACGGCGAGTCGGGAAGCGGAGATCTCTGTTGTCTGATGCGCCTGAGAATCGGATAGACTTGGAAAGATCGCATTTCTAGGAGAAGTCGATGACGATGAAGCATTTCACGGCGGCCGCGCTCATTGCCGCCGCTTTCGCGCTGGCGGGATGCAATACCGTCGCGGGTTTAGGTCAGGACCTGAAGAAGGGCTCCGAACATGTAAGCGCCGCGCTCGGCAAGGCCGGCGACAAAATCACGAATAAGGCGCAAAAGACGGCTGAAAAGCCATCGGCAGACGACGAAAAGTAACCGCATTCGACGGCAGTCCGCGGACTGCCGTCTGCTCTTGACAATTGGTTCGATACCGAACTAATATTCGTGCATGAAGAATACTCACGCAGTTTTTCTGGCCGGACGTCTCAATGAGGCGGCCGATGATTTTCTCCTGGCCGAACTTCGTCGCGAAGGTGCGCAAGGGCTCGTGCCGAGCCACGGCGACATTTTGTCCGCACTTTTCCGCGAGGACGGTATGCCGATGTCCGCCATAGCGGCGAAGACCCATCGGACGAAGTCGACGGTGTCGGCGCTCGCGGACCGGTTGGAAAAAAGCGGTTATCTGGAGCGCCGCCGAAGCAGTGAGGATGCACGCATCGTCGGTCTTTATCTGACGGAGAAGGGCCGGGCGCTCGAACCCCTGTTCAACCGGATTTCGGGCCGTCTGAGCGAACGCGTTTGCGCCGGCTTCACGACGGAGGAAGTCCGTGTGCTTGAAAAGCTGCTTAAGAGAGCGCTTCAGAATTTCTGAAGAAACGGCGGTTTCGGCCGCCGATTGTTTTGAACAATTGGTTCGATATCGAACTATATATCAGGAGAACATCATGTCCGAAAACTATTCCAAGATTCATCTCGGCGATGCGCCGCGTTCGGAACTTCACGACGCGCTCGGTCTGACGGGCGCCGAAGTCTCGGTGAACGTGCTGCCGCCGGGTGCAGGCGCGCCTTTCGTTCATGCGCACAAGCTTAACGAAGAGGTCTACGGCGTGATCGCCGGCCGCGGAGAGCTCTATATCGACGGCAGGGTGGTGTCGCTCGAGGCGGGCGACTGGTTCCGCATTGATCCGGCCGGACGCCGGGCCGTTCGTGCGGCGGCCGATTCGGCGATGACGCTCATCTGCATTCAGACGAAGGCCGGCAGTCTGGAGGGCTTTACCTTCGGCGACGGCTATCTCTGCGACGAAAAGGCGCCCTGGCACTGAGCGGTCGCTGAGAATCACGGCACTGTTTGCGTAAAAGACAGGAGCCGGCGGCTGCCGGCTCCTGTCGTATGGGAATGCTCAGAGTCCGAACCGGGCCCGGACGGCGTCGAAGGGAAGAACGGGAGGCTGATCGGTCAGATGAGGGCCGATCAGTTTTTCCATCCAGACCATGTTGTACCAGCGCCTGAACTTGTAGCCGCAGCGGGTGAATTCACCCACAGTCCGATATCCTCGGCGCTCATGAAAGGTGACGCTGGCGCGGGTGAGATAGGGATCGTCGTCGGAGAGCGGCACCGCAATGCAGGCATTGAGGTTGAGCAGGCCCTGTGCGGCGAGAATCTCTTCGAGGAGGCCGTAGAAGCGCGAGCCGAGGCCGCGGCGGCGGGCGTCCGACGCCACGTAGATGGAGAGCTCGCACGCCCAGTCGTAGGCGGCACGGCTGTGGAACGCGCCCGCATAGGCATAGCCGAGGATGTGGCCGTCTTCTTCTGCAGCCAGGTACGGGTACCGGCGCAGCGTCTTCTCGATGCGGCCCCGGAACTCTTCAACGGACGGCACTTCGTATTCGAAGGTAATGGCCGTATCCGTCACATAGGGTGCGTAAATCCGAAGGAGCGCTTCGGCATCGTCCGGCCGGGCGGCGCGAATCGTGATGTCGTCGGTCATGGCTCTGCGTTCCTCGTCAGGAGAGTGCCTGAAGGCGGTCAAGCGCCGTAAAGATCATGAGTCCGGCCGCAACGGGAAGCGCGCGGTCGTTGAAGTCGAAGGCTTCGTTGTGAAGCGGCGCCTGATGCTTATCGTCGGCCAGACCGATGCGGATGTAGAGCCCCGGCACTTCTTCGAGCATGAAGGCGAAGTCTTCGCCGCCCATGTTGCCGGGCGTCACGAGGTCGACCTTGTCCGCGCCGAGAAGTTCGCGGTACTTCGGCGCGAGCGCTTCGTACTGTTCGTGCGAATTGATGAGCACCGGATAGCGGCGGTCGTAGTCGAGCCTGATCTTGACGCCGGAAAGACGGGCGACGCCTTCGCAGACTTCGTTCATTCGGCGCTCGATCATGTCGCGGTCGGCGGGATGCATGGCGCGCACGGTGCCGATCACTTCGACGTCGGACGGGATCACCGTGGGAGCACCGGCGTTGCCGCCGTGAATCGAGCAGACAGAGAGAACGCCCGGGCGCATCGGATCCATGTTGCGCGAAACGATCGTCTGGAAGGCGCACACGAGTTCGGAGGCGGCGACGATGGCGTCGGTCGAAATGTTGGGACGCGCACCGTGCCCGCCGCGGCCGTGAACGCTGACCGTGAAGACGTCCGCCGAGGCGCTCATGGCGCCGTCGTAGAGCGTGATCGTGCCGACGGGATGCGTCGCCGCACCGTGCCAGGCATAGACTTCCTTCACCGGAAAGGTTCTGAAGAGGCCGGCGTCCATCATTTTGCGGGCGCCCGAGAAGCCTTCCTCGCCCGGCTGGAAGATGAGCACGACGCTGCCGGGGAAGTCGCGGTTCTGAGTGAGCCAGCGGGCGACGGCGAGGAGTCCCGCCGTATGACCGTCGTGGCCGCAGGCATGGTTGCGGCCGCATTCGCAGCTGCGCCATTCGGCGCCGGAGCGGTCCGGCACGGGAAGCGCGTCCATGTCGGCGCGAAGGCCGATCATGACGCCCGGACGGTTCCCTCGGATTTCCGCCGCC
Organism: Sutterella sp.; assembly: GCA_034104065.1. GTDB lineage: Bacteria > Pseudomonadota > Gammaproteobacteria > Burkholderiales > Burkholderiaceae_F > Sutterella. The sequence goes on from JAXEEN010000121.1 coordinate 10,734, forward strand.
AGACCGTGTTCGGTAAAGCGTTCGATGCGGTCCGCGCCCCATTCCCGAAGCTTGGCTTCGACGAGGTTCGCCGTCGCGGCGGTGTCCATTCCGATTTCGGGATGCTGATGAAGCTGACGGCGGATCGCCGTGATTTCGGCCAGATCGGCCGGTTGAAGCCGGGGAAGCTCAGGCATGAAAGGCTCCGGAAAAAGTTGCGTATCCGTTCATTATCCCGCCGCCTGAACCGGCTCGGCATCGTGCAGAAGTAGCGTCTCTGACCGATGTCTTGCGGACTATGCAGAATGCCTTATTCGCGACGGGGTGTCCGAAAACGAAAAGCCCGCTTCGCCGGGCGGGCGAAACGGGCCTTCTGTTGAGGTGAATCTCCGTCGGACTTTAACGCTGATCGTCTTCAGGACGACGGCGGCGAAGATGACGGCGGAACGGCATCATGCGGGTTGCCTGACGCTGATGACGGCGGTGTGCGTGATGAGGTTCGGGATCGGCATGAATGATTTCAGCTTCTTCGGAGCCTGCGGCGGCGAGTTCGCCGAACTTCGGGGTCCTGCCCGCGAGGAAGTTGCCTTCGAAGTCGTCGAGCGCCTTGCCGACGACCTTCGAGAGACCGATCAGGGCGATCACGTTCGGAATCACCATCAGACCGTTGAAGAGGTCGGCGAGTTCCCAGACGAGGGTCACCTGCAGGAACGAGCCCAGCATGATGAAGCTCAGCACGAGCACGCGGTAGGTCGAAACCCAGCGGCCGCCGAAGAGGTACTTGACGTTCTGTTCGGCAAAGAAGTACCAGCCGATGATCGTCGTGAAGGCGAAGAAGAGCAGACACGTGGCCACGAAGCCGTTGCCGATGGTGCCCAGACCGAGAGAGAAGGCCTTCTGCGTGAGGGAGATGCCGGTCGTCGTGCCGTCGATCGCACCCGTGCAGAGAATGACGAAGGCCGTCATGTTGAGCACGATGAACGTGTCGAAGAAGAGGCCGACCACGGCGGCGAGACCCTGCTCGGCCGGGTGCTTCACGCGGGCGACCGCGTGGGCGTGAGGCGTCGAACCCATGCCGGCTTCGTTAGAGAAGAGGCCGCGGGCCACGCCGTAGCGGATGGCTTCCTTGATGCCCGCGCCGACGACGCCGCCCGTGGCGGCAACCGGATCGAAAGCGCCGACGATGATCATTTCAAAGGCCTTGGCGATCATGTCGTAGTGACCGATGATGATCGTGAGCGAGCCGATGATGTAGATGATCGCCATGAGCGGCACCATCTTTTCGGCAAAGGCTGCGATGCGCTTGATGCCGCCGATGAAGATGAAGCCCGCGAGAGCGAAGATGAAGATGCCCGTGAACCAGGAAGGCACGCCGAAGGCTGTCTTGAACGCGTCGGCGATGGAGTTCGCCTGCACCATGTTGCCCACGAAGCCGAGGGCGATGATGATGGCCACGGAGAAGAAGGCGGCGAGCGACTTGCTGCCGAGACCTTCGCGGATGTAGAAGGCCGGACCGCCCGTCACGTGACCCTGGGAGTCGCGCGTACGGTAGACCTGAGCAAGGACGGCTTCGGAGAAGATGGTCGCCATGCCGAAGAAGGCGGCGAGCCACATCCAGAAGATGGCGCCGGGGCCGCCCATGGCGATGGCCGTGGCGACGCCGGCGAGGTTGCCGGTGCCGACCTGTGCCGCGATGGCGGTGGCCAGAGACTGGAAGGAGGACATGCCGTCCTTGCCGGCGCTCTTTCCGAAGAACTTCAGGTCGCCGAACACGTAGCGGATGGCCTGCGTGAAGCGGCGGATCTGAACGAAGCGAAGTTTGAAGGTGAAGTAGATGCCCGTTCCGACCAAAAGCGGAATCAGGCAGTAGACGCCCCAGAGCAGACTGTTGATGCTCTGGACAATTTCAGTGGCTTGATCCACAGCTGAAACTCCCGATGTTCCTGTTGGTTTGCTGTCCGGACCGTTTCCGAGAGGACGGTCCGATTGTTATGTCCGTCATTTCCGGATTGCCCCGGGAGGGGACAACTGTGCGCCCGGAAAGCGGTTTCGAGAACCTCAGGAGGTACCCGAATTTTCATTCTACGCAGAGGGAAAATGTTTGCGAAATGTTTCAATCCCGCGAATGGGTGATGGGCTTCATCCTGTCGGACGGAAGAATCCGTTCTCTCGGAGACATTTCGGCCGGAATCGCCACCAATGGGAGAGATCGTAACGGATGCGGCATTGGTTGATTCTTATCAGAAAAATTGAGCAATTTTGAGTAGTGTGCTCAGGCTAAAATGGCCGCTCGAATTTTTTGGGAGTACCGGCAATGCTGCGCAGATTCATGAGGGGCGCGATCTACCTCACCTTTGCCATGATCGCGGTCTGGTTCGGCGTCAATCTCTTCGCCATGGTGAAGCACTTCATCGGCTGAAGCCGCCGTCTTCCTCGGATGGGGCTGCTTCGAACGCGGCGAATTCGTCGGGACGGATCGTCGCGATGCCGAAGCGCTTCAGCCGGCGTCCGGCCTTCAGAACGAGCTTGTCCTTGGTGACGAGCAGGCCGGCGCCTGCCGACACGGCGAGTACTAGAAACTTCTGATCCAGCGGATCGCGGCAGCGGACGGCGAGCGTCTTTTCGGTGTCGGCCGCTGCGCCTTCATCGGCGGCATGCGTGCGGGCGCACCAGTCGGCGGCTGAGGCGAGCGCCTTCTCTTCGGAGCCGAGAAAATTCGGCCGGGAGAGCACTTCGGCCAGTTCGAGCACGGTTTCGCGGTCCCGAAGCGCCGTGACTCGGCCCTCCGCCAGCGCTTCGGCAAGCGCCTCGGCATGCCTGTCGCACCAGAAGATCAGATCCAGAACGACGTTGGTGTCGATGACGGCGGGCATGCCGCGAAGGGCGGCGCCCGGCGTGCTGAGGCAGTCGGCGTCGATGCGCCGGATGAAGTCGTCGCTGAGAGGCATGGCGGCAGGGGGAGGGTTTGAGACATCGGGACGGGCATTGTAGCCCTCCGGAAAGCAGAAGCGCCGTCGTTTCGGGAGAAGCGGCGGCGCTCTTCTCTGAGGATGAGGGTCAGGCGACGAAGGAGGCGACGGCCTGACGTTCGCCGTCGAGTTCGGCCACGGTGCGTGCGAGCCGCTCCTGCGCCTCTTCATTCATGTCGAGGCCTTCGACGATGCGGTAGGCGCCGTTTTCGCAGATGCAGGGGAAGCCGCAGACCATGCCTTCGGGCACGCCGTAGGCGCCGTTCGAAGGCACGCCCATCGTCACCCAGCGTCCCCGGCTGCCGAGCGCCCAGTCATGCATGTGGTCGATGGCGGCAGCGGCGGCCGAGGCGGCGGAACTCGCTCCGCGGGCGGCGATGATGGCGGAGCCGCGCTTGGCGACCGTCGGAATGAAGGTGCCGTGTACCCAGTCGGACGTCACCAGATCGAGCGCTCGCCTGCCGGCCACTTCGGCGTGGGCGAGGTCCGCGTACATCGTCGGCGAGTGATTGCCCCAGACGGCGACGTGTTCGATGTCGGTGACGGGGGCGCCCGTCTTTTCGGCGAGCTGCGACACGGCGCGGTTCTGGTCCAAGCGGAGCATGGCGGAGAAGCATTCCGGACGAAGGTCGGGCGCATTCTTCATGGCAATCCAGGCATTGGTGTTGCACGGATTGCCGACGACGAGTACCTTCACGTCGCGGGAGGCGACTTCGTTGAGCACGCGGCCCTGCTCACGGAAGATCGCCGCATTGGCTTCGAGCAGGTCGGCGCGTTCCATGCCGGGACCGCGGGGACGGGCGCCGATGAGGAGCGCGTAGTCGGCGTCGAGGAAGGCGCTCTTCGGATCGTCGTAGGCGTTCATGCCGGCGAGCAGCGGGAAGGCGCAGTCGGAAAGTTCCATCATCACCCCTTTGAGGGCGCTCTGGCTCTGAGGGTTGTTTCTTTCGAGAAGATTCAGAATGACGGGCTGATCGGGGCCGAGCATGGCGCCGGAGGCAATGCGAAAGAGCACGGCGTAGCCGATCTGACCGGCGGGACCGGTGACGGTGACGCGGACGGGGGTTTTCATTGGTATTGTCCTTTAAAAGAGTCGGACGCCGGCGTCTTGCGCGGCTCGGATCGGAGCAGTACCGATTGGGAGGCAGAAGAAGCGGACGTTCGGGGTATTCTGAAAAGTGTAGCAAAGCACGGGCCTTCCGGACCACCGAAGTTTGACCTGAAAAGACTGAGCCGCTCCCGACGGATGCCGTCCTGATGATCGGGGCCTGTCCGGCCGGCCGCCGGCGCCGTGGGGCGCCCGCATCAGACAGTCTTTCGGCAGAAAGAGGCAGACCGCCCGGCAATGCCGAGAAAAATTGTCGGTAAACTGTCTCCGACACAGGGGTTTCAGTCAGACCCCGCTGACATGACAGTAACGGAGGCAAATGTTATGACCGACATGCTTGAGATCGTCCGCAGGCGCTATACGACGAAGCACTATGACGAAACGAAGCGCATCAGCGACGAAGATTTTGCGAAGCTCGCGGAAGTGCTCCGCCTTTCGCCCTCGTCGGTGAACTCCCAGCCATGGCACTGGTTCGTCGCCGATACGGACGAAGCCAAGGCGAAGATTCTTCCCGCCGTGCTCGACTTCAACTGCGAGCGCGTAACCAAGGCGAGCCACGTCGTGGTGTTTACGGTCCATGAGGATCTCGACGACGAATACCTGAAGGCGCTTCTGGCGCAGGAAATCGCCGACGGCCGTTTCACGAAGGAAGAAATCATTCCGGGCGCCGATGCGGGCCGCCGCCACTTCGTGGGCCTGCACCAGGTGACCAAGGAGGAAATCATCAGCTGGCAGAGCCGTCAGGCGTACATCGCCATGGGTTTCCTGCTTTTTGCCGCCGCCGGCATGGGCATCGATTCGACCTGCCTCGAAGGCCTCGACATGGCGAAGATGGACGACATCCTCGGTCTGAAGGAAAAGGGTCTGCGCACGATCGCCGCGGTGAGCCTCGGCTACCGCGTGCCGAACGACTCGAATGCCTCCCGTCCTAAGTCCCGCTGGCCGCTTGAAAAGGTCATGACCCGCATCTGAGCCCGCAGCGGTCCGCTGTATTAAAGCGTCACAATGCAGGCGGCTCTTTCCCGCAACGGGAAAGGGCCGCTTTTGCTAGACTTTTCCCGCGTCGGGAGCGTTCTCTCCCGTTCAGTTCTTGGTTTTTTTTGATGAAGCGCATCCTATCGGCAGCCCTCGTTCTCAGTCTTCTTCCCTTTGCCGCATCGGCCATGACCGATGAGGAAAAAGCCGCTCTTGAAGTCCGCATGCAGGCGGCCGAGGCCGTGCTCGCCGATCACGCCTTCTACAACCGCTGGAAGGAAGAAGGCGCCATCGATTCCGTGAAGACGGCCGAGGTCGTGAAGTCGGCGGCCGAAGAGGAACTCTCGCTCATTGAAAAGGCCGTGTCCGACATGCGCAGCTGGTGCCTCACGAAGGTCTTCGTGAATGCCTGTACGGACGAGGCACGCCGGGCGGCGTTCAGGCGCGAGCGCGAGGTGCGCAGCATCATGGTGGCGGCGGACGACGTGATCCGGGCCGAACGAACCCGTCAGATCAGAGAGCGCCGCGCCGCCAATGAGGGCCGGGAAAAGAAGCCGCTCGAAATCGGTAAGCCGCATACCAAGGCACCCGCCGAACCGATGAAGGTGGCGCCGGTCGTGCCGAAGACGCCTTCCAAGCCGATGGCGGTCGGCGGGCGCTCGCCCGAGCCGACCGATGCCGCTTCGGACCGTCATATCGGCCGGACGGCCGAAGACGTCGCCCGCAGTCAGGCGAAAGCCGCCGAGCGCGAAGCGCAGGAAGCCGCCAATCTGAAGGCCTACGAGGAAAAGCAGCGCGAGGCGGCGAGCCGTCCGCCCAAGGCGGAGCCCGAACCCGTGAAGCCGAGAACGGTTCGCGGGCCCTCCGCGCCCACCGACCTTCATCTCGGTCAGACGGACAAGGACGTCAGCGAGAATCATGCCCGGGCAGAGGAGCGCCGTCAGCAGGAGGATGCCAATCTGGCCGCCTTTGATAAGAAGCAGCAGGCCGCCCGTGAACGCATGGCC
>JAXEEN010000122.1:0-4984 GCA_034104065.1 Sutterella sp.
AGGGTGTTGCCGCCCGTGAAGGCGAGCTTTTCGAGAACGAGAATGTTCTTGGCGCCGGTCTGAGCGGCCTTGACGGCGGCGGCCATGCCTGCGCCGCCCGCACCGACGACGATGATTTCATAGGTGCCGTCCCACTTGATGTCCGTGTTGCGGCATTCGGCGTGAGCCAGACCCGAAACGGCAGCGGCGGCCGTGCCGGCGCCGGCCATGCGGAGGATGTTGCGGCGGGTGATGTTGGCTGTCATGATTTTTCCCCTTGGTATTTGTCGGGGGAATCCGTTTGTTCGGTCCCGGATTCCCGCTTTTGTTTGCTGACAGCCGCATTGTGGCGCGAAGCTTTACGCGCGTAATTTGGAAAAGGTCAAGGAGAGAGCACTTTGGCGATGTCGGGCATGAGAAGCGCCAGTTCCCTGGCGGAGTGAATGCCGAACTTCTGATAAATCTTCGCGCGGTGGCCCTGGACGGTCCGCTCCGAAATGCCGGAGGCGCGGGCAACCTGCGCATCGGTCTTTCCGGCCGCGAAGGCGCGCAGAATGTCCTTTTCGCGATCGCTCAGACGGTCGACGGCCGCCCGGACGGACGCTTCGCCGCCGAGTCCCGCCCGGCTGACCGCGTCGCGGTGCACGGCCGTGCCGATCGCGGCGAGAAGCTTCTCGTCGTCGACGGGCTTCAGAAGGAAGTCCGAGGCTCCTTCCTTGAGGCTCTGAATGGCGACGTCGATGTCGGCGTAGCCCGTCAGGAAGATGATCGGGATGGCAATGCGGCGCTCGGCCATCAGACGCTGTAGTTCGAGTCCCGACATACCGGGCATGCGCACGTCGAGAATCAGACAGCCCGGGCGGCTGCTGTCGTCGGCGATCAGAAAGTCGCGGGCGCTGCCGTAGTCGGCGGTTTCCCAGCCTTCGATGCCGAGCATGAGGGAGAGGGCGCTTCTGACGCTCTCTTCATCGTCGACGATGCGGACAAGAGCACGGGATTTTTCTTCTTCTGTAACCGGGAGGCGTTCAGTCATGGTGTGTTTTTGGAGGCGGAAGAGTTGTCGGGGATGGCGTCGTTTCTGAGCGGCACGGCAAGCGTGACGCAGAGTCCGCCGCCCGATTCGGCGGAACGTCCGATGAAGGTGAGCGATGCACGGTGGGCTTCGGCAATCGACTTGCAGATGAGAAGGCCGAGACCGAGGCCCGTCGACTTGCTGGTGGCGAGCGGCTGGCCGATGGCGGCGACCGCCTCGGGCGAGAGAACCGGTCCCGGATTGGCGACGGTGAGGCTCACGAAGCGGTCATCCGCCGCGGCCCTGACACGGATCACGCCTTCGGGCAGCTCGGCCATGGCCTCCTGGGCGTTCTTCAGGAGATTGGTGATCAGAATGCGAAGTTCGACCGGATCGCCGCGGACGGGAAGCGCTTCAGGAAGCTCAATGTCGACGGGGACGCGAAGACGGCGGGATTTGACGAGGTCGTTGTGGGTGGCCCTGATCAGTTCGGTGAGATTGAGGGGCGTCTCCCGCTTGGCGCCCGATTTGGCGTAGCTTCGGACGCGGTCGAGAATCTCGCCCGCCTTGCCGAGTTCGTCGGAGAGCCCCGTGAGGCAGCGCTCCGTCAGGGCGGGATCGGGCGAGGGCTTTTTCAGGAGCGTCTTGAGGCCGCGCGTGTAGTACGTCATGGCCGAGAGCGGCTGACCGAGCTCGTGCGCAAAAATGGACGAGAGCTGGCCGACGATGCCCGCGCGCTGCGCCTTGTCGAGCTTGGCGCCGATCTCAGCAGCATGGGCTTCGGCCGCGCGCTCGCGAACGAGCGCCTCGCGCAAATCCCGGGTGCGCTTTTCGACGAGCCGCTCAAGCCTCACGGAATGCAGAATCCAGGCGCCCGCCAGACCGGCCGCGAACAGAAGAAACGGCCAGGCGACCGACAGGAAGCGTCTGACGGTCCAGTGGCGCAGATGTTCGTAGGGGCCGGTCTTCAGTGTCTGAAAGAGCGAATTGACGCGGTTGAACTCGGTGGCGAACGAGACGAAGAAGCCCGAGGGCGTTTCCTCCGGACGCATCTTCAGCAGCGTCGTCGCCACGTGGCGGGTGATGACGGGCGGCGTATGCGGCGCCGCGGCGATGGTCCAGCCGGGATACATGTCGGTCGAATAGCGGCAGCCGAGGCGTTCGGCGCGCGGTCCCGGGTGGTCGTTGACCGTTCGGAAGATTCCCCTGAACTCGGGATGCGCCGCCGTGATGGCTTCCGGCATGCAGGCCCTCAGCAGTCCGACGTCGGCCCGGCCCTCGGCGACGGCTCTCATCACCTCGATCGGCCGGTTGTCGGTTTCGATGATGTCTTTGAAAAAACCGTCCGGGTCGAAGCCCTGCGCGGCGATTTCGCCCATGTTGAGCTGGAAGGTCATGAAGTTGCGCCGCGACGTCGTGACGGCCGTGGCGTCCTTGAGGGACTTGAGATCCGACAGATCGAAGCGGTCCTTTCTCACGATCATGACGCCGGCGACGCACTGGTTGGGATTCGGAAAGCTCTTCGAGACGATCGTTCCGATGTCGCGCACGCCGTAGGGCCGCATTTCCACGAAAAAGCCCGAACTGCCGAGAAAGAACTCCACGTCGCCCCGGCGCACGGCGTCGGCGAGCTGCGGCGTCGTGTAGAACCGGGTCTGAATGCGCAGGCCCGGACTGTGGGCTCTCAGATAGCCGATGATGGTTTCCTGAATGTTTTCCTGCTTGCCGAGATAGGAGGCTTCGGACTCGAAGTCGAGTACGCCCATGCGCACGACCGTGCCGGACGGCGCGTCGGCGGCGAAGGAGGGCGCCGCGGCAAGAAAAACGGCAAGAAGCGGAAGCAGGGACGGCACGGCAGTCATTCCTCGAATGCAATGCGTGCAGTGTATCCGATGCCGTCGGCCAAAAGTATCCCCCGTCCGAGGCGGACGCCGTCCGGAGCCCGGTTCGTTGAGGTTTTCAGGATCCTCAAGCTAATTTTGAGGAAAGCGCAAGTTCGGAGAGCCGTTTGCCGAACAGAGCCGTATTCAATCCTTTACAATGCATCGATTCTGAAGGAATCCCCCCGCACTGTTTTCGTCATGGACTGGTTTCTGACCCTGCTGTCGGACAAAAGTTCTTTTGCCCACGCGCTTCTCGCCTATTCGCTCATCATCGCCGCCGGTCTCTGGATCGGCCGCTTCAAGGTCTTCGGTGTCGGCATCGGCATCACCTGCGTCCTTTTTCTCGGACTGATTGCAAGCTATTTGGGCGTGAAGATCGATCCCGCGATCATCAGCTTCTTCCGCAATTTCGGTCTCGTTCTCTTCGTCTTCTTCATAGGCCTGCAGGTCGGTCCGTCCTTCTTCTCGACGCTCCGAAGCAGCGGCTGGGGACTCAACGGACTGATGGGGCTCTCCGTTCTGACCAGCATTCTGATCACCGTCGGCATGTATTTCGCCGCGGACGGCGCGCTGCCGCTTCCGCAGCTGCTCGGCGTGCATTTCGGCGCCGTCACGAGCACGCCCGGCCTGGGCGCAACGCAGGAAGCGCTTCATCACATTGGCTACACGGGCGACATCGCCGTCGGCTATGCCTGCGCCTATCCGCTCAGCATCATCGGCATCATTCTGGTGCTCGCCGCCGTGCGCCGCATCTACGGCATCGACGTGCAGAAGGAGGAGCAGCTCTGGGAGGAAGCGCAGCGCATGAAGACCGAAACGCCGATCTACTTTCACGTGACGGTCGCCAACCACGCGCTCGACGGTCTGACCCTTCGAGAAATCCGTTCGCTGGTCGGCCGAGCCTTCATCTGCTCGCGCATTCTTCACGACGGCGTAATCACGAGTCCGACGGCGGATACGGTGGTCCATGACGGCGACAAGCTCCGCATCGTCGCCAATCCGAAGCAAAAGCCCGCCATCGTCGCCTTCTGCGGCGAGGAGGACAGGAAGATCGACCTGGCGACGGCGCACTCCCCGCTCGTTTCCCGCACGATCCGTGTCACGCGCGAAGAGATGAACGGCGTGCGCATCGACGAACTGCATCTGTCGCGCTTCGACGGCGTCAACATCACGCGCGTCAACCGTGCCGGCGTGACGTTCTTTCCGTACAACTCGCTTCGCATTCAGATCGGCGACAGTCTCAACTGCGTCGGTCCGACCAATGCCGTTCTCCGTCTGGCCGCGCTCATGGGCAATCAGGAAAAGCGTCTCGAGCGCCCGAACGTCTTCGCCATCTTCCTCGGCATTGCGCTCGGACTAATTCTTGGGAGCATTCCGATCACCATTCCCGAAATGCCGGCGGCGATCAAGCTCGGCATGGCGGGCGGTCCGCTCATCGCGGCCATTCTGCTGAGCTACTACGGCCCGCGCTTTCACCTCGTCACCTACACGACGGTCTCGGCCAATCTGATGCTGCGCGAGTGGGGTCTCACCTTCTTTCTGGCGAGCGTCGGGCTTTCGGCCGGCGAAATGTTCTTCGAGGCCTTCATCAGCGGCATCGGCTGGCTCTACATGGGGCTCGGCTTCATCATCACGACCGTGCCGATGCTGGTCATGTCCGTGGCGGCGCGAAGCCTCATGAAGCTCAACTTCCATACGATCGCAGGCCTGATCGCCGGCTCTTCGACGAGTAGCTCTGCGCTCTCCTTCGTTAACAGCCTTTCCGAGAAGGGGCTGGCGGTCGTGGGCTACTCCACCGTTTATCCGCTCGCGATGTTCCTTCGCATCGTATCCGGTCAGATTGTACTGATGCTGCTTTACACTGCTGCCTGAGCCCTACACCTGCTGTGTCCTTCGCCGAACGCCCGTTCTTCATCCGAAGCCGGGCCGTTCAGCGGATTTTCCTGCATTACGACACGAAGATCGTCGAAGACCGCGTCGGCGCCAAGCTTGCGGGCACCAGCTATGCCTTCGGCACCATGAAGCGGCTCGGCATTCATATGAGTTTCGGCACGGACAGCCCCGTCGAAGACATGGCGCCGCTGGCCAACCTCTACTGTGCGGTGAGGCG
>JAXEEN010000123.1:0-3113 GCA_034104065.1 Sutterella sp.
CGGAAATGTTGGCAATGCCGCCGATGTTGAGAATGACCCGCGGAACATCGCCCGAAAAACATTCGGCATGGAAGGCGGGCACGAGCGGCGCGCCTTCGCCGCCCGCCGCCACGTCGCGCGAGCGCAGGTCGGCGACGACGTCGATCCCGGTGAGCTCGGCGAGCAGCGCCGGGTGATTGAGCTGAACGGTGAAGCCGCGCTCCGGGCGATGCCGGATGGTCTGGCCGTGCACGCCGAGCGCGTCGACGCCGGCGGCGGTCAGCCCGGTTTTTTCCAGCAGCAGGCGGACCGACTCGGCGTAATGCGCGGCGAGCGCGACCGAAGCGTCGCCCATGCGCTCGATTTCATTGTCGCCGGGCAGCGTCAGCGCATAGAGCGCCTCCCGCAGGGATTCGGGAAAGGGCAGATAGACGCGGCCGAGCCGCGTCATCCGGCGGCCGTCGAAGCGCACGGCGACGGCATCGGTGCCGTCAAGACTCGTGCCCGACATGAGGCCGATGGTGGTGAGCGTGGTCATGAGCGGATGAGGACGGGCTCGGACCCGTCCGTCGGAGAAAGTGGGTCAGTGTGCGGCGGGCGCGGCTTCGGACTCGGCCAGCGAGCGGCGGCGCACCGAGGGCGCATCATCGGCGCCGCCGAGTACGGCGGCCTGCGCCTCCTGTTTGCGGGCGGCATTGGTCCGCAGCACGGTGGGCGCCGTGCGGGCTTCGCTTTCGGCCAGAAGATCAAAGCGCTGCTGGATCGGCCGGGCCTGCGTGCGCAGCTGCGCCAGCTGGAAGGCGGAGAGGTTTTCCGTGTCGGGGAGATCCGCCGTTCTCGGATTGATCTGAACGCCGTCCATCATGAGCTCGTAGTGCAGATGAGGCCCCGTCGCGAGACCGGAGCGGCCGACGTAGCCGATCACCTGACCGCGTTCGACGCGCTGGCCGTTGCGCAGGCCCTTCTGAATCTTCGACATATGGGCGTAGAGCGTCGTCCGGCCGAGACCGTGGTCGATCTTCACGTAGCGTCCGTAGCCCTTGCGTTCGTAGCCCACGTAGGTGATGACGCCGTCGGCGGCCGCGAAGATGCGGGAGCCCGAGGGCGCACGGAAGTCCGTGCCGTTGTGGGGACGAATCACGCCCGTCACCGGATGGCGGCGCAGCGGCGAGAATTCGCTGCTGACGTCCTGCACGTCGAGCGGCACGCGCATGAAGGTCTGCTGCGAGGCCCGGCCTTCGAGCGTGTAGAAGCCGCCCGCCTGAACGCCGTCGGCAAACCAGTAGGCCTCGTGCACGTCGCCGCCGGCCACGACCTGAACGGCCAGAAGCTGGCCGTTGCGGATGAAGTTGCCGTCGGCGAACTTGCGCTCGTAGATGAGACGCAGCGAGTCGCCGCGGCGCATCTGCTGAACGGGATTGTCGGCGCCGGCCCAGACGTCCTTGAGCTGTTCGGCCACCGAGTCGGGGATGCCGAGGGCGGCGACCGTTTCGGCAAAGCTCGCGCCCGCCGTGCCCGAGACGCTTTCCTCAAGCGTGTCGAAGGCCACCGCATGCTCGGCGGCGGCAAAGAGGTCGCCGCTGCGGGTGAGCTCCACCGTGCGGCTGTCGCGTTCGTGCGGCCCTTCGAGGTAGAGCTTCAGATAGGCGAGACGCCCGTCGGGAAGCACGCCGGCGCTGACGTACTGACCGCGCTGCGGCAGGACGAGCGGACGCAGCAGCGCCTGGGAGCGGATGTAGCGCTGCGCATGGCGGTCGTCGACGCCGAGCCTGGCCAGCAGCGAGGTCAGCGTTTCGCCGCTTCGGACGACGAGATTCTTCGGCGTGACCGACCCGTCCCGGCGAAGGGCTTCGAGCGCTTCGGCGAGCGTCGGCGCTTCGGCAGTGAGCGTCACCCAGTCCGTGCGGGGCTGCTCCTGGGCGAGCGTGGGAGCGATGCCCAGCATGAGCGAAGTGCCGCTCATCGACGCAGCGCAGGCGGCGGCAAAAAGGGCCGCCCGGCCGAGACGTCGCGGCGGCACGCAGGCCACCTTCGGCGTGCGGGTCCGCTGCCAGGAGAGATAGGCTCTGCCGGCGCTTCGCAGATAACGGGCAATGAGGGTCGGTGCAGACATGTAGGAACCTGGCGGAGTTGCGAAACCCCGTAAAAACAGGAACAATAACGAATCTATTATTTTACGGCAGAAGCGGGACCGTGCGGCGCAAAGCCGCCCCTCTAAATGGTTTCCGAATCTTCCGCCCGTTACAATATCCGGCGTGCGCGCCCGGACGGAACCTCCGCCCGAGGCGGCGCTTTGCCCAGATTTCGACTCGGAGTCCGGCTTGGCCCCGGATTCCGCATCTTCCGCACCGCGCCTCTGAGCCGCGGAGACGGAACAGACGGAGTAGAACACAATGACTGCTGAACAGGAAAAGGCCCCCGCCGCGGAAAAGCTGCCGGTGACCGATGACATCCGCGAAGCCATGGCGCTGATCCGCCGAGGCACGGATACGTTTTTGATTGAAGAGGAGTTTGAGCAGAAGCTCGCGCGCGCCAAGAAGGAAGGCCGCCCGCTGCGCTGCAAGCTCGGTCTCGACCCGACGGCGCCGGACATCCATATCGGCCACACGGTGGTGCTCAACAAGCTTCGCCAGCTGCAGGACCTCGGCCATACGGTGATCTTCCTTGTGGGCGACTTCACGGCCGCGATCGGCGATCCGTCCGGCCGCAATGCCACGCGCCCGCCGCTCTCGCACGAACAGATCGTCGAAAACGCCAAGACCTACCTCAATCAGGCCGGCATGGTGCTCGATCTTGACCGCACCGAAGTGCGCTACAACTCCGAATGGAGCAATGCGCTCGGTTCCGTGGGCCTCATTCAGCTCGCCTCCCGCTACACGCTCGCCCGCCTGCTCGAACGCGACGACTTCGCCAAGCGCTTTGCCGAACAGGCCCCGATCGCCATGCACGAGCTCATCTACCCGCTGATGCAGGGCTACGACTCGGTGGCGCTCAAGGCCGACCTCGAGCTCGGCGGTTCCGACCAGCGCTTCAACCTGCTTGTCGGCCGCGAACTGCAGCGTCAGTACGGTCAGGAACCCCAGTGCATTCTGACGATGCCGCTGCTGGTGGGGCTGGACGGCCAGATCAAGATG
>JAXEEN010000124.1:0-9911 GCA_034104065.1 Sutterella sp.
GCGGCCGCCTTCCTCAACAGCGTTCAGATCGAGGACGACGAGGATCTTTGGGAAGACGAATAATGGCTGATCTTCAGCAACCGTTCAAAAGCCGGGCACCCGGGCCCGGCTTTTCTATGACCGCCCGCTGCACGGCGCATCGCGGCAGTCAGGACACGGTTCCGGCTCAGACTTGGGCGAGCGCACCGGATTCAATAATGTTCTGGCCGACGGAAACCAGGCAGTAGGCACAGAGTCTCGCAAAGCCGGCAGCGCCTTCCGCGTCGGATCCCTCTGAATAAGCACGAAGGGCGACTTCCGGGGGAAGCTCGCCGAGGGCCAGATGCGCGTAGCCGAGATTGACGACGGATGCGGCCGTCACGCCGCCGTCAGCCTGAATCAGATCGATGAGCGCCTGCGTGACGTTTCCTTCGAAGGCATCAAGACGGGCGGAAATCTCCTCTTCGGACAAACCGCTCCAGTCCCAGAGCTGCCCTCGGCGTTCGTCATCGGCGCCGGCACGTTCCGCCGCCGCATCGTAAACCGCATGAATCGGCTCGACGCCGTGGAGCATGCCGAAATACGCCTCGGGATCCGGGAAGAGGGCGCGCATCCGGCGCTCGATGTCGTCATGATCCACCGCCCGGCGCAGACTCGTCAGCGCGCATTCGAGACACGTTTGAAGACGAAGAACGTCATCGGAGGACAGACGCATGCGAAGTTCTGTCCAGATGACGGCGGCATTGTAGGGAGGGCGTTCTGTCATGGCGGATATTCCGGTTGAAGGAAAGACCATCATAACGGGTTTGACGGAAAATCGGAAACGTGCCCGCAGCCGGAAGTGCGGCTTCGGCCGTCGAAAAATCATGGTGATTCGATCCGGGAAGTCCATGCCGGTTCGAACCTCGGCACGGTCCGTAAGCAGGGACCGGCAACATCGTGCGCCGCACTTTCTGGCGATCTCATGCCTGCCTGAAACACAGTCGAACCGACGAATTCCCGACATCAGAAATCCGAGCTTCGTCAACTCACCCGAAAGGAGGATATCCTCCGGCATCGGGCAGGGTTACAATAGACTCGGTTCTTGAAAAACTGATTTCTTCGTGCAACACCGGCAGCACACTTTCGGAATCCTTCCGAAGGGCCGCGCCGGGCTTGATAGGGAGGGTGCAGCCATGAGACTTCCTTTCTTTCGCATTACCTACATGGTCGCTGTTTCTTCAGGCGTCGCAGCACTGGCAGGCAGCGCAGCCGCATGGCTGACGAGCAATCACATGTGGCAGGGCGGTTTTGCAATGGCGGCGTTTGCCGTCACCGTCTTCAAGTTCATTACCGATGAGGACTACTTCAGTTAAGGAGACGATCGCATCCGAGCGTAAACCAACGGGCGTTTTTCAGCGCCCGTTTTTATTTTCGGGGCTCGGCTTCAGACATTCCGGCCCGCATGCCCGGAATGCCTCTCCCGTCAGACAATCCCTTTTCCAATGATCCCGCCTCTCCCGGACGGTCATGCAGCGGCACGGCCGATGCTTCTGCCGCAGGCGCTTAAAGAAAACCGAGTATGCGGGTTGTGTTCCGACAATAAAGGTCAAGCGGGGACTATCGCAGAATTTTTTCTGAGGCTAAAGTAAAAAAGTTAACAGCCCCTCAAAACAACATCATCGGGAGTGTTCCATGACCTACACCAGCAAAGTACTGGACGATCTGCGCATCCGGCACAGTCATCAGCCGGAATTCCTTCAGGCCGTCGAAGAAGTGCTCAACACGCTTCAGCCTCTGATGGACAAGGAGCCCAAGTACGAAAAGAACAGGATCCTTGAGCGCATTGTCGAACCCGAACGCATCATTCAGTTCCGCGTGGAATGGATCGACGACAAAGGCGAGATCCAGGTCAACCGCGGCTACCGCATTCAGTACAACTCCGCGATCGGTCCCTACAAGGGCGGTCTGCGTCTGCATCCGACGGTGAACGAAGGCGTTCTGCGCTTCCTCGGCTTCGAGCAGATCTTCAAGAATTCGCTCACGGGCACGGCCATCGGCGGCGCCAAGGGCGGCTCGGACTTCGACCCGAAGGGCAAGTCCGAAACCGAAATCATGCGCTTCTGCCAGGCCTTCATGGTCCAGCTCTACCGCTACATCGGCCCGACGATCGACGTTCCGGCCGGCGACATCGGCGTGGGCGGCCGTGAAATCGGCTATCTCTACGGCGCCTACAAGCGTCTGACCACGCGCTATGAAGGCATTCTGACCGGCAAGGACCTCAACTTCGGCGGCTCGCTCGCGCGCAAGGAAGCCACGGGCTACGGCGTTGTCTACTTCGCCGCCGAAATGCTGAAGGACCGCGGCGATTCGCTCGAAGGAAAGATCTGCGCGGTTTCCGGTTCCGGCAACGTGGCGACCTACTGCGTTGAAAAGCTCTATCAGGTAGGCGCCAAGCCCGTCACGATCTCCGACTCCCGCGGCTCAATCTACGACCCGAACGGCATCAACCTCGAAGTGATGAAGCAGGTCAAGGAAGTCGAACGCGCGTCCCTGACCCGCTACAAGGAACTCGTGCCCGGCGCAACCTACGTGCCCGACGCCGAGTATCCGGAAGGCAGGCACTATGTCTGGACGGTTCCGGTCGATGCGGCCTTCCCGTGCGCCACGCAGAATGAAGTCAATCTCGAGGACGCCCGCACGCTGCTCGCCAACGGCTGCAAGTGCCTGGCCGAAGGTGCGAACATGCCGTCGAGAATCGACGCGATCAACGCCTTCCTGGCTTCCGGCATCGCCTACGGTCCCGCCAAGGCCGCCAATGCGGGCGGTGTCGCGACGAGTCAGCTGGAAATGGAACAGAACGCCGGCATGACTTCCTGGACCTTCGAGGAAGTCGACGCGAAGCTTCATCAGATCATGCGCAACATTTACCGAAACGCCGCCGCGACGGCCGAAGAATTCGGTCAGCCGGGCAATCTCGTTCTCGGTGCGAACATCTGCGGCTTCCGCAAGGTGGCCGACGCCATGATCGCCCAGGGCGTCATCTGAGTCTGACGCAGAGCGTCCCGGCCGGGCCCGGTCCGGGACGATGACGAAATGAGGCCGGTTCGTTTCCGCGGACCGGCCTTGTTTTCATCGGAAGAGACTGATCGGCACGGCGTGCCGACGGTCTCTCCACACTTTCGGCGATGCCGGCTCCGTCGGGGAACCGGCACCGGCGCACATCAGGCAGCACGGGGCGGCTGCTCGCAGACGGAGACGCGCGGCAGCGGCTTCGTCCACTTGGTCACCTCGACGAGGGCGGTGGAGGCGATGTTGCCGCAGGCGAGCGAGGACGTCGGAACGTCCATCGTCAGCGTGTTCGAGTTGCCGTGCACGTCAATGCGGCCTTCCTCGAGATTCTGCGGATCGAACCATGCGCCGTGATGCAGAACGACGACGCCCGGCATGATGCGTTCCGTCACGTAGGCGCCGGCAGAGGCCGGACTCCAGACGATTCCGAAAGAGAAGGGCGAAGCGGCCGCACAGGCGAACAGGCCGCCGAAAATCATGCCCCAGGCCAGCACGGGCATGACGCCCGCCTTTTTGACGAGTCCTGCCGGCTGAATGCCGTAGGCGGCGGAAAAAGCAGCAGATGCCAGTCCCCATCAAACGGCGGCGGGAGAAAACCGAAGATCGGCCGGCGTGCCGTCGGTGATGATAAGAAACACGCCGGCCGCCGCGAGCGTCATGCAGATGATTTCCCGTCCCGATACGGGACGGCGCAGGCGGAAGGCGAGCCACAGACAGACGAAGAGCGGCACCGTGGTGAGGAGCACGGCGCCGGTGCCGGCGTTGGAAGCCCGAATGGCTTCAAAAAAGGTGAGGTGTGCGCCGAAAAGCAGGGCACCGCTTGCAGCAATTCCGATCATCATCGTCCGGTCGCGCAGCACGCCGAAGATCTGCCCGGGCCGGGCTATGCCCGCGACCGTCAGAAAGAGAACGCCTGCCGCCAGCTGGCGCATGGCGACCAGACACGCCGGCGTAAAGCCGGCATCGAGCGCAAAGAGAAACTGCGCCGTCGTGCCCATCGCTCCCCAGAGAGTGAAGGCAAGCGCAAGAAGCGCAATCCCTGCCGTCCGCCGCCCGTCCACGGTGTCAGTCCTTCAGACTGAAGAGATCTTCGAGCTCGCTGTCGGACAGATCGCCGAGCCACTTTTCGCCGCTCACGACGGCCGCATCCGCCAGATGCTGCTTGGCCTCGAGCATGGCATTGATGCGCTCTTCGAAGGTGCCCGCCGTCACGAAGCGGTAGACCATGACGTCCTTCGTCTGACCGATGCGGTAGGCGCGGTCCGTTGCCTGATTCTCGACTGCCGGATTCCACCAGAGGTCGTAGTGGATCACCACGCTGGCCGCCGTCAGATTGAGACCGGTGCCGCCCGCCCTGAGGGTGAGCACCATCACGCGGCAGGCAGGATCATTCTGGAAACTGTCGACCGCCTCCATCCGATCACGAATGCCCAGTTCGCCGTGGTAGTAGAGACAGGGGCCGAAACCCGCCCCTTCGATCCAGCGCACAAGCCTGTCGCCCATCTCGCGGTACTGCGTGAAGACGAGCACCTTGCTGCCCGCGCTGAAGGATTCCTCGAGCAGTTCCATCAGCGCTTCGCCCTTGCCGGAGTCGGGTTCCGCACTTTCGGTCTTCAGATACTGCGAGGGCGAGTTCGCGATCTGCTTCATGTAGGTGATCATCGCGAGAATATGCATTCTGCGGTCGCGGTGCGCACGGCGGGCGAGCTCGGTATCGCCCGATGCTTCGAGCTCGCGCAGCGTCCGGATGCCTGCGATGCTCTCGCCGAGACAGCTCCGGTACAGCGCGCGCTGAAGCGCATTAAGCTGCACGAAACGAATGCCGACGTTCTTGTCGGGCAGGTCGGCGATGATGCTGCGGTCCGTCTTCATGCGGCGGAGAATGAAGGGAGCCGTCAGCGCTCTGAAGCGGGCGAGCGCCTCCGAGGCTTCGGTCCCGCCCTCGCTGATCGGTTCGGCGAAGTCGCGGCTGAATTCCGCCTGCTCGCCGAGAAGACCCGGCTCCACCGCGTTCATGATCGACCAGTATTCGCTCAGCCGGTTTTCGACCGGGGTGCCGGTCATGGCGATCACCTGCTGAGCATTGAGTACGCGCACGGCATGGCTCTGGCCCGTCATGCTGTTCTTGACCGCCTGCGCCTCGTCGAGGACCAGAAGCCGCCAGGCGACCGCGGAGAGCATCCGCCGGTCGATGCGAAGGAGCGCATAGCTCGTGAGCACCACGTCGACGTCGGTGGAGAAGAAGTGCCTGCGCTTCGATCCGTGATAAAGCAGCGTTCGAAGCCCGGGCGCAAAACGCATGATTTCGCGCTGCCAGTTGATCAGAATGGAGGCCGGGGCCGCCACGAGCACGGGACGGCCGTTCAGTTCGCCTTCGTTGCGAAGATGCTGAATCACGGCGATCACCTGAAGCGTCTTGCCCAGACCCATGTCGTCGGCGATGAGGGATCCGAGACCGAGCCGGAGATTTCGGATCATCCACTCGATGCCGCGCTGCTGATAGGGCCGCAGATCCGCGTGAAGCCCGGCGGGCATCGGCAGGGTACGGGTCCTGAGAATGTCGTCGAGGTGCGCCCGGAGCGCCGCGGACGGCCTGACGCGGTAGCCCTGAAACCTCCCCGAGAGAACGGCGCGCAGCTTGTCCCAGGCCGTAAGCCGGAAGGCGGGAACGCCGCCGGAGGATCGGGCCGCCCGTAGTCTCGCCTGATCGCCCTCCGAGACGTAGACGCGGCGCCGGCCCATGCGGAAGATGCCGGAATGGCCCAGCAGGCTGTCGATGTCCTTTTCGGAAAGCCGGATGCCGCCCATCGACACCTCGAAGCGGAATTCCGCCTGATCGGCGCAGCCGAGCAGATCCTCCGCGCGGCCGGTCCCGCCCTCGACGACCGTCAGGTCGATGTCGGGATGAAGCTTTTCCACCAGCGCATCCGGCACGGTGACGAAAAAGCCGAGGCTCCTGAGCGCCGTCACCGTCGAATCGATGAAGCGAGCGAAAAGCGCTCCTTCGACCAGGAAGCCGTCGGACGCAGCGCAGAGCCCCGGATAAAGTCTCGCCTCATGCCGGATGAGCGTGAAGAGGGCCTCGAGCGCCTGACGCTCGCAGAGAGGCGCGGAGTCGAGCGGCAGCACGTCCTGCGCCTCCTTCCCTTCCGGAGGCAGCCAGCCCCGGCGCATCACGAGCGTGTCGTCCGGTCCCTCGGCGAGGGTGAGCGCCGGACGGCCCTTCATCATGAAGTGGGCGATCGCGCCCCGGGCGTAATCGGCGAGCTGCCGGCCGGCCCGGGCTGCGTCTTCATCGGCTGCCGGCCGCGGGGTAAGGAGCGACAGAAGAAGATCCTTGCCTCGGGTGAAGAGTCCGCGTTCGGACGCGCCGTAGGCTGCCGCCGTCCCGGCGAGCATGAGTCGGAGAACCGCCCCGAAGGCGGGATCCTCGCTGCAGGAACCCGGCGTGTGCAGAGTTCGGACGGAAGGCGCGGCGAGAGACGCGAAGCGGCGGATGAGCCCGAGCGCCTCCTTCGTTCTCGGAACGGGCATCCAGACCATGCGCGGCGGCCTGCCGTTCAGACCCGCCGCGGGTACCGGCATCATCTCGCCCGCCGTCAGGAGTTCGCAGGCGCAGACCGAAGCCGCACGCCAGACGAGGAGCGGTTCGGAAGCCGTTTTCAGAAGGTCGGCCGGCATGGCGGGAAGCTTCGAGAGGACCGAGAGCGCGCGCATGAGCCCGGGGAAAGGACGCTCGAAACGGTCGGCCGCCCGATCAAGGGCGGACAGCCCGGCGGGAAGCGGTTCGAAGGCCGTCTCCCCGTCCGTGAGGAGTGCATAGGAGGCCAGGGTGTCGTTCGGATCTAGACCGACGCAGAGACCGATCTCTCCGGCCCGATTCGGGAGACCGAAGACAGCACGGAGCCAGTTGTCGGCAGGGATCTGCGGCGAAGCGGCCAGACGCTTCTGCTGGGCGCTCCAGCGCTGAATTCTTTCCGCAAAGCGGTAGAGAAAATCCCGGCCGTCGGCGCTGTCGACGACGGTGTCCGCGGCCGTATTGCGCCTGCTCGTCGCCAGTTCGTCGAAAAGCGATCCGAAAGGGGAAACGATGGCAGGCGCTTCGGGCGCGGCCGGTTCGGGAACGTCCGCCGACGGCGGACGGTCGAAGACCGTTCTGAAGGTTCCGATCCAGTACGGCACGGACGCCGGAAGGGAAGGTTCGAACTGCGCAAGCGCCTGAAGCCGGTCGGCGGGCGCCTCTGGAATGACGCCGAGCCGATCGGCGGCAAGAGAAGCAGCCGCGTGCAGCGAAGGCATGAGAAGGGTGTTCTCGGGCGCCGCCTGCGCAAGCGCCTCGGGGCCCCAGCGCTTCAGAACGAACGACATCGGCGCTCTGCCGGCGGCGAATGCCTCCGCAAGCGTGATCGCGGCATAGGCCGCGGTTTCATCCGAGACGGCGGGCTGAAAGCGGATGCCCTGATCGGCGAACGGAAAAAGACGGATGCCGGCTTCGTCGAGCGCGCGGTCGAGATCGGGCGTATGACGTCCTCGGATCAGAAGATCCGTCAGATCGGGACGAAAGGCGAGTTCAGCCGCCAGATCCGACGCCCGGCACGACTCGAGGAAGGGCAGGGACAAAGAAACCCTCGTCACCGCACGGCTTCCCGGCGTCTTCTCGCGAAGAACAAAGGTCGAGACCGGCCGATTGTCGGCGAGGTCCGCGGGTTTCTTCAGAAACCGCGCCCGGGCGGACGCAAACGCGGCGCCGTTTTCATCGATGCCGAGCTCGGCAAGGAAGGCCCGCAGAAAGCGGACGCCCCAGATGCTGCCCGAATGGATGCGCGGAAGTGGCACGGTGAATCCTGAAAAACATTGAACAGGACATCATAACTCATCGTTTTCCCGAACGTGCAGGCAAACCGCATGAGAAAGGCGCATTTCGTCGGGAAGCCGGACATCGGGCTGCGCACGAGCTTCAGTCATCGAGCATGGCGCCCGCGGCGGCCGACATGACGAAGACCGCCAATGCGAGAACGAGACACCAGAAAACGTCCACTCCGGTGAAGAAGGGCGCGGCGCAGAGAATCACGGAGAGGCCGAAAAGCCCTTCTCGGAGAAGGCGCAGGAAGCGCCTGAAGACGGGACGGCGGAAAAAGCTCACGGCGGACTCCTCGGATGCGGTGCCGGCGGCCGGCATTCAGAAGCGATTATCCGCTCGGCGCTGAAATAAAGAAAGGGAATCCCGCTTTGAGAACGGAATTCCCTTCGAATCAGACCTCGGACGATGCCGGTCTCAGAGCCCCCAGAGATTCGGGAGGAAGACCGTGAGCGAGGGGAAGATCACGATGACGGCAAGCGCGATCAGCGTCGCGAAGAGGAGCGGCATCACGGGCGGCGTGATTTCCTCCATCGTGAGTTCGCTGATTCGTGCACCGACGTACAGGTTCACGGCCACCGGCGGCGTGATCTGGCCGACGGCGAGGTTGACGGTCATCATGACGCCGAACCACACCGGATCCCAGCCGAAATGCGCCACGATCGGGAGCAGGAAGGGAAGCAGCACGTAGTAGATCGAGATGGCGTCGAGCAGCATCCCGGCCACGAAGAGGATGACGTTGATGAGAAGGAGCAGCACCCACGGATTATCCGAGAGCGCGAGAAGCACTTCGGCGCCCTTTTCGACAAGACCCACCGTGCTCGCCACCCAGGCGAAAAGCCCGGCGCAGGTGACGACGAGCATGATCACGGCCGTCGCCTTCACCGATTCAACGAGAACGTCGATCAGGACGGAAAGGCTGGTGATCGTGCGGTAGATGAAGACGCCGACGAAAAGACCGTAGAAGACGGAGACGGCCGCCGCTTCGGTCGGGGTGAAGACACCGCCGTAGATGCCGCCGAGAATCACGACCGGCGACATGACGCCCCAGAAGGCATCCTTGAAGGCCGCCCAGACCGTCGTGACGCGGGGCATGCCGCGGTAGCCGCGCTTTCTCGAGATGATGTAGACGGTAAGCATCAGGAAGGCGGCGACGATCACGCCCGGCACGATGCCGGCCGCAAAAAGCGCGGGCACGGACACGTTGGCAATGCCGCCGTAAACGATGAAGGCGATGCTCGGCGGAATCACGATTGCAAGGCCAGACGACACCGAGACGGTGGCTGCGGCAAACGGCTTGTCGTAGCCGTTCTTCACCATGGCGGGAATGAGAATCAGACCGAGCGCGGCCACGGTGGCCGGACCCGAACCCGAGACGGCGCCCCAGAAGGTCGCTACGCCGACCGTGGCGATGCCGAGACCACCCGTCATGTTGCCTGCCAGCGTTTCAACCAGACAGACGATGCGCGCGGCGATGCCGGAGCGCTCCATGATGAAGCCCGAAAGGATGAAGAACGGAATGGCGAGAAGCGGAACCTTCGCCACGCCGGCGAAGAAGTTGTACGACAGCATGTCGATGCCCATGTCGTAGATCCAGGCAACGATGGCTGCGGAAAAGCCGAGACAGACCGCAATGGGAATTCTCAGCATCAGAGGGACGGCGAAAAGCACCAGCAGAAGAATTGCCGGATCAGCCTGTCGAATGAAATCCAACATCATGTACTCCGGTATCAATAGCAGCCTCTGCGGAAGTCAGAGACGGTCTTCTGCAGGATGCGGAAGATGGTCAGCGCGGAAAAGAGGGGCGTCGCGACGGTATAGAGCCACACGGGAATGTCGAGCGATTCGGACGCCACGTTGAGTTCGTATTCGTCCCAGACTTCGATCATGCCGAGCCAGCTGAGCCAGCCGAAAAAGAAAATGCAGCAGAAGACGCTCAGGAGGTAGAGCCAGCGGCGCACGGACTTCGGACAGGCCGCGTAAAGCAGGCTCATCGAAAAGTTCGAGCCTTCGCGGAAGGAGC
>JAXEEN010000125.1:0-4282 GCA_034104065.1 Sutterella sp.
GGCGGGAAGAAAGCCCGGCGTCAGGCGGCGGGCAAGACGGGAATAGGCCATAGAAGACGTCCGTGGTCGGGATGGGAGGGCCGGTCCGGCAGCGGCTGACCGGTTCAGCGTGCCGTCTGACGGCGCTGACGAATGACTCTCAGTATATATTCGGCGAGGGCCGTCAGCCCCATGAGAATGTAGGAGATGCAGCCGTTCCAGAGCATCCACAGGTCCCTGTCGCCGGCGAGCACGGTCAGAAAGGCGATGCCGCCGTTGAAGATGAAGAAGCCGCACCAGACGAGCGTGACGCCGCGGCACCATCGGACGCCGTCTTCGGGAAGATCGGGATGGACGAGCCTCGCGAAGCGCTCGCACATCGGGACGCTTCTCAGGCTGCCGGCGAACAGAATCAGACCGAGCAGATTCATGAGGACGGGATAGAGCGACAGCGCGGATTCGCTGTCGTCAAGCCAGCCCCAGCCGGCCAGGAGCAGCGCGGGGAGCACCGCCCAGAGACTCATGGGATCGCGCACGGCCGCGGCGCGAAGGAGGGCGGTGGCCGCGAGAAGGCCGGCGACGGGCGCCGTTCCGAAAAGCGAAAGCCCCTTCCAGGCGAGGAAGGGGTAGAGCGCGATCAGCAGGGCGCCGAGCACCCCGGCGGCTTTTCGGAGCATGGAGGAGAAATCAGGCTTCTTCAGGCTCGGAAAGCACGCGCGCGATGACGGAGACCACGTCGCCGAGCGTGCGGACCTGCTTGAAGGCTTCGGGAGAAAGACGACGGCTGCCGAGATAAGGCTTGAGCTGAACGATCATGTCGACGGCGTCGATCGAGTCGATGTCGTAGTCTTCGTAAAGACGGCCGTCAAGACGGATGAGGGCCGGATCGATTTCGAAGTCGCGCACGAGGATGTCCTTCAGTGCATCGAAGATTTTCTGTTCGGCGGGCGAAAGGGCTTCGGTCATGATGAATCTGTGTTGTCGGGGCGGGGGAATCAGCAGGTGCGCTGCGCTTCAACGAAGGCGGCGATGGCGGCGACGCTCGCGAAGACGCGGCGGGATTCTTCGCTTTCGGCGGAAAGCGTCACGCCGTATTTCTTCTTGAGCGCGAGGCCGAGCTCGAGCGCGTCGATGCTGTCAAGACCGAGACCTTCGCCGAAAAGCGGCGCGTCGGTATCGATGTCGGCCGGCGTGATGTCTTCAAGATTGAGGCTCGTGATGATGAGCGACTTGATGTCGTTGATGAGGGTCTGGTCCATTGTTGTTTTGCCGGTTAGGAAAAAAGTACCTGCTGCAGCCGGACGGTGAGACGGCGGCAGGCAAGAGAAGGCCTTTGATTATAGAGGTCCTGCAGGTCTTCAAGCGGCAGGTCTTCGAGGATTTCAAAGGTGAGCGTCATGGGCTCGGGCGGCAGATGCCACCATCCCCGGTCCTTGGTGAGCCATCGGGGTTGCGCGGTGACGCGCACGGGCGTGAGCGGACGGCCCGTCTCGAAGGCGAGCGCGGCGGCGCCCCGGTGCATGCGGGGATACGTGCCGGCGGGCAGATCGGTGGGCGTGCGCGTGCCTTCGGGAAAAATCACCATCGAAGCTCCGCGCTGCAGTTCCTCGGACACGGCCTCCAGGGCCTCGACGCCGCAGGCGTTGCTGAGGTAGCCCGCCGCCCGGATGGGCGCCGCGGTGAAGGGATTGCGGGTGAGCGAATCCTTGACGACCGTCGTGCCGTACGGAATGAGGCTCATCAGGCAGACGACGTCGATGAGAGACGGATGATTGGCCGTCACGAGAAGTCCGGGACGGCTGAGCCGCTCGGGATGAACGACGCGGATTCTGACGAGATGCAGAATCTTGAGCAGTCCGACGAAGCGGGCAAACCACCACTGCACGATGCGCCGGGCCCGCCGGTGGCGCCGCACCGCGTCCCGGTCGAGATTGAGAAGCGGTGCGACGGGAAAGCGGTAGAGAAGACCGCCGAGGCCGAAGACGGCGAAGGCGAAGGCAGTGCCGGCCAGACGCAGAGGGCGCTCGATCAGGGCAAAAGGCGTCATGCGGGGGTTCCCTCTGCCAGGAGTTCGGGGGGAATGCGGCCGCTTTTGGCCCACACCCAGGCGGCGTGCCGGTCGCGGCGGGTGAGGGAGGGCGCTTCGGAGGCGAGAAGCCAGCGGACGACGTCAAGATCGGCCGTGCCGGTCAGCGTGTCGAGACGCGGGTCCGGCGCTTCGTCTGAGG
Source organism: Sutterella sp. (assembly GCA_034104065.1). Taxonomy (GTDB): domain Bacteria; phylum Pseudomonadota; class Gammaproteobacteria; order Burkholderiales; family Burkholderiaceae_F; genus Sutterella. The sequence goes on from JAXEEN010000125.1 coordinate 2,208, forward strand.
CAAGCGCGCGCGTCGTCAGGGCGGCGAAGGGACCTCGGTTCCAGCGGGCGGCAAACCATTCGGGAGGGCCGTCCTCGCACTGCGGCTCGAGAAGAAAGGCTGCGGCGTGGGTGAAGGTGCCGGCTTCTGCGAAGGCATCGGGCGAACGGCTGTCGTAGCTGACGAGGAGAACGCGCGGATATTCGGTCAGAAGACCGACGGCGCTCGCAAAGCCCGCTTCGAGGCTGAAGGGACCGGCGGCGACGGCCGTCTGAAAGCCGCGGTGCCGATGGGCGATCGAGAGAACGGCGGCGATGCCGTTGTGGACCGAGGTGGCGAAGACGCTCGGGGAGACGCCCGTGCCGGCGGCCAGCGAGAGGAGCTCTCGGCGCGCAGCTTCGATGTCGCCCCAGCGGGAGGCGAAGACGAGCGCCGTGCCGTCGTCGGCGAGCGCCTGCGGGAAGCGGCCGGCCGCTTCTTCGGCGGCGCGTCCGAGCGGCGTCAGACGCCGTCTGAGCATCGGCGCAACGCCGGCGGCGGGCGCCTTGGGCTCGGGATCCGCCGGGACGGAGGCGCCGCCGCGGGCCCATCCGTACCAGGCCTCGGCACTCTGAAGATGCGGCGCCCACAGGGCGCAGCCGGTGATCTGTGCGCAGGTCTTCAACGGCAGCCTCTCGGAATGGAAGTCAAAGATATTTTCATTGTACGAAAGGCCGGAGGGCTCGGCAAGAAAACGGCGGATGCGGATCGGCGCCGCAGACAAAAACGGCGGCCCCGGAAGGGGCCGCCGGCAAGGCGGAGCGCCGTCGGATCAGAGATTGCCGGGAAGCTTCCAGCCCTTCACGAAGTCGGGAGGAGCCTGCGTGCCCTTGCTGACGGTGAGAATGTCGTAGCCCGTTTCCGTGACGAGCACCATGTGCTCCCACTGAGCGGAGAGCGAACGGTCGCGCGTCACGACCGTCCAGCCGTCGCCGAGCATGGTCACGCCGTAGCGGCCGGCGTTCACCATGGGCTCGACCGTAAAGACCATGCCGGGCACAAAGGTGGCCGTCGGGCGGTTGGTCGGGAAGTGATTCACGTGCGGTTCCTCGTGGAAGCCGCGGCCGATGCCGTGGCCGCCGTAGTCGCGCACGACCGAAATGCCGTTTTCATCGGCGAAGGCCTGGCAGGCGCGGCCGATGTCGTTGAAGCAGCCGCCCGGACGGACGGCGTCGATGCCCGCCCACATCGTCTTGAAGGCGAGGTCGGCGAGCCGCTTGCCGGCGATGGTCGGCTTGCCGACCACGAACATGCGGGAGGTGTCGCCGTAGTAGCCGTCCTTGATGCTCGTGACGTCGATGTTGACGATGTCGCCCGCCTTGAGCTTTTTCGGACCGGGAATACCGTGGCAGACCACGTGGTTCACGGAAATGCAGGTCGTAGCGGGATAGGGCGTCATGCCTTCGGGCTGGTAGCCGAGGCAGGCGGGGATGCACTTCTGCACGTTGACGGTGTAGTCGTAGGCGAGTTTGTCGAGTTCGGCGGTGGTGATGCCCGGCTTCACGAATGGCGTGAGATAGTCGAGAAGTTCCGCGGCGAGCCGGCCGGCGATGCGAAGACCAGCGATGTCTTCGGGAGTTTTGATGCTGATTGCCATCTTCGGATATGCCTTCTGTGTGGTGCGATGGGAACAGCCGGCCGGTGCGTGCGGCCGCCCGTGCGTTCCGGAATGCGCCCGATAGTACACCAAAGCGGGGGCGGACTGCATCCCGAAGCGGGCTCCGCGGCAAAGAAAACGGCAAAAAACGCTTGCAACCCCGGCGGCGAGTTCGTATAATCGTGCGCTTTCATGGCCGGAGGGTATTCCTGCGGCTTTTATTCAACTGCCCGGTGCACCTTGGTCGGTCCCGGGATCAATCAGCGCACGTTTCGCACCGAGGTGCTGCGCCGGAATCGATTCCGGCCTCAACTAACGGAACGTGTCAGACTCTAAACCTTGGAGAAATACATCATGGTCAGCATGCGTGAAATGCTTGAAGCCGGTTGCCACTTCGGCCACCAGACCCGTTTCTGGAACCCCAAGATGGCTCAGTTCATCTTCGGCGCCCGCAACAAGA
>JAXEEN010000126.1:0-124269 GCA_034104065.1 Sutterella sp.
GTTGGGGAATTCCAGCATTTCACCCTGCATCACGTCGCTAAGACCGTGAACGCGGCAAATACCGTCGGTCACCGAAACCACGGTGCCCTGAGTGCGAAGATCAGCGGAAACGCCGAGGCCTTCGATACGCTTCTTCAGCAGATCGCTGATTTCACTGGGATTGAGTTGCATCTTACAGCTCCGAATGTTTTATGCGGTAAGCGTCGTCTTCATCTGGGCAAGACGGGAGCGAATCGAACAGTCAAGAAGCTTGTCTCCGACATGCACGCAGACACCGCCGATCAGTTCAGGCTTCACAGCCACGATCGGGTTGAGCTTCATGCCGGGGAACTTCTTGGCAAGCGATTCAAGCAGGCTGTCGATCTCAGCAGCGCTGAGTTCAAAGGCCGTCTCGATATAGGCATCGGCAATGCCCTCAGAGGAATTCTTCAGCTTACGAAACTGACGAGCGATCTCAGGCATTGCTTCCAGACGACCATTTTCGATGACCACACGCAGCAGGTTCGCAGCTTCCGTCGGAAGGGTTTGGCCGCAAACGCCCGCAATCAGGTCGCAGAGTTGATCATCAGTCAGCTTGGGATCGCCAACCAGTGTGGCAAACTCAGGACTCTGAGCAACGGCAGCGACAGCTTCCAGAGCTTCAAGAGTCTGAGCCACATCTTCAGCGCCAGCATTACGGTCCTTCAGAGCCTGAATAAGACCCTGAGCGTAGGGGCGCGCAATCGTCGAAAGTTCAGCCATAGTTAGAGCTTCGCCTTCAATTGTTCAAGCAATTGAGCGTGAACCGTTTTATCCACTTCGCGGGCCAGAATCTGCTCGGCACCGGCAACGGCGAGAGCCGCAACTTCATTGCGCAGAGCTTCACGGGCACGCTGCATTTCCTGGGCAGCTTCAGCACGGGCATTTTCGATGATGCGGTCAGCCTCAATCTGAGCCTGAGCCTTAGCTTCATCGACAATACTCTGAGCACGCTTTTCACCGTCGGAAACAATGGTAGAAGCGCGGGAACGAGCATCGGCTTCGATAGCCTTGCCCTGTTCCGTAGCGACTGCGAGAGCCTTTTCGCCCTTGTTGGCGGCAGCAAGGCCATCGGCAATCTTCTTCTGCCGCTCTTCAATCGCATGGATCAACGGCGGCCAAATGTACTTCATGGTGATCCAGGCACCAAGGAAGAACACGACCATCTGTATAAACAGAGAGGCATTAATGTTCATTATTGAACCCCGTTACGTCGGCTACGCCCGTCTATCACTAAACGGAAGGGCGGGCGCAGACAACGTCGTCATTAAAAGAAAAGACGTATTAGCTTCCCAGCTACCTATTAGCCGGCAAACGGGTTAGCAAAAGCGAACATCATGGCGATACCGACACCGATAAGGAAGGCAGCGTCGATCAGGCCGGCGAGAAGGAACATCTTCGTCTGAAGGGGTTCCATCAGTTCAGGCTGACGGGCAGACGATTCGAGGTACTTGGAACCCATGATGGCGATACCGAAGCAGGCACCGAGAGCACCAAGACCGATGATGAGACCGCAGGCGAGAGCAACGAAAGCGACGTTGGTCATTTTTGAAAGACTCCTAGATTACTGAAAAGGGAGTAAGAAAAGTAATATTTGGTTAGTGACTGCTATGGGCCTGGCCGATATAGACCAGCGTCAGCATCATGAAGATGAAGGCCTGAAGCAGAACAATCAGGACGTGGAAAAGCCACCATGCCAACCCGCAGATGACCTGCCCAACACCCGCACCGACAGCCCCAAGGGGACCGAATTCGAGAGCGAAGCCGCCCAGAAGGGCAAGCAGGAAGAACAGCAGCTCGCCGGCATACATGTTGCCGAAGAGTCGCATACCCAGCGAAACGAACTTGGCCAGATACTCAATGAGGTTCAGCATGAAGTTGAACGGCCAAAGAGCAGGATGCTTGCCAAACGGCGCCGTAAACAGTTCGGCGATGAAACCGCTGAAACCTTTCACCTTCACCCCATAGTAGAGCATGAGGAGAAGAACGCCGAGCGACATGCCGAGCGTACCGTTAAGGTCAGCCGTAGGCAGCGGACGGAGATGAGAAAGGCCGATCCAGCCAGCCATCATCGGGAACAGGTCAACCGGGATCAAGTCGATGCAATTCATCAACGTCACCCAGCAGAACACGGTTAAAGCAAGCGGAGCCACGAAGGTACGGTCGCCATGCACAATGTTCTTGGCCTGATTGTTGACCATTTCCACCAGCATTTCGACGGCGCACTGCATCTTTCCGGGAACTCCGGAAGTCGCCTTCTTAGCACCGGCTCGCAAGAGGAAGAACCCGGCAACCAACATCAACACGGAGAAGAAGAGGGTGTCGTAGTTCACTACGGAAAAATCAATAATGGAGCCCTGCTTCATGGAAGCAAGGTGCGCCATATGATGTTGAATATACTCAGTAGCGGTAGGGGCGTCTGCCATGGATACCGATCCTTAGTTTCTCTTGAACAGCACGATGAAGTAGCTATTCACCACCGCTATTATCGTGAAGATAAATGCGGGCCAATGAAGGTTTTCGTAGTCCTTGATTATCAGACCCAGAAGGATCGCGACGACCAAGATCTTGACGATTCCCCCGACAATCACTGCGTACGGCCCATGTCTGTACGCTGTCACGAATTTCGGCAACGCCAGGTATAACGCTAAAAGCGTTGACGGCACTGCATAAGCAAGTCCCGCCATCAGCGAGGTGCAGACCGCATCCTGCCCTACGAAAAAAGCAAAAACTGCGGCTACAAGAAAAACAATGACATACTGCGCAAGGGAAACGCGCATCATATCAGAAATAGCGTACATGCTTGCGACAGATCGGGGGAAAACAGTCGGGATGCATTCTACGTTTTGTTGCACTTGCATACAACTAACCAAAGGTGCTACGGGAACTACTCTGAACGAGGTATGTTTCCATAGTTTTTACCTATCGGAAAATAGACGCAGATTACATACCAAAAGCTGAGATGTCCTAATTATCATAGCCTCTGATGCCGCTCGTATTAGATCGGCATCTGTTAATTCTTCGTACTCTTTGCCAATCGTCAAAGTCTGTCCAGGCCTCATTCCAACCGTTGCTGGATCCTGTCCACAATGCCTTGGAGCTGATCCAAATTTGCAAATTCGATCACGATCCGGCCTCTCCCTTTTTGGTTGGCCGTAAGCTTAACCACCGCTCCGAGACTTTCGGCCAAGGCTTCCTCAAGCCTCAGATCGTCTCTTGTTTTTATCACCACCTTCTTTTTGGCAGGACGAGTTTCTCGGCGCTTACTGACTAAATCCTCTGCTTGGCGAACAGACAGTCCCCGAGCCGCAATATCCTTGGCAACAAGAATTTGTTCGGCACCTTCGAGAGCGAGCAGGGCACGAGCGTGCCCCATTTCCAATTCGCCTCGCGTAACCATCTGCTTGACTTCTTCAGTGAGCCCCAAAAGTCTCAGCATGTTCGTCACTCCCGATCTGGAGCGACCGATGGCCTGAGCCGCTTCCTCATGCGTATACCCGCAATCGTCAATCAATCGCTGAATACCAGAAGCTTCTTCAATGGGATTCAGATTCTCCCGCTGAATATTTTCGATCAGAGCCATAGCGAGTGCCTGGCTCTGATCTGCCTCCCGGACAATGACCGGAACAGTGTCCAAGCCGATCAGTTTCGCAGCCTGATATCGACGTTCACCCGCGATGATCTCGTATTGATCCTGATTCTTGATCCGTACAACGATAGGACTGATGATCCCCTGCTGACGTATCGAGTCAGCCAGTTCAGCTAATGACTCCGTCTCGATACGCGCTCTCGGCTGTGCACTTCCCGGAACGACCTTATCAAGCGGCACCTCTTCATAACGAACACCGCCTCCTTCGAGCAAATCAGATGCATCGGGGGCATTTCCTCCGAACAGCGCCTCTAGACCGCGCCCAAGTCCTTTTACTTTTTTCGCACTCACTGATCCGTCCTCACTTCTGCCTTTCCATGCGCCCCATCATTTCCTGGGCACATGCCAGATACGCTTTGGCCCCCTTGCTCGACCTGTCGTATACCACACCGGGTAAGCCGTAGCTCGGGGCTTCGGCCAGACGAACATTGCGCGGAATAATAGTTTCAAAGACTTTATCGCCGAAATGTTGCTGAAGTTGAGCGCTAACCTGCTGCTGGAGCGTAATACGAGCATCGAACATGACGCGCAGCAGTGCAACGATACGCAATGCACGGTTCTTCTCTGCATGAACGCGTTTGACAGATCCGACCAAATCAGTAAGTCCCTCCAACGCGTAGTACTCGCACTGCATAGGAATAATGACTCCGTCTGCCGCACAGAGTGCATTGAGCGTCAGCATAGAAAGACTGGGAGGACAGTCAATCAAAACATAATCGTAATTTGACAGAACCGGGGCAAGAGCTTTTTTCAGCCGTGTATCTCTCTGATCAAGACCTACCAGCTCAACTTCAGCCCCAGCCAGTTCACGATTAGCCGGAAGCACGTCAAATCCGCAGGATTCAGGACGTTTGACCACTTCATCAAAAACCGCCGTTCCAAGGAGCAGCTCATAGACAGAACGCTCTAAGTCCCGCTTCTCAATCCCGCATCCCATTGTGCCGTTGCCCTGGGGGTCTAAGTCAATAAACAACACCCTTCTGTCAAGCTGTGCCAGTGCCGCAGCAAGATTCACGGCCGTCGTTGTCTTACCAACGCCGCCTTTTTGATTTGCAATGCAGAAAATTTGAGCCATATTTGTCGTGCTTTCAGCTGTTCCAAACCGCATGACTGCAGAAGGCAGTGTAGCGGACTTATTTAAATCAAGATAATTTCATTCTCAGCGGGCTCCAAGAGCCAGCCAAAGCTCCGAAAATCCCTGCCACCAAATTGCCACACCGAGGCAGATCAGGATAAAGGCAAACACTCGAGCAAGAGCATCTGCTCCGGCAACGCCTACAGCTTTATTCACTCGGTCTGCATATCTATAGCACGCCCAGATAACCGCCACAGTAGCAACAGTCGCAGCCAATGTGCCTGCAATATGGCCCGCATCTCTCGGAAGTGAAGCACTAAGTGCCACCGACACCGCAATAGCTCCGGGACCTGTCGTCAGAGGCAGGGTAAACGGATAAAACGCCATCGACTTTAACTTTGTACGGGACAGCGCCGGCTGATCACTCTGCTGTTCTTCTTGAGTCGGAGCATTCAATGCATTCCAGCCAGCTGCAAAAAGAACACAACCGCCGGCTACTCTGAGTACTCCGACTGAGATGCCGAAGAAACTCAGAATCAGATGTCCGCATGTTAAACAGACGATCAGGATGATCAGACAATACAGCGTGATGCGGTTTGCCACGTATGCACGATCTCTGTCAGAGAGATTTGTCGTCATCGTGCAGAAAAACATCGCTCCGCTGAACGGGTTGATCACCGGAAGAAACGTTGAAAAAGCCAACACAAAAGCGCTGACAAAGACAGAAAAGACTTCGGACTCCATCATTCACCCTTCAGTCTGATCACGATTAGATGACGTTGCTCTTTTAATCCGGGAACCATCAGCTCCCGGATCTCGACCACGTCGACATTCTCGGGAAGCTCCTCAATTTCTTCTTTCGGAACAACGCCTTTCATCGCCAGCCAACGCCCCCCGGGCTTGAGTAAGTGGTGGGTTAACGAAATAAAATCCGCCAGACTTGCAAATGCGCGGGAGGTAATCAAGTCATACTCACCGGAAAGTGCCTCCACACGAGCATGTTTGGCGGTGAAGTTTCTCAGCCTCAATTCAATGCCTGCCTGAGTCAGGAACGCCGTCTTCTTGCTGACGGCATCCACCGCATTGACATCAAGATCCGGGCGAAGAATAGCCAAAGGAATCGAAGGCAATCCCCCTCCGCTTCCTACGTCAAGTACAGCTCCCTCTGCGTGGAGATACTCAGTCACCACTGGAACTAGCGCTGCGGAATCAAGCAGATGATGCGTCAGTATTTCTTCACGACAACGGATTGCGGTCAGGTTGTATACCTTGTTCCACTTTTCCAGCAAGCAGGCAAAACGCTCAAGTTTCGCGATCTGCTCATCATCGCCAGGAATACCGAGCTTCTCCAGTCCAACACAAAGCCCTGTATAAAAATCATTCATTAGTCGAAACTCCAGGCTTGGTGCCCTTATTCTTTGAATAGTAATATTTTCGTTTCAAGTAAACGAGAAGCAGGGATACTGCCGCCGGTGTAACGCCGGATATGCGCGATGCCTGACCTATCGTTTCAGGCATCACTGACTTCAACTTCTGACGCACTTCAAAACTGAGCCCGGGAACAGCATCGAAATCAAGCTCCTCAGGGATTTTCAGAGTCTCATTCGCCAACGTCTTTTCTATTTCACCTTTCTGACGAGCGATATAGCCGGCGTATTTGACATCAATTTCTGCCTGCTCAATCTCTTCGGCTGTCAGCGTTTCATCCAAAGGCAGTACCTTCTTCCCATCCAACGCAGTGAGCGTAACGAGATGTTTCAGCGTGACGTCCGGGCGCGTCAGCAGGGCTTGCATTGAATATTCACGCTCAATTTTCGAGCCGACCACCCGAAGCATTTCTGCTTCAGACAATATGCGAGGATTCACCCATGTGTCTTTCAACCTCTCAAGAGCACGGGCAACGTTATCCTGTTTTCTGCAGAAGTATGTCCAGCGTTCATCATCAACAAGACCAAGCTTTCGACCTTCTTCCGTCAAACGTATGTCAGCATTGTCTTCACGAAGACTAAGACGGTACTCAGCACGGCTCGTGAACATCCTATAAGGTTCTGTCACTCCTCTCGTGGTCAAATCATCAACCATCACGCCCAAATAAGCCTGATCGCGGCGAGCAGTCCAACTTCCTTCATCTCGAGCGTACAGAGCAGCATTCAAGCCAGCGATCAGACCCTGAGCCGCCGCCTCCTCATAGCCGGTCGTCCCGTTAATTTGTCCAGCAAAAAATAGCCCTGGCATAGCCTTGGTCTCCATGCTGGTTTTAAGAGCTCGAGGATCATAAAAGTCATACTCGATAGCGTATCCCGGACGCAGCAGATGAGCGTGTTCCAGTCCAGGCATGCAGTGCACCATATCCAGCTGCACATCGAAGGGCAGACTGGTGGAAATACCGTTCGGGTAATACTCATTCACGCTGAGTCCCTCTGGCTCAAGAAACACTTGATGGCTATCCTTGTCCGCAAAACGTTTGACCTTGTCTTCAATGGAAGGACAGTACCTTGGACCAATACCGTGAATAATCCCCGTATACATCGGGGATCGATCCAAATTAGCAAGAATCAGTTCATGCACACGTGTATTGGTTCTCGTAATCCAACAAGGTACCTGCTTCGGGTGCGAAGGAGTCGGTCTCATCAGTGAGAACGACGGAACTGGATCTAAGTCTCCCCACTGTTCCGTACATTTCGAGAAGTCAATTGAGCGACCGTCAATACGAGCCGGGGTGCCAGTTTTCAGCCGTCCCTGAGGCATACCTAGCTCTTTAAGTCTGTCCGCCAAACGCACACTGGCAGGATCTCCTACTCGACCGGCCGGATAATGTTCGAGTCCGATATGCACCATACCGTTCAAGAACGTCCCGGCACAGAGCACAACGGCACGAGCAGTAAAACGAATTCCGGTTTGGGTCACCACACCCACCGCATGACCGTCTTCAACAATCAGATCATCAACCTCTTGCTGAAAAAGCAGAAGATTCGGCTGACTTTCAATCCGTCGGCGCATTGCCCGGCGATAAAGCTGACGGTCGATCTGTGCTCGAGTTGCCCGGACCGCCGGGCCCTTGGAACTGTTGAGAATCCTGAATTGAATTCCGGACTCATCAGTCACCAGCCCCATAGCACCGCCCATCGCATCCAGTTCCTTGACAAGATGCCCTTTGCCAATCCCTCCGATAGAAGGATTACAAGAGAGTTGCCCAACCGTATCAAGATTATGGGTCACCAGCAACGTCCTGCGCCCCATGCGCGCCGATGCGAGCGCAGCCTCAGCTCCAGCATGACCGCATCCGACGACAATGACTTCAAAGGTTTCCGGATAATGCATTTATTTACCAATACAAAACTTACTGAAAATCATCCCGAGAATATCATCCGCAGTAGTTTCTCCGAGCATGCTTCCAAGCGCTCGGCCGCATAGCCGTAGCTCTTCTGCCAAAAGTTCCGGCATGCCAGAGTCTGTTCCGATTAGGCGGGCTGCCTTCAGATGATCCAATGCCTCATTCAAGCATATAAGATGTCGTTCTCGGGCCATGAAAAGTCCGTCGGTAGTGGTCGTCATTCCCACAGCTGCCAACAGTTTCTCCTTCAGAAGCTCGATACCCTCTCCGGTCAACGCTGAAATCAGCAGTTCTCCATCGCCCGCAGATCCTCCGAGATCCGCCTTGTTGCAAACCGTCATTAAGGGTACCCCCGGACGAGCTTCGTTCAGGACTCTAGCGAGAACCTCAGCATCACTTTCTACGGCTCCGGAGACGTCTTTCAGATGAAGCACAACATCTGCCCGGCGAATTTCGGCAAGCGTTCGTTCAATCCCCTTGGACTCCACAACATCGGACGTATTTCGGATTCCAGCCGTATCCACTATCTTCACCGGAATCCCGTTCAAAGAAATCCAGTGTTCGATTCTGTCACGTGTTGTACCGGGAATGTCTGTGACAATAGCCACTTCCTCCTGAGCTAACGCATTGAGCAAACTGGATTTTCCGACGTTGGGACTGCCCACAATGGCTACACTGACTCCTTCGCGCAGAATGCTTCCTTGCTTTGCATTTGACAGAACAGCTTGAAGAGCGTCAGTTGCTTTTCGCATCCGATCATCAATTCCGCTGGAGGAAAGACTGTCGACATCCTCCTCAGGAAAATCGAGCGTTGCCTCAACAAATGCGCGCATCGTATTGACTTCGTCAGAGACAGCTCGCACGGATCGTGAAAAATCCCCGGACAATGATCGCCCTGCAGCTTGAACAGCCGACTCGCTGACAGCATCAATCAAATCAGCTACGGCCTCTGCCTGCGCAAGGTCGATACGTCCGTTCATATAAGCACGCTTCGTAAATTCTCCGGGTTCTGCCATTCTCAGGCCAAGGTCGGCGCACCTTCTAAGAACAGCCCTTTGAATCATCCCCATCAGAACCGGACCGCCATGAGCTTGAATTTCGATGACAGACTCGCCTGTATAGCTATGAGGTGCAGGGAAAAAAAGCACAATAGCCTGATCAAGACAACTTCCATCTTCCCCGAGCACGGGCAGAAGATGAGCATGTCTCGGTATCAGTACCGTATTGTTACCAAACAGTCTTTCGATAAAGGCCTGCTCCCGATCATTTTCGAAGGAGAGTCTCAGAATACCGATTCCTCCCCGTCCCGCAGGAGTTGCCACCGCAACGATAGAGTCTTTGTCGCTGTGAATCATAAGCAGCAGGGACTACATGCCCTGTCGATTGGCTTTTTTGAAATTAGGGCATTGTAATGCCCCAGTTCCCGGTGTTGTTATACGATGATCGGGATAATCGTTCCTAATCCGGTTTGTTCTATGTCCCTTCAGCACCCTAATCCTGAAAGAGGTACCTTTTTCGGCCCTGCACTCATTGGCGCCTGCCTCGGCATCATTTTGTCCATTCCAATTGCCGCCTATTGTGCCGCCTGGCTGGGAGACACCTATCATAGAAGAGCGCTTATTTACTGCGCATTCCTTCTGTGGTGCGTAGTCGGCGCCATCATTGTTTTCAGAAAAACCTACAGAGCGGAGAAACAGCGCCTGAGTTTGATAAAAATCCTCCAGTGGTGTCTTTCTCTGTGGCTTTGGCCGCTTCTGATCCTAGGATCTGCGGTCAGGCGTTAAGGACAAAAACGGGATGCTCACTACTCGAGCATCCCGTTTTTGTTATGAAGAGTACCCGTATCCTGCGGGCTTGCCCCTATCAATGGGACAGGCGTTTGGCCCTTTCTTCCGCAATAGTCTTGTTAATCCACCACTGTTGAAGAATCGACAGAACATTATTCGTCAGCCAGTACAGGACGAGACCGGACGCGAACACGAAGAACATCACGGAGAACACCAACGGCATGATGTACATCATGCGTGCCTGAACCGGATCAGTCGGCTTGGGATTCAGCAGGATCTGGAGGAACATCGAGACAGCCATCACCGCCGGCAAAACGAACCACGGATCGGGCATGGCAAGGTCGTTCACCCAGAAGATCCAAGGAGCACCTCGCAGTTCAACGGATCCCTGCAACACCCAATAGAGAGCCAGGAACACTGGAATCTGAAGGGCAATCGGGAGACAGCCGCCGACAGGATTGATCTTCTCGGAACGATAGAGTTCCATCATCGCCTGATTCAGACGTTCCTTGTCGTCCTTGTACTTTTCCTGAAGCGCCTTCATCCGGGGAGTCACTTCCTTCATACGAGCCATCGAACGATAGCCGGCAGCAGACACCGGATAAAGGATTGCCTTGACGATACAGGTCAACAGGACGATAGCCCAACCCCAGTTGCCGACGATGTCATAAAGGAAAGCCAGCAACCAGTAGATAGGCTTGGCCAAAAACGTAAGCCAGCCGTAGTCAACTACGAGTTCGAGGCCCGGAGCAATCTGCTCCAGACGATCCTGATCCTGCGGACCAGAGTAGAGAACTGCTTTGTTAGTCACACTCTTGCCCGGTTCAATAGTGCCGAGGGACACAAGAGAGCCTACTGAATACAGATCCTTGGCAACAGCGCGAACATAATTTTCACGATCTTCGCCCTGCGGAGGAACCCATGCAGAAACGAAGTGGTGCTGAACCATCGCGACCCAGCCGTTGTTGGCATTCTTCTGGTACTTGGCACTCTTATCAGCCACGTCGTCGAAAGAGATCTTCTGGAACTTTTCTTCTTCGGAGTAGACTGCCGGACCGGTAAAGGTGGCATACATCGAGCTTTCACCTTCCGGTTTGCCACCGTCACGAGTGAGCTGATAGTAAATGGAAGGCGTCACCGAAGAAGCACTCCGGTTGATGACTTCCGTCGTCACATCAACCCCGTAGTGAGCACGCTGGAACGTGAAGATCTTGCGAACAGCTACGCCGCCTTTCTCAGACTCGAAGACGACGTCAAGCTTATCGGCATCCCCCATTTCGAGCTTGGAGCTGACGAGCTTGAAATTGTCACGATGGTTGGGAAAATCCCCGCCGACAAGACCGCTCTGAGCCACGTATGTACGTACAGCGCTCGTTTCAAGCAACTCAACATTGCCAAGATCGTCAGCAGGTTCCTTTCCGAGAATCAAACCGGCGAGACCGACTTCGGTCCAGTCAGCCTGACGAGGAATCTGAGTTAGTTCGTTACTAACAATGACCGCACCTTCACGGTCGAAAGTCACCCTCATACGGTCGGTTGTAACGACAACAGGATCCTTCAGCTGCGGAGCGGGAATCGACGCAGCCACATCACCGGCAGTAGGTGCCTTGGTCGCAGGCACTGAATTGTCGGCAGAACTCTGCTGCTGAACCGCTTCACTATGGAAAAAGGACTGTCCGCCCTTATATACCTGATAGTTATCCCACAGCAGGAAGCACGAGGTAAAGAGAATCACCCACAAAAGGGCGCGTTGTATTTCTTTTCCCATATTTATCCGCTATTTTTTCTGAATATTAAACAGTCCAGAGGACGCCTTGCCCTCGTCAGACTCATTTTCACGGCAGTCATCGCACCAACAGCGCCAGCGAAATACCTTGGGAACGGGGTCGTATCCCCGGCCTCCAAATGGATGGCACCTCAGCAGTCGACAAAGAGTCATGTACGAACCCTTTAGAGCACCGTGTCTCTCCAGCGCTTCCAAAGCATAATTCGAACAGGTCGGCAGATACCGGCACTCCCGTCCGACCCAGGGCGACAAGGTCAGCTGATACAGTCGGACAAGGGCGCGAAGCAACCCCGTCATTCTGTCAGTTCTCCGTTCTATCCGGATTTCTCCGGTTCATCCTGCGAATGATCTGAGCAACCAACAACTCGGCATCTCTTCCCAGGGAAATCTTGAGCGCTCGTACGCCCTGATCACGCCCGGGAACCGTACTCAAAGGAACTCGCAGTCTTAAAGACACATCAAGCCCCACACCCAGTTCGCGCAGGCGCGCAACAAGGTCCGGGGCTTGCTGTCTAGCAGCTTCTCGGAGAATCCTCTTGACGAGAGCTCTGTCCACGGAACGATGGGCGTTCTTCTTTCCGACGGTGATACCGAAACGAAGACGTCCTTGATGTTCCACAAACTTCTGTGCATTGGCAGAAAAGAACTTCGACGTAAGCCGAAATGAATTTTCGTTTCGCACATGCACGAGAACCCCGTAGTCCGACGTCTTTATCAGACGCAAACTGCGGGGAAATCCGAAAGCTGCCGGTGCGCTGCTCGACACGGCTAAAACTGGCCGTGAATCAGCGAATTAGAGAGCCAGGGTGTGACGGCCCTTGGCACGACGGCGAGCGAGAACGCGACGACCGCCCTTCGTGCGGCTGCGAACCAGGAAGCCATGCGTACGGGCACGCTTGACCTTGGAAGGCTGATAGGTACGTTTGGTAGCCATGATTTTTCCTCAATAGGCATGAACTTCAGTGGCATCACTGATATGCCGTCTGAAGTGAAAACTCAAGAAATGGGTACTGCCGGGAGCCGCCATGCACTGCGCGGCTCGCTACGGGGCACGCCGGCGATAAGTCTCCGCACCCCGATGAAGCTCTGCGCATCAGGCTGCATCCGCTTGGTTCGGATGACCGCCTCCGTTTGCAGAAAGCGCAGGGTTACGAAAAGCTTGATATTAGACCTCAAAAGCCATGCTCTTGTCAAACCGTTTGCGTGAAAAATCTTTTCCTTTCAGCAAGCTTTCAGCCTCACGTCGCCGTCATGAACCCAGGAACACAATATTTTGTGATGGTTCACTCCTTCAAGCACATCCGCTTGTGTAAATCTTTTTTTGAGGCCTCCAAAAATATCGCTAACCGAATGAAATTTAACTATTAACTTATCCACACCTGTTTGTGGATAAGTTGTCCCCAAGTCTGTTTTCCTCACAGAGATCCGTTAAAATAGACCATTCGGCGTCACTATCGGAATAGTTCCGTCAAGTCTTTCGCACGGCGTTGCGCCAATGCGGCCGAATTTGTTCGAGGCCTGTTTTTTATCCGTCACCCGTTATGAATAATTTTTGGCAAGACTGTCTCGCTCAGATCAAAGCGATGAAGCTCCCTCAAATGATCATCCGCAATTGGTTTGAGCCGATCAATCTGGTCAGTTGGGATGAAGACCACGGCGAGATGGTTCTAGAGGTTCCCGACAGCAAAATGCAGACCATCCGAACCACTTATCTGAAAACCATTCAGGATGTGGCTTTTAAGACTTGCGGAAAGCCTGTTCGAGTCACTCTGCGTCAGATCGGCCAAAATGACAAAGATGATACGCAGGGAAGACCTAACACATTGATTGATCAGATCAAGAGGGACGCTGGTCTTTTGCCTGGGCTTACTTTTGAAAACTACGTTAACGGTAATGCCAACCAACTTGCTGTAGCCGCAGCCGAACATGTCGCCACCACCATGGGCATGCAGTACAACCCTCTTTATATCTACGGGGGAGTAGGGCTCGGAAAAACCCATCTGATGCAGGCCATCGGACACAGATATCTCGACCTTCATCCGAAGGCCAAAGTCCGTTGCATTTCGGCTCAAGACTTTATTAGCGAATACACCACAGCTACCCGAGACTCCTCAAGCTCGCGTCAGGCTTTGCAGAAATTCGACGAACGCTATCGCAGTCTGGACCTTCTGCTCATTGACGACGTTCAGTCGTTTTCTGGCGCCAAAGGCTCTCAGGCTCAGTTCTATCGTGCTTTTGAGGCTTTGGTTCCTCACAATAAGCAAGTTGTCCTGACTGCGGATACCTATACGCGTAATCTGAAAGATATCGAGCAGCGCCTCATCTCACGCTTTTCTCAGGGACTGTCCGTAGCTATTGAACCGCCGGAGCTCGAAATGCGGGTGGCGATTCTGCTCAACAAGGCCAAGGCCATGGGTGCTGCACTTCCCGAAGAAGTCGCCATGTTCATTGCTAAACGACTTAAATCCAATGTGCGAGAACTTGAAGGTGCTCTGCAGCAAGTCGTTGCTTATCAGCAGTTTCAGCCCTCGGCGGCAAGAGAAATCACAATTGACGTGGCCAAGCACGTTCTGCATCCGATTCTTTCGGCGACTAGCAATCTCATCACGATTGAAAATATTCAGAAAACTGTCGCTGACTACTACAACATCAAGGTCGCGGAAATGTACTCGAAGCGTCGTCCGGCCAATATTGCACTGCCAAGACAGATCGCCATGTACCTTGCCAAAGAACTGACTCAGCACAGTCTGCCCGAAATTGGTGCAAGTTTCGGAGGCCGAGATCACACGACGGTCATGCATGCTGTCCGTAAGATCACTCAGGAACGAGCCGGCAACGCCGAACTCAATCATGAAATCCATGTCCTTGAGCAAATGATCAAAGGGTGATCCTTCCAAAGTTTTTAATTTCTCAGGTATCCGTTTATGAAGTACATCAGTTGCAACTGTGAAGACCTGCTCAAACCCGTCAAAATCGTTGAGGGCATTGTTGAAAAGCGTCAGACCCACCCGATTCTCAGCAATGTGCTGATTGAGCAGGACGGTGAAAACGTTAAGCTGTCTACGACAGATCTTGATATTCAGATCTGTACCGAAGCTCCAGTCGGAATCTCTGAAACAAGTAGCCGCTTTACCGTCGCAGCCAACAAACTCGCCAGCATTCTCGGAGCACTAGGATCAAAGGATAAGGTCGAGCTTGAATTGGAAGCCAACCGTCTGACAATCTACAGCAATAACGGCCAGTTTAATCTTCAGACACTGCCTGCTGACGAATATCCGGTTCTCAAGGAAGGGCAGTGGGAAACAACGCTTGAATTGCCTTCCAAGACACTTCGTTATCTTCTGACGATGACGGCCTTTGCTATGGCAAGTCAGGACGTCCGTTACTATCTCAACGGAGTTCTCTTCGTCATCGAGGGCACAACGCTTCGTACCGTCGCTACTGATACGCACCGTTTGGCTTGCTGTGATGTCCCGATCGATGAGGAAGCCTCGCCGATCCAAGTCATTATTCCCCGCAAAACGGTTCGTGAACTCATCCGTCTGCTTCCTGAAGACGATACGCCCGTCAAAGTTCAGTTCACCGACACTCAGGTCTGTTTCACCTACGGAACTGTAACATTCATGAGCAAGCTGATCGAAGGCAAATTCCCCGACTATAAGCGGGTTCTTCCCTCGGAAGAAACCAATCCTCATATGGTCAAGCTTGACAGAGAACAGTTGGCGAGTGCACTTCGTCGCGTAGCGATCATGACCAATGAAAAATTCCATGGCGTTCGCTGGCTGCTGACCAAAAATGAGCTTCAGATTCAGAGCACCAACTCGGAACACGAAGAAGCACTTGAGCGTCTCGGCGTTGAATGGACGCTTGATGAACTTGACATGGGCTTCAATATCACTTATCTCCTTGAAGTACTCGGAATTTTGAAAAATAAAGAAGTTTGCTTCAACTTCTCAACCGCATCGGGTAGCGTGCTCATCACTATGCCCGAATCGAAGGAACGCTTCCGTTACGTTGTCATGCCTATGCGCATCTGACAGTCTGGCCTCCCTCCGATTTGACTACAGGCGCCGGCATTGCCGGCGCTTGTGAATTGTTTACTGCGCAGAAAGGCTTGCTTTTGCGCCGAAGGATTTTATTTGAATGACCGAACTGGAAAACACCACCGAACAGACTGCATCAACGGCGCCGGTTTATGACGAGCACAGTATCCAGATTCTTGAGGGTCTGGAGGCCGTCAGAAAGCGTCCGGGCATGTATATCGGCGATACCGCGGACGGCTCAGGACTGCACCATCTGGTCTACGAAGTCGTCGACAACTCCATCGACGAAGCGCTCGCCGGCTATGCAACCCGTATCCAGGTCACGATTCATACCGACAATTCCGTTTCCGTTGTGGATGACGGTCGCGGAATCCCATCCTCAATCAAGTGGGATGACAAGCACAAGCCCAAGCGTAGTGCCGCTGAAATTGCTCTGACAGAACTTCACGCAGGCGGTAAGTTTGATAACAATGGCTACAAGATTTCTGGCGGATTGCACGGAGTCGGCGTTTCATGCGTGAATGCGCTCTCGACATGGCTGCGCCTTATCGTACGTCGTGATGGCGAAGCTCGCCTGCTCGAGTTTGAACGCGGGAAAGTTAAGAATCGCGAAACCGCAGAAGTGATTAATCCTGAAACCGGAGAGAAAGTATTGATCTCTCCGATGAAACTTCTCGGCTCAACTACTCGTCGTGGTACAGAAGTTCACTTTCTCCCCGACACACAGATTTTCGAGCAAGTAACAGTCTTCAATTACGACACTCTGCTTTCTCGCCTTCGCGAACTCTCGTTCCTAAATTCGGGAGTTACCATTGACCTGAAGGACCAGCGCACAGCGCATGAAGCTCATCTGCTGACTGATAAAGGGCTCATTGCTTACGTTCAGTTTAAGAACCAAAGCCGCAATGTACTGCATCAGAAGATTTTCCACGCTCGTGAGACTGTTCAGGTTAACGGGGTTCCTATCGAGGTGGAAATCGCCATGCAATGGCAGGACGGTTATAACGAAGTCCTTTCCGCTTACACAAACAATATTCCTCAGCGCGACGGAGGAACGCATGTGACGGGTCTGAGAGCTGCCATGACCCGCGTGCTGAAGAATTACATCGCCGCTAATGAGGTTGGCAAAAAAGCCGGAAGCAAGAAGATAGATATTGATCCCGAGGGGGACGACATGCGCGAAGGACTTACCTGTGTGCTGTCCGTCAAGGTTCCCCAACCCAAATTCAGCTCTCAAACAAAGGACAAACTGGTATCAAGTGAAGTACGTCCTGCGGTAGAAGAAGTTGTGTCTCGTGAACTCGAGCTCTATCTCGAGCAAAATCCTGCTGATGCAAAGATCATCTGCGAGAAGATCGTTGCCGCAGCCCGAGCACGTGAAGCCGCGCGCAAAGCTCGTGACATGAGCCGCAAAACTTTCTCTGGAGGAGGATTACCCGGAAAACTCGCCGACTGTCGTGAAAAAAATCCTGCCAACAGTGAACTCTTCCTGGTGGAAGGTGACTCAGCCGGCGGCTCGGCAAAACAGGGACGTAATTCCCAGTTTCAGGCGATTCTGCCGCTCCGCGGCAAAGTTCTCAACGTCGAAAAAGCAGCACAGGATAAATTGCTCGACTCAGAGCAGATCCGCATGCTGACACTCGCTCTCGGAACCAATATCGGTAAAGACTTCGACCTGTCACGTCTCCGTTATCACCGCATCATCATCATGACCGATGCTGACGTGGACGGCGCCCACATTCGTACGCTTCTGCTGACGCTTTTCTACCGTCAGATGCCTCAGCTTATCGAGGGAGGTCACGTTTACATCGCTCAACCCCCTCTCTATAAGGTCCAGAAAAATCAGGCCGACAAAGGCGTCTTCCTCAAAGATGAACGAGAAATGAGCGACTATCTCCTTCGTATTGCCATGGAAGATGCTCGTCTTTATAAGTCGAAAGAAGCCTTCGAACTTAATCAGGCTGTTCGCGGCAGTGAACTTGAAACACTGGTCAACGAATACCTGCAATCGAGCGATGTCATTGCCCGGCTTCAGGGAGCTATTGACAAGTCTGTTCTGGTTGCAGTCACTGCCGGCGTTGACATTAACCTTGAAAATGAATTCTCCGCTAAAAGAACTGCCGACATTCTTCAGCAAGAGCTCCGCGATCCCAATATCAAGGTGGAAGCGGTCTACGATGAGGAAAACGAAAAGCACCTGCTCAAGGTTCATCGTCTCAAGCACGGTAATTACAAAACAACAACGATCACGCCGGAATTCACCATCTCTTCCGATTACCGCAAACTTCGAGAAAGCGCGAACATGCTCCGAGGAGTAATTGGAGACGGAGCAAAGGTTGCACGAGGCAGGGAAGAACAAACTGTCAAGAATTTTGGAGAGGCTGTCAACTGGTTCCTCAAGCAGGCTGAAAAAGGTCTGATCCGCCAGCGTTACAAAGGACTGGGAGAAATGACGCCTGAACAACTTAACAGCACCACGATGGATCCGAAGATCCGACGTATGCTCAGAGTTCGCATTGAAGATGCCGCTAGCGCTGACGCTATCTTTTCAATGCTGATGGGAGATGTTGTGGAACCTAGACGAGATTTCATCGAAACCAATGCGCTCTTTGCCGGCAACATTGACGCATAACCTTTCGGCCGGCAGCCGTCATCTTGGCTGCCGGCACTGCCTTTATCAGTACAAAGGATGCAGCTGTGAAGACTCTTGATCATAAATTGGTCGTTGCCGTATCCTCACGAGCACTTTTCGACTTAGAAGAAGAGCATGCTCTATTCGAACACCAAGGCTATAAAGCCTTTCGTGACTTTCAGATTCTTCATAAAAACGATCCTCTTCGACCTGGAGTAGCTTTTCCCTTTGTCAGACGATTGCTTGAGCTCAACAGTCTGTTTGACGACTCCTCTCCGTTTCGTGTTGTCGCTCTATCGAGGAACTCCCCCGAAACGGCTCAGCGATTTTTTAATTCGTGCAAACATTACGATCTGCCGATTACAGCAGGAGCCTTTACATCAGGTCAATCAACCTTTCCATTTCTTAAAGCCTTCAATGTCTCTCTTTTTCTGAGTGCTAATCCCGACAGCGTCCGCAGAGCGATTGCAGCACATCAGCCCGCAGGTTTGGTTCTGCCTGCTCCGGTGGAAGATGAAGATACCAGCCCGTCGCTGAGAATCGCCTTTGACTTCGATGGAGTCATTGCGGACGATGAAAGTGAAAGAGAGTTCCAGAAAGAAGGACTGCAGGGTTTTCACAAACTGGAACAGGCCAAAGCCTCTACACCTCATTCTCCAGGGCCTCTAAAAAAACTGTTTGAACAATTATCGGAATTCCAACGGCTTGACTACAGGCTGAGAGGCAGCTCCGATCCTTACTTCGAACCGGCCATCAGAATTTCGATTGTGACATCACGCGGAGCTACCAGCGGAGAACGACTTATAACCACACTCAAAAGCTTTGGCATGAGTGCAGCGGAACTTTTTCTTTTGGACGGTCTGGACAAGAAACCAATCCTTGAAGCAATTCGTCCCCATATTTTTTTCGACGATCAAGCCAACAACCTTAAGACCAGTATCGGCATTGTTCCCAGCGTATTGATTCCCTTCGGAATTCATAATGCCGAAAAGAGCGATATCTGACCGCCTTTGATTTTCATTTATTTCTCTCAACATCCGTATGGCTATGGCTCAGTACCCTCATTTGTTTCTGCCGCTTAAGGTCGGCGCTCATTTCCTCAGAAACAGAATCGTCATGGCTCCAGTCGAGACTGGTTTGGAGAGCCACAACCGGTTCAGCAACGACTTCATTCGGTTTTATTGCGAGCGCGCTGAAAATGATGTCGGTCTTTTGATAGTGAGAAACGGTGCAGTACACAGCTCGGGTCTACGCCGTTTGTCAGAGCCACTTTTGAATGCATCGCTGACTAATGATGCCGTTCGTTTGACTGACGCCATTCATTCCCGCGGTGCCAAAATCATTCTTCAGCTTGTTCATCATGGCGCGGATTCCGATCACGTCTTTGCCATGTCGGCTTCTCGTTTTCGCAATCCGAATACAGGAAGAATCGTCAGAAGAATGCCGGGGTTGATGATTTCCCACATGATCAGCCTTTATGCTCTCAAAGCATATGAAGCAGTAAATCACGGACACTTCGACGGAATTGAAGTCGATGGAGGTCACCTTTCGCTTCCCAATACTTTTAGTACCCCAGCACTAAACCGAAGACGAGATAAATGGGGCTATCAGGGGAAACTCAATTTTGCCGTTGAATTGATTCGACGCATCCGAAGTTTCATCGGTCCTTCCCCTATCCTTTCTTACCGCCTGTCTCTCATCGACATTGACCCCAAGGGAAGTGAATGGCACGATCTTCTGGCATTTGCACAGGCACTGAAATACGAAGGCGTAAATCTTTTCAGTTTCGATATCGGTCTTGACGTCAATTCTGTACCGGTTGGCACTGATCTGACGCCCAACGGGGTTTGGACGCCTTTTATGGAAAAATTTTCTTCTGAAATAAAAGTTCCAGTTATCTTTGGAGGAAAACTCAGAAGTCCGGAAATGATGAACCGTCTGATCGAACAGAATATTACCTGTCTGGTCGAACTCGGACGCCCTTTGATCGCAGACAAAGCCTGGGGCTCTAAAGTAAAAAACGAAGAATCCCCCGTGCCCTGCGTCAGCTGTCCTCAGGGCTGTCTTTCAAAACCGGCTGAAGGGGGTATGCCCAGACTGTGCTGCCTGCCGGGCAGCATCCCTCTCGTCCCTTACGAGCGCCGAGAAGGAGAAAAGGTACTTGTCGTCGGAGGCGGACCTGCAGGAATGTCGGCAGCTCGGCAAGCAGCTGTCACCGGCTACCAAGTCACACTTGTTGATGAGAACGATGAGCTAGGTGGGCTGTACCGACTCTGCGCAAAGATTCCCGGGCGAAATGCAATTACAGACCTGCTTCACAAACAGGAAGAAGAACTTCTTAGCCTTGGAGTCAGCATCATCAAGAAAACCGTGGTCACTCCTGGCTGGATCGAAGAACATTACAATCGTCATCTGCTGATCCTCGCTACCGGTCGTGAGTCTGTGATTCCTGACATTCACGGTATTGACAGTCAAAATGTATTGACTTTTGAAGATCTGCTTCTGAACCGAATTCCTGTCGGACACCGAGTTGCTGTCATCGGTTCACATCCGATCGCGGCGGATATTGGTCGGTATCTTTGCGCTCCGGATATTCAAAGTTTCAACGACTGGCTCTGCGCGTGGGGAATAGGAGACCCAGCCTTTCACAAAGGGGGCATGTTGGGCGTTGTTCCTCACCTGGAAACTGTTCATCGCAAGCTGTACCTCCTATCTCCTTCAAGACAGTCTTTGGAAGAGAATTTCAGAGCCCATAAACGTTTAAGTGAATTGCAATGGCTGCGTATGCATGGCGCCAATATTTTTGATCAGGTCCGCATCGAACAAATCGATCCCTACTCGATCAAAGTCCGTACGGAAGGAGAAGACTCAGCATCTGTTTTTCGGGTCGATCATGTCGTAGTGGCTGACTTACTTGAACCGCGAGAAGATCTTGCGAAAGCACTCGATGAGGTTGACAGAAAATACACGACAGCAGGCAGCATGAAACGGGGAACAAGCGCTTTCTTCGGAGCATGTGAGACAGGCTTAGACGGACGCATCGCAGTGCAGCATCTTCATCGGAAATGAACGCAAGATATTGATCATAATGAAAAACATCATCTAATCCACAAGGATTTCACAGGGTAACCCACACGTTATCCACAGGGTGAATTTTCATTAAAACGGGGCTCTTCTGTGAAGAGCCCTTTTTGCTGGATCTAGAAAGAACATGCAAATGGATCATTTTTTAGTTATTGTTAGTGCGGGACTGTTTTCTCTACTCTGTTTATTCTTTCTTTATATCTAAATATTAGTAGTAGTAAGTAGTAGGCAACTCGGGTTGCTGTGGATAACTGGTTTTTCTATAGGAAAATTAGATCCTTAAGGTGAAGAAAAAGCTGTGGACAAGCCTCTGAAAAGCTTGTGAACAATACGGAATAATGTGTGGACAGATTTGCGTTCGTCTGAACGAGCAAAAAAGTTATCCACAAACCGAGGGAACTGTTCGAAAAGTTGTCCTCACCGTTATCCACACTAACGAAAACTTTTTTGTTTATGAGTGTAAAGATTATTCCTTGGCTCTCCCCCCGCCTGTCGCAATCAATGTCTGGGGTGCTGACCGGGTTGGGACATTCTGTGAGGTTTCCCAGAGGCGAGGTGATCTATTCATCTCCGGGACTCTTTGAGAAGCTGATGTTCGTTCGTTCAGGCTTTGTTGTCAAAGCATTGTTGGATCCTGTACGAGAAGAGCCTCTGCTTCTTTCTATGGCAGGGTCAGGCTCTTTGTGCGGCAGTTATGAGAACTTGTATGTCCGTGATCGAATGCCTCGCAGGCACTGGTGTCTGACTAGTACGGAGGTGCTGGTGGTCAATCAGGAGCTTCTTCTGAAGATTGCTGACGAACATTCACAGTGGCAGCGTGAGCTTTCCAGTTATTCTTCTTCCGCTGCTCTTTGCGACAGAATGGGAATGTTTCTTAACCATTCAGGGACTGTGGAACAACGTCTCGGCAGTTTGCTGATTCTCATGCTTCAGGAAAATAATCCAGGAATCATGAAACATTTTCTGACGCAGGGTATCGAGTGGGTTGAGCTGCCGTTTCTGCCCGACAAAGTGACTGTTGCACGTCTTATCGGATGTAACTTTGAGCAGATTGAAGCAACCATTCGCGTCTGGGTTGGATGCGACGCCATTCGTAAGCGAGGACGAAAAATTTGGTTCCGCCGTCAGATTTTTGAGGCCTATTGGAATTGGCTTCTGCCTTTTTTGCAACAACAATCAATCTGACGGATGGGGATACTGCAGTAGGGCTAAACTGTGATCCCGCAGCGTAAGTTTTTGGGGGAAGGAATATCAATGAGATTTGACAAGCGGCTGATGTTAGTCGGAGTAATAGCTGTGTCTGGTTTGCTGAGCGGTTGTGCTCCTATTCTTGTTGGTGGGGCTGCAATCACTTCAGCTACCGTTATGACTGACCGGCGTTCCACAGGGTCTATTGTGAACGATGAAGTGCTTGAAAAACGAGTTGCATATGAGATTCAACAAGCAATAGGTTACGAGAGACACCACATTTCTGTCACCAGCTATGACGGAAAAGTTTTGCTTTCCGGAGAAGTTGCCTCTGAACAGGAAAAAATGGTGGCTCAGCGTGTTGCTTCGCAGAGCGTTGACGTTGCCTCTGTACTGAATGAATTGGCTGTGATGGATCCTTCGTCTGTTCCGACCCGAATCTCGGATTCGATGTTGGCAACAAAAGTTCGTAGCACAATCATTGCCACCAAGCAGATATCACTTAATCAAATGAAGGTTACCGTTGAGCGCGGTATTGTTTATTTGATGGGCATTGTTACAGCAGTTGAAGCTGACACAGCCAGTCGCACCGCAGCAGAGGTTTCTGGCGTTCAACAGGTTGTGGCTTGTTTCTCTGTTGAAAGCGAAGAACAGGTTCGGCAGCGATTGAAAGACCTTCAGACTTCAGCTCCCGCTGACGAAAAATAACTGGATTTGTTTACAAAAAGAAAGGACACCAAAGGTGTCCTTTCTTTTTATTACCGACTCTATGTGAAGGGAGAGAAGGGACTCCCATACGCATACAAAATGGTTAGGTTCATAGAAAAAGCCAGGAAACAAGTGCTCCTATGGCAAAGAGAACAGAATATTTCAGCTCCAGCTTGACGCATGCAAACATGGTCTGGTTGAGAGCCTCATGCTGAAATTTCTTCATGTCGCGAGGAATGCTGATGCAGTCTGTACAGCATAAAAATACGATCAGGCAGGGCCACAGTTTCGGGTCCGTGCAGATCATGATGGCGGTCAATATGAACGGGACGAGCATCAGTCCCTTGAATAATGTCATAAATGGACCGTCATGCAAAACGACGGCTAGAGTACGTCTTCCGATACTTCGATCGTGTACTCTGTCTCTCCAGTTATTGATGCAGAGAACCCCGGACGCGATGCTGCCCAGGGCAATACCGAGAAGGACTGCGTTCACGGACAGGAATCCTGTTTGCAGATAGTATGTGCCGCAGACCGCCGTAAGGCCAAAAAAAATCAGAACTGTCAGTTCGCCAAACGGCGTATAAGCTATCGGGCAAGGACCTCCCATATAGGCATAAGCAGCAGTCACCGAAGCTAATCCTACGAGTGCAAATATCCATCCGCCAAAATATATCAAGATTGCCGTATTAATCAAAGACAGAGCTATGGCAACAAAGATTCCACGTCGGGCGGCAGTTATGCTGATCCATCCCATGCTGGTTGCTCTTGGAAGACCTTTTCGATTCCCTGTTTCAGCCTTGCGCTCGGTGTAGCCTAGATCGTTTTTCATATTGCTGACAATCTGCATGAGCAAGGCAATTGTCAGAGTGAAGACGGCGATGGTTGGAGACAAACAATCTGTTTCGGTCAGGGCAAGAGATAAAGATGCGATAACCGGCGCAACCGCTACTCCCCATGTTTTCGGACGAGTAAAGGCGGCCCAGGCCTTAAAACTTCCCGGTCGGATATCTTTGCTATTCATAAAGCACCGTGTTCACAGAACAACCTTGACCATAGGGTGAGAGGTAAGAGCCCGGTAGAAATTATCCAACTGATCTTTGGATTGGGCGTTGACTGTGACAGTCAGTGCCATGTATTTCTTGGTTTTTGAATAGCTGATCCCGAATGTACTGCTGTCAAAATCTGCAAAATGCTGAATTGTCAGATCGCGAATGATGCCGGGAAAGGCAGGATTGTTCAGTCCCATGATTTTGACAGGAAAAGCCATGGGAAACTGCATGAGAGGTGTCAGATCATCAGGCTGCATGCTGTTGTTATTGTCGGTCATAAATTGTCCTTGGAATCTTGATCCGTAGGAAATTGCACATTGTTTCCGATCCAAAGCCTTCGGAAACAAAGCTATCGAAACGAAACGTCAGCCCAAAAAAGAGTCTGACAAACCTTGTGACAGAGGTCAGAGGCTTTCGGAAGCCATTCTGATGGTATCAGCTACCCGCTTCCAAAAGCCGCCTTCACTGATCGATTCGGCGGAAACAACGGGAACGGAAACGAGAGATTGTTTGTGAAACAACACCTCAAGCTTTCCCAATTCAGTACCTTCCGCCACTGGTGCGGTTATAGGGAGCCGGCAGTTCATTCGGATTGTAAACTCATCAGGCGCTTTTTCGGTCAAATCACTTCTTCGTAGAGTAATCACAGCATCATCAGCCGCAGCTACTTTCAGAATATCTGATTTTCCTTTAAAGATTGGCAGAGTACCGACAATTTCTCCTTTTTTGACAGCTTTGAATGTTTCAAAATTCAGATTGCCCTCAGTAATCAGATGGGACGTGGAATCTGCCAAGTCACGCGCATCCTCGGCATTAAGAATGACGGCTAAGAGACGTCGTACATTGAGAGTTGGTTTAGGGTTGATAGATACGAAGATACCGCTCCACTGATGATCGCCGAGTGTCGAAGTAATGCCGTAGACCGTACTGCTTTGCCAAAAGTGTGCATTATTTCTGGAGGCGGCTTCTGAGACACTTTTCAGATCAGACAGAGCCTCAAATAACTGGCGGTTGTGAAGAAAACAATATTCAGCCAAACGTGCCAGATCATGAGCGGTGCTTGCCTGATTTCTATCTTCTGTAGCTGTCGCTGAAATGAAGGTTGTACGTGTCATGCCCAGCGCAGAAATTAGTCTGCTGATCGATTTGGTGAGATCGGACGGCAGTGTTTCTGGTGTTTCACGAATTTGATGGGCTGCTGCCGAAATGTCACTCGCAGTTCCTGTTGTGAGCGCGATTGCTGATGCCAGTTCAACGAGAGATCCGGGGTTGATAGGTAAGGAAATATTGGAAGACATCAGAATTTGCCGACTGTCGAGGTCCTGCAATACGAATGCAGAAGGAGCGGCATGAGCTGAGGCTGATAACAACGTGCTCAGATAGATCAAAGCAATATAGATGAGACGCATTGCTGAAATCAGGAGAAATTGACAGATTTTGAACAATGAGATCAAGTCATATTTTACAAACCCTCAATTTGTTCCCGGATTAAAGCCGTTGCATGAATCAGCAAAACGATGGATTGGAGGGAGCGTGCAGATCGTCGTCGTGCGATTTTTTCTCGCTAGACTATGATCGTTTGTCGGTTTTTACTAGGAGCGCCTGACTGGAATGAGAGAAGCCGAGATTGTTTCAGTAGAGGAAACGGGTTCTACGAATGATGACTTGAAAGCATATGTCAGAAGTGTATCGTTGGAAGTCCCTCGTCTGTTGGTTGCTCGGCGACAGACATCTGGACGAGGAACCAGAGGACGGCGTTGGGTGACAGACGATACTTCGTTGACTTTTTCCATTGCGCTTCCAATGGAGACAGGGGGAGGGCCTCTGACGCTTCAGCCTCTCGCAGCCGGTATCGGAGTTTGTCGCGTGCTGCGTATGTTTGGGGTGAATGCCTTCGTGAAATGGCCTAACGATATCTGGTTTGACGGCGGTAAGGCAGGAGGCATACTCTGTGAGTCTCTGAGGGATGCGGCAGGGAAAAAAATTTTTATCGCCGGCATCGGTCTGAATGCCAAAGCCGGAACGGGTAAAACAACGCATGGATGGCCGATGACAGGCCTGGGGATGAATATTTGGCAGTCCGATGCCGGAAAACGGGCGGTTCTTGTCTGTTTTGCTGATGTTCTTACACAGATCTGTACCTCTGAATGGGCTCAAATCACCGCTCTTTGGCCGCAGTTTGACGCTTTTCTAGGGAAAAAGATTTATTTTCAGACAGATACCACAGAAATCCACGGAACGGTTTTAGGTATTGATGAGACAGGACGGTTATTGCTGAGGCACGACGGCCTTATCTCAGCGTTTACGTCAGGGAATTTCCGTTATGACAACCCTACTGATTGATTTAGGCAATACAGCCTTGAAGTGGACGACTTTGGATGAGCCGGACAGTCCTCATACAATTGTTCACAGAGGAAGCACGCATTTCAAGGAAGAGCTTTATGAGCTTTGGCTTCGCATGCAACCCACGCGCATCATTGGCTGCACTGTTGCTGCTCCCGTTGTAGCCTTTTCTCTGACTAAGTTTTTTAATGATCACGGAATTACATGGAATTGGGTCCGGCCTCAGCCGTTGTTCTCCGGGGAAGTGACGATTAAAAACTGCTATGCCAAACCAACTCAGCTTGGCGCTGACAGATGGTATGCCGCAGTGGGAGCTGCAGACGCACTGCGATCTCAGGCATTGTTAGTCGTGCATACGGGGACGGCTACGACGGTAGATTCGATCATTCGGGGAGCTGACGGATCGTACTGTTTTATGGGAGGACGAATTGCTCCAGGACCTAGCCTGATGCAGGACAGTCTCTCCAACGGCATACCATCTTTACCCGGTGATCTCAGCAGTTACGAGGCGTTTCCCCGTTGTACAAGCGAAGCAATTACGACCGGTATTGTGGATGCACAGGTCGGTCTGATTCTCAGGGCACGCCACCATATGTGTCTGAAGGGTGTTAGTCCGAAAATCATTCTCGCAGGAGGAGCGGCAAAATTCATCGCGCCGTATCTAAGGGAGGAGGTCCCGGATTTAACCGTCAGGCATAACTTGGTTCTGCGGGGATTGGCTGCGCTTGCTAAAACGCTTTGTTAACTACGTCGACTTATGCGATTTGTTTCTTGTGCCATTCTTTTTGTTGCCTCGATCATTCTCGGACTGCTTTATTGGCAAAGCCGTGACGAACCGGTGACCGCTGTTGATAACGTTACGGCAGAGGTTCGTCTCGACGGATTGGCGATGCGTCAGCCGGAAGTGTTGCTGCAGAGTCAAGTGTCCTTGCCGGCGGCTCCGGTCACTGATGAACCTGCCAGAGAGGAGCGGGTAGATCTCGGAGTGCCGGTATCTTCAGAGTCGGCCGTGCTTCCTCTGACTGAGGACAACCTTTCCGGCGTCCGATGCGTCGTTACGAGCAGCATGAGTGAAAAAACACTGCCTAATCTTCGAAAAACACTTGAGGCTCTCGCTTTAGTCGGGCGCATGAGAATCGAAGCTGTTCCAGTGGCTCAGCGTTATGCGGCATATCTTGGGCCTTTTGACAGAAAGACAGCGATTAAGGAGCAGCAACGCCTGATGGACGCGGGTTTCAGTGGTGTGTCAGTTGCAGAATTGAAGCGAGATGGGTATGCCGTGGTTGTCCGGACTTTCGAGCAAGGGAAGGATGCGGAACTTTGGTCGCGTGAGTTTGCGCATACTCAGGGACTCTCAAATGTTCGTCTGACTCGCTTGAGTGAGGCTGTGGAATCTCGTATACGGCTGGCTTTTCCTGGGATTGCGCCTGATGAAGCCTTCAGACTCCAAAAGGCTGTCAATAAGGAAGGACTGATGCTGTATGTTTGTCCCGCTCAGTAAAAAACGGCGCTGAGGATAATCAGCGCCGACCGTATTTATCAGCCAATGCCCTTTTTCAATTTGGCTGCCAGAGTGGGTAGAAGAGCTTCCGTCATGTCTCTACGCTGACGTTGAACTGAGTCGGGAACATTACGCTGTTTTGGGCCCCAAGGGCACTCGGGGAAATGAGTATCATCCTTCCAGCGTGCAATAAGGTGCCAGTGGAGATGAGGAACCATATTGCCGAACTGGGCCAAATTAATTTTGTCGGGATGTAGTTCGCTCAGTATCGTATGTTCGATGATTTCAAGAATTCGCCAAAGTTCAGTCCGTTCATCGGGAGAAAGATCTGACATTTCTGGTACGTGGCGACAGGAAATCACTCTCAAAAAACAGGGAAAAGAGGGATCCTTTGCATCGATGACGTAAAAGTGGCTGTTTCGCCAAATTTCATCAGGATGATGATTATTACAGAGTATGCAGCTCATGGTTACCTCAATTAATCCACTAAACGGATAATCCCGCTGTCGTCTTCAACGATGTCATAATCCCATTTTTTGTTGCCTTTCATATCTTCAAGCCAGGCACTTCGAGGAAGGTCTAGCTCATCGAGCATGGCATTAATATACTGTTCGGCTTCAAAAGGGGTAGCAAAATTTTCCCATTCACCGTTTCCCCAGTCGACGATGACCTGAGTCACACAATCTCTTCTCATAGTTCATTTCCTTCAGGAATACCTGCGATGAGATCGGCAAAGACGCAGGTCAGTTTTTTCGTGTATTCGAGATTGAGACATTCGTTCGGGGCGTGTGCATTGCTTTCTGGTCCGAGTGCGCCGGTATTGATAAAAGGCGCATCGGGAAAGGCTCGCTTGAATGCCGGAAGGGTTCCGATTGAAGCTCCGCAGAACGTAAACCCGATATCGTGTCCGAAATGTGTCTGACAGGAGAGATTGAGGAGCGTTCCTAGTCTCCCGGAAGGCAATGTGGTTTCAAATCCGGATTCGGCGGCTGTATCCGTGACTGTGACTTCTGCTCCGTACGGAGGATTGGCGGTCAGAATGCTTTTAATCGCGGTGAGCGCGTTGTGTGCATTTGCCGTCGGAGGTGTCCTGAACGATAGACGCAACGATGTCTCCTCCCGGACCAGGTTGCCGGCATTATGCGTATTTGGAAGACCGTCTGCACCGATGATGGAAAGCGATGGCTTCCAAGTATTGGTCAGCATAGCATCGTAGGCGGTTGTACAAGGAGAATGAGTGTGGCCAGCCCAATCGAACTGTTTGCGAGGATCCTCTGACTCGGAAAGACGTCGGATGCATTCGGAGATTTCCGTGGGAACAGGGGGATTCAGTTCCGGAATACGGATTTCTCCGGTTTCTGCATTTTCAATTCGTTCAAGGAGCATGCGGGCAATGCGGAACGAGCTTGGCACGATTCCGCTGGCACTTCCTGAATGAGAAGGGGTATTCAGCACTCTGACGTTGAGTGTCAGCGCGATGATCCCCCGCAGGGATTGGGTGAGCCAGACCCGGCTGTAGTCAGAAGCTCCGAGATCGGCAATAGCAATAAAAGCCGGTGATCCTACTTCAGGGGCAATGCTCTGAATGTAGTCTTCCAAATCAGCTGAACCGGATTCTTCGTCCGTTTCAAAGAGGCACATGATCTCTGGGTGCGGAACGGCGTTTTTTTCAAGGGCTTCGACAGCAGTCAACGTGAGGTAATAGTTGTATCCGTCATCGGCAGCGCCTCGTCCGTAGAGTCTGCCGTTTTCAACCACGGGCGTCCAGGGAGCCAGACCTTTGCGCCAACCTGTCGTTTCTGGTTGTTTATCAAGGTGTCCGTAAAAGAAAGCGGGGCTGCCTGTATGGCCTCCCTTTGAGGGGATGCGGACAAAAAGGGCCGGTGGAATACCTGGCTTTTCAATCAGCCGGAATTCTGCATTGGCGAAACGTTGTTTACCCCAGTCTGCTGCTTGAAGCAGTGCAGCTTTAAGAACGCCGTCTGTTTCCCAGTGACTGTTGAAATTTCGGGATTTGGCAGGTAAACGGACAAATTCTTTCAGGGCTTCAAGGGTCGGACCGGCCCAGGCTTCATTGATCGTCTCGTAAACTGACTGAGCAAGCGTCATGACGAATCTCCGATCGAGACCGGAGTTAATGAAGTACTCCGGCATAACGAATAAGGGGCGTGCAGAAAGCATTCCCGCACGGCGGGATTATTGTAGCCGCTTGCTCACGAGATTCGAAAATGATCTGATCAGCGCTGAATCGGGAAGGCACCAGTCCCGAGACGCATTCTGAGGCTGTCTGCTGCGGCTCTGGCTGAAGCTTGAGAACGACTTGAGCCCACAATGATGCGATATCCTCCGTTGTCCCTGACAATTCGCACGTCTTCCGAACCCGAAGATGACAGTACAGCTTCGGCATGAGCCGCGTAGCTTCTGGCGTTGGTCTCATCCGTAAAGAAACCGATTTGAACACCCCATCCAGAGGAGGGAGAACTGAAACGGGTATCCGCGCCGGGGGTCACAACAACTGGTTGCGCCGGTGAAGTTACGGTTGTCGGGCGCGATGAGTGACTTTTCCATGAACCAGAGGCAATCTCCGAATTCGTTAGCCGGGTGACCTGAACTTTGGCGGTTCCTTTGTTGGCATATCCAAGCGAACTTGCGGCTGCGTATGAAAGATCAATGATTCTGTTGTATAGAAAAGGTCCGCGGTCATTGACTCGGACAATGACAGAACGTCCGTTTTCCAAATTGGTAACGCGTGCATAGCTCGGCAGCGGCATTGTCGGATGTGCTGCCGTCATAGCATGCATATTGTATGTTTCTCCTATAGCAGTCTTATTTCCGTGAAACTGCTTCCCGTACCAGGAGCCGATGCCGATCTGATTCATGGCTGAATCTGTCGTCACGGGAACATAGCGTTTTCCCATGACCATATAAGGGCGTAAAGAGGCCGATACGAATTTTTCAACTTTCGGCGTGGCGCTTTCGGCATTGAGCAGTGTTCCTGTTAGAGGAGGACCGTCGTTTTGGTAATAGCCGTTGGTGGAGCTGCAGGCACAGAGAAGGAGAGCGACGTTGGCTGTCAAGAGAACGCTCAGAAGGCGGAGCTGTTTCATATTCGTGTGATTGGTCAGTGTTTTGACTCAGCGGAAATGGACAGCAGAATACCCGTGCAGATGCCGAGAATCAGAAGCGCAGTTCCTCCGTAGCTCATGAAGGGAAGAGGAACGCCGACGACGGGGAGAATACCACTCACCATACCCATATTGACGAAAGTATAGGTAAAAAAGATCGTACCGATGGCTCCGGACAGGAGTCGGGCAAAACGGGTTGGGGCATAGGCCGCGATATAGTAGCTGCGACCGATCAGCAAGGTGTAGAGCGTCAGAAGAACCAAATTGCCTACAAAACCAAATTCTTCACTGTAAACGGCAAAAAGAAAATCGCTGGTTCGTTCAGGAATGAAATCGAGATGGGCCTGAGTTCCGGCCATCCATCCTTTACCAGAAAATCCTCCCGAACCGATGGCGATCAATGCTTGAAGGATGTGAAATCCTTTTCCCAACGGATCGGTAGTCGGGTCAAGAAGAGTCAGAACTCGCTCTTTCTGATAGTCATGCATCAGATTCCAAACGATTGGCAGTGATGCAAGCAGAGAAACAAGTCCAGCGGCAATGACCCGTTTGCTGAGACCGGCAAAGAAAATAACGGCTAAGCCGGCGATGCCGACGAGAATCGATGTTCCAAGGTCGGGCTGCTTCATGATGAGGCCCACCGGAATCGCTAGCATGATAAACGCCGCCAAATGGTCCCACCAACGAATGTTTTCACTACGGAGCTGGTAGTACCAGGCAAGCATTAGCGGGACCGCCAGCTTCATGATTTCTGAAGGCTGAATACGTATGCCGACATTAAGCCAGCGAGTGGCGCCTTTGACTGTAACTCCGAAAAGCAGCGTCAGCACCAAAAGCAGACACCCGAGCAAGAAGACAGGAAGCGCAATACGACTGAAAAACCGTACGGGGATATTGGCAACAAACAACATGACGACGGTTGCCACAGCAATATTGCGGATTTGCCCTTCAATTCGCCATGGAAAACTGTAACCCGCAGAAAATAGAGCGACGAAACCGATGGTGGTGATCGTCACTACGATCACTAACAGCATCAGGTCTATCCGCATCAGTCGGGTGAGTACGCTTCGGCAGATGAGAAAGGCAGTGCGTGAAATTTGGTCAAGCATGTTCTGTACTGCTTATCGTTTTCGTCCGGCAGGGTCAATGAGGGCGACCCCTTGAGGAGCAGGTAGAGAGAGCTCGTTTGCTCCGGTCAGCCAATAGTCCATCATTTTACGAGCGACGGGGGCTGCAGCCTGTGCACCGAATCCTCCGTTTTCAACCAAAACCGCAATGGCAATTCTTGGATTACGCGCGGGCGCAAAAGCAATGAACAGTGCGTGGTCGTGGTACTTGCGGTGAAGCTTCTTCGCGTCGTACTTATCATCCTGACCTACGGTGATTACCTGGGCTGTGCCTGTTTTACAGGCAACAGAATAGGGGGTGCCCTTGAAGACTGCTCGGGCTGTCCCCTTGGTTGCAACGTCAGTCATTCCCGAAATGACGGTTTCGATATTGTGCTGCCGAAGCGGTATTGTTCGGGCAGGTCTGTCCGAAGCAGATGTCGTTTCACCCGTCGTCGGATCTGTGATGCGTTTGACCAAGTGCGGGGTCATAACCGTGCCTCGATTGGCCAGGGTAGCTGTGGCGTTGGCCAGTTGGAGCAAGGTAAATGCGTTGTAGCCCTGGCCAATACCGATTGACGGTGTGTCGCCGATGACCCAGGGTTGTTTGAAGCGAGCCTCTTTCCATTCTCTGCTCGGTAAAATTCCGGTCTGTTCTCCCACCAGATCTATGCCTGTTTTTTGACCAAATCCCCATGGAACCATGAAGTCATGGATGGTGTCAACGCCCATGCGGGTAGCAAGCCAGTAGTAGTACACATCGGAAGAGACGGCGATGGATCGTCTGAGATCGAGTTTGCCCTTGGGGACTCCGCTCATGTCTCGGAATTTATGCTTGCCGAGCATGAAGGTGCCGGTATCGTTCATGACATAGTCAGCACTGGTGGCTCCGGTTTCAAGACCGGCAAGAGCGATAAAGGGCTTATATGTCGAGCCGATGGGGTAAAGGCCTCTCATCGCTCGATTTAACAATGGCTTTGATTCTGATGTATTTAACTGTGACCAGGATTCTGGATCAATTCCTCCGGGGAAAAGATTGGGATCATAGGTCGGCATGGAGACGAATGACAGAATTTCTCCTGTTTTCGGCTGGATGGCAATTACCGCTCCAGTTTTGTTTTCCATGGCTTTCTCTGCCACACGTTGGAGATTTAGATCAATCGTGAGATGGAGGTTCTTGCCGGGCCTGGCCGGTTCGATCGAGAGAGAACGTACGGCATGACCGCCGGCCGTGACTTCAAGTGTTTCGTGACCGGGTCTTCCGTGAAGAATTCGTTCGTAACTGCGTTCTATTCCCACTTTACCAATGACTCGTTCTCCTTCGTATTCTTCAAGAATACCTTCCTGAGAGAGACGCTTCTGGTCGTTTTGTGACAGAGATCCAATGTAGCCGAGGAAATGACTGCCAAGAGTGCCCTGAGGATAGATCCGATATTCTCGCTGATTGATTTCTACTCCGGGAAAACGCCATTGCTGTCCGGTAAAAACGGCAACTTCTTCGTCTGTCAATTCTTGACGAATGGGGATGGAGTCATAGCGATTCAGATCTTCTCTAAGCCTTGCAAAACGCCGTCTGTCGGCTTTCGTGATGCGAATAATTTCAGAAAGGCCGGTAATCGTATTTTCCAGATTTGTAACTTTATCGGGCGTGATTTCTAGAGAATAGGCTTGAATATTTCGAGCCAAGGTAGTCCCGTTTCGGTCGAAGATGAGGCCGCGGGTTCCCTGAGTGGTGACGGTTACTGTACGGTTCTTTTCTGCTCGTTCAACATAGGCATTTTGGTTGATGATCTGTAGCCAGGCAAACCGAGCTGTGAGAATCAGAAAAAAAAGAATGACGGTACAGAAGGAAAACAGCAAACGTCTGCGAAATGGGGCAATATCCTGAGTATCTTCTTTGAAATCCAGTGCCACAGTGCTTCTCCGGATGTCAGAGTGCTTCCTGCTTCTCACTGCGGCGTTCAGGCAGTGAGAAGAAGACAGTCAGCAGAGGCCAAAATGCCGCTCCAGTAAAACTCTGAAGGAACCAGGGCATGCCAGGCCATAGGCCGTCAAACCAAAGGCGGATGAGCAATACAATGACTTGCGCAAGCAGCAGCAGCGGAAGAATATGCAGGGCTTGTCCGAAAGGGCCGAACCAAGGTAGTCTCCGATGGAGAGAATAAGCGGAATAGCTGAGAATGACATAGGCGAGTGCCTGCTGACCGAGCACGCTTCCGTAGTGAATATCCATCAGAATTCCGCAGATGAAAGCTGCGCACATTCCGATATGCCTTGGATCGCGGATTGTCCAGTAAATCAGAGTCAGAGCCAGCAGATCCGGTAGCCAAAGTACGCCTGCCGAGGTACCCGCAAGATTCAGCAGATAACTAATCAGGAAGGTGCTTGCGATCCAAAGAGGATGGGCAGGTTTGGCAATTCTCCGTTCAGAACCGCCTTCTCCGAGATCGAGTCTGAGGTAGCGTGTCATCGTCCAGCCCTTCGTCTGATGACGTCGTTCTCTCGGATATCGTCGAGTGCAGTGGCGAGAGAAGGATCGGTCATAATCACCGTGGCAAACTGAATATCATCAAGCTCGACAGTTGGAGTGACTGAGACCGTTCGGTACGTCTCTCCCGGTTGATGACTGGATTCCCTGATGATGCCGGCAGAAATTTGCCTCGGAAAAATTTTGTCAATGCCTGAAGTTACTAAACGGTCTCCCGCTTTGACGTCGGCATTGGGCAGCACAAAAAGCAGATCCATAACCTCTTCACCGGTGCCGGCGAGAATGAATCGCTCTCCAGTGCGTTCATTCATCACGGAAAGCCGTTGACGATGGTCGGTGATGAGCGTTACCTCGGCCTGGTGTGCAATCAGTCGGCTGACCTGACCGAGTACCCCGAAAGCGCCGATCACAGGCATCCCGGTTTTAAGTCCGTCTTTTTCTCCAAGATTGATCTTGAGCCGACGAGTGAACTGATCGGAGACTCGTCCCAAGACTTCTGCGGTAACGACTTTATCCGAAGTGCGGGGTACAGCACCAACCAACCGGCGGAGACGATCATTTTCCTCCTGCATTTCGCGCAAACGAGCTACCTCCAGCGAAAGCCTTTGATTTTCTTCCGAGAGTTGATCGTTTTCGTTTTTCAGTCGAACTTTACTGACAAAGTAGCCTTCAGTTTGGTCAAACAGCTTCATTGGAAGCGTGGCAAGTTCGACCATTGGAGTGGTAAAGCTAACGACGGCACTTCTGAAATCGTCGAGCGAACGTAGACGTCCGTCAATCAAAATCAGGATGACGGACATCAGAACAAAGAAAATAAAGCGGACGCGAGCCGAAATGCCTTGCCGGAACAGAGGCGGCGGACCGTACTCCATGATTCAGAGATCAGCCGACGGCAAATGCCGTATGAAGCTTGTCCATATTTTCTAGGGCGATACCGCAGCCTTTAACCACACAATTAAGAGGTTCTTCAGCCACATGCACTGGGAGACCGGTTTCCTCTTTGAGAAGCTGATCAAGATCACGCAGCAGCGCTCCGCCCCCGGTCAGCATAAGGCCGTGTTCGGCGATATCCGCACCGAGTTCGGGCGGCGTCTTTTCGAGAGCGTTCTTGACGGCAACAACGATTTGATTAAGAGGTTCTGAGAGAGCCTCAAGGATCTCGTTGGAATGTACGGTGAATGTACGGGGAACACCCTCGGCAATGTTACGGCCCTTCACTTCAATTTCAAGAACCTCAGATCCCGGGAAGGCTGAACCAATTTGTTTTTTAATCAGTTCAGCGGTTGGCTCTCCGATCAGCATGCCGAAGTTGCGTCGGATGTAATTGATGATGGCTTGGTCGAATTTGTCGCCGCCAACTCGTACAGAGCCGGCATAGACCATCCCTCCGAGGGAAATCAGACCGACCTCGGTTGTGCCCCCCCCGATGTCAACGACAAGAGAGCCGGCAGCTTCATTAACAGGCAGACCGGCTCCGATAGCGGCAGCCATGGGTTCTTCGATCAGATAGACATCGGAAGCTCCGGCCGCTAATGCGCTCTCTTTGATGGCACGGCGTTCGACCTGAGTGGAGCCGCAGGGGACGCAGATGATGATGCGGGGGGAGGGGGCAAAAAGGCGTGACGGGCTGGCCATACGGATGAATTGCTTGAGCATCTGCTCGGTCACCGTAAAGTCGGCAATCACACCGTCTTTCATGGGACGGATGGCATTGATGTTGCCCGGCACACGCCCCAGCATCTGCTTGGCAGCCTTGCCGACGGCGTGAATGGTGGTTTTGCCGTTCGGTCCGCCTTCTTGGCGGATGGCGACGACGCTGGGTTCGTTCAGAACAATGCCCTTGCCCCGCATGTAGATGAGCGTGTTGGCCGTACCGAGGTCAATGGCAAGGTCATTGGAGAAGTAATTGCGAAAGAAACCGAACATTTTCACGAAGCCTGGAGATGGGGAATGCTGGGCGAACCGTACCGTGCGCTGGAACGCTCTGCGCACCACGATTTTGCAGACACAGCAGGATGTTGCGTAACCCAGAATCAATCTGTTAATGATAAACTAACTGATCGTCCGACGTCGCCGGAAAACCGTTGGTTGCCGATTCTCCTTTGTGTTGGAGTGTTTCAGCCGATCCGCGCGCCCAGGAATGAAAACTGTTAAGCAAAATCAACCCGCAGTAGAGAAGCACGAATATGTCCCTATCGATGGACGACATTCGCCGCATTGCCGATCTCGGCCGCATCGATATTTCCGATGAACAGGCTCGAATCGTTCAGGGCGAACTCAATGATATTTTTCAGATGATCGAGCGTATCAGCTCGGTCAATACCGACGGCATTGAGCCTATGCCGAATCCTCATGATGGCGTTCAGCGTCTGCGTAACGATGTCGTCAGCGAGAACGTGGATCGTGCCGAAAACATGAAGAATGCTCCGGAGCAGGCCGAAGGCTGCTTCCTGGTTCCTCAGGTCATCGAATAACTGTTTAGAGTATGAAAGACATCACCTTCTGTTCGGTTGCCGAGCTTTCCCGCATGCTGTCGGCCCGAGAAATTTCTGCTGTCGAGCTTGCCCGGCACTATCTTTCCCGCATTGAGGCCCACCGAGGCCTCAATGCTTTCCTGGATGTTCGTCCCGAGGAAACGCTGCGTC
Source organism: Sutterella sp. (assembly GCA_034104065.1). Lineage (GTDB taxonomy): Bacteria > Pseudomonadota > Gammaproteobacteria > Burkholderiales > Burkholderiaceae_F > Sutterella. Next base: position 37,565 of record JAXEEN010000126.1, read on the forward strand.
AGGCACGAGAGGCCGATGATCGTATCGCTCAGGGAACCTCGACGGCGCTGACCGGTATCCCCATCGCTCACAAAGATATTTTTGTGACGAAGGAGTGGGCTTCCACAGCTGCGAGCAAGATGCTTGACGGCTACATGAGCCCCTTTGATGCAACGGTTGTGAGCAAGCTTAAGAGTGAGGGCATGGTTTGCCTTGGCAAACTCAACTGTGATGAGTTTGCCATGGGGTCCGGTAATGAGAACTCCGCTTACGGTCGTGTGTATAACCCCTGGGATAGCAAGGCTGTTCCGGGCGGCTCTTCCGGCGGTTCTTCCAGTGCAGTGGCGGCGGGTCTTTGTCCGATCGCTACGGGAACCGACACCGGCGGCTCTATCCGAGAGCCTGCATCGTTTACAGGCGTTACCGGTATCAAGCCGACATACGGTCGTCCTTCTCGTCTCGGCATGATCGCCTTCGCCTCGTCTCTGGATACTGCCGGTTTGTTGGCTCATTCTGCAGAAGACTGCGCTATGGTGCTCGGCAGCATGGTGGGATTTGATCCGAGGGATTCGACGTCGGTCAATAAACCGACGGAAGACTTCGCACGCCATCTTAACGACGGTGTCAAGGGCGTGCGGATTGGGGTTCCCCGCAAGTGGATCGGAGAGGGTGTTGATCCCGAACTTAGATCTTCCATTGAAGAGGCTCTTGCTGTCTATCGTCGTCTCGGCGCTGAAGTCATCGATATTGAACTTCCAATGGCTGAGCTCGGTGTGCCGGTTTACTATGTCGTGGCCTGTGCGGAGGCCAGTTCCAATCTCTCTCGTTTCGATGGCGTTCGTTACGGACATCGTGCGGCCGAGTACACGGACATCATCGACATGATTAAAAAGTCTCGCAATGAGGGTTTCGGCCCGGAACCCAAGCGTCGCATCATGATCGGGACATATGTGCTTTCCCATGGCTATTACGATGCGTATTATCTGAAGGCTCAGAAGGTTCGTCGTCTGATCGCCAGGGAATTCCATGAAACGTTCCGTAACGTTGATATGATTCTTTGTCCGGTGACCACTGGAACGGCCTATGATTTCGGCGCTAATGCCGATCCTGTGTCGGCGTATCTGTCCGACCTTTATACCGTTCCTGCCTCGCTGGCCGGATTGCCCGGCATGTCGGTGCCCTGCGGCATTCATTCAAACGGTCGTCCGCTCGGCTTCCAGCTGCTCGGAGAAACGTTCAGTGAGGCTCGTCTGCTTGGCGCGGCAGCTGCTTGGCAGCGTGAGACGGATTGGCATTTGCGCCATCCGTCGGGTTACTGATGTCTCAAGAGGAAATGTGAACCATGCAGTGGGAAGTAGTTATTGGTCTTGAGACTCACGTTCAGCTCTCGACTCGTTCCAAGATTTTTTCTGGCTCTGCCCGTCATTTCGGCGACGAAGCCAATGTCAATGCCTGTTATGTCGATCTCGCGCTGCCCGGTAGTCTGCCGGTACTGAATCACGCGGCCGTGGAGAAGGCTATCCGGTTCGGTTTGGCCATTGACGCCACCGTGGCCAATCATTCAGTTTTTGACCGCAAAAATTATTTTTATCCTGATCTGCCCAAGGGTTATCAGATCAGTCAGTTTGAGCTCCCGGTAGTGATCGGCGGTCATATTACATTCCCTGTCCAACCTCGTAAGGGTGATCCGTACATGAAGACGGTGAACCTTACCCGCGCCCATCTTGAAGAGGACGCTGGAAAGTCTGTGCACGGTCTTGTTCAAGGTCATTCAGGAATTGACCTCAATCGTGCGGGTACCCCTCTTCTGGAAATCGTGACCGAACCGGAAATGCGTTCGGCGGCAGAGGCAGTGGGTTACGCTCGTGCTCTTCATGCACTGGTTGTCTGGTTGGGTATTTCCGATGGCAATATGCAGGAGGGTAATTTCCGCTGTGACGCCAACGTTTCGGTACGCCCTGTCGGTCAGAAGGAGTTCGGTACTCGTTGTGAAATCAAGAACTTGAATTCATTCCGCTTCCTTCAGGATGCTATTGACTATGAAGTTCGTCGTCAGATTGAACTCATTGAGGACGGCGGTACGGTGATTCAGGCAACTCGTTTGTATGATCCGGACAAAGGCGAAACTCGGCAGATGCGCACCAAAGAAGATTCGATGGACTATCGCTACTTCCCTGATCCGGATTTGCTTCCCCTTGAAATCAGTAATGAATGGATTGAAGAGGTTCGTTCTCAGATGCCAGAGTTGCCTCAGCAGCTCTGCGAACGGCTGCAGAAGGAATTCGGTCTGCCCGAGTATGACTCCAGCATGTTGACCGCTGGCCGAGATATCGCGGACTATTATTTGGCACTTGCCGATCGGGTCAGCGATAAGAAGATGGCTGCCAATTGGGTCATGGGAGAGGTATCTGCTGCGGTTAATCAGACCGAAGGGATGACTTTCTCGAAGGCTCCCGTGACGCCTGAACTGCTCGCAACCGTACTGCAGCGTGTGCTTGACGGTACTGTCAATCAAAAGGGCGCTAAGCAAATTTTTGCGGCTCTTTGGGATGGAGAAGGCTCGGATGTCGATAAGTTGATTGAGGCTAAAGGACTCAAGCAGATTTCCGATGCGGGAGCACTTGAGGGAATTATCAACGAGGTCCTTGAAAAGAATCAAAAGTCAGTCGATGAATTCCGATCTGGCAAGCAGAAGGCGTTTAATGCTCTCGTCGGGCAGTGTATGAAGGCTACTCGCGGCAAAGCAAATCCTGCTCAGGTCAATGAGCTCCTTCGCAAGAAGCTCGGCGTCTGAGTTAATCAATTAAGAAAAAGGCTGCACCCGCCTCTGTTTGAGGGTGCAGCCTTTTTTTTGAAAACAGAATCACGCGCCGTATCGGGTTCGATAAGCTGCAACAGCCTCCTTGTGACAGGCAACAGCTCGGGCTGTGTCAGAGTCGCTGTCCATGAAAGCCAGCAGATCATTGAGACTGATGATAGAGACAACGTTCATGCCGAAAGTCTTTTCAACGTCCTGTACGGCCGAGGTTTCCGTCAGTTCAACGGCGTTGCCGCCGCGTTCTTTGCGGTCAACAGCAATCAGAACACCAGAGGGGACGGCTCCTGCCGTTTGAATGATCTTGACGGATTCTCGTACGGAAGTGCCCGCGGAAATAACATCGTCAATAATGACCACTCGTCCCTTAAGAGGAGAGCCGACAATGACTCCTCCCTCTCCGTGGTCTTTGGCTTCCTTGCGGTTAAAAGCCCAAGGTACATCACAGCCGAGTCGAGCAAGGTTCATTGCAACAGAGGCTGCAAGCGGAATTCCCTTGTATGCCGGACCAAAAATCATGTCAAATTCAATGCGACCGGCTTCTCTTGCAGCCAAAAGCGTGCGGGCATAAAAAGCACCGAGCTCGTCAAGGAGGGCGCCGGTGTTGAAAAGACCTGCATTAAAGAAATAAGGGGACAGACGCCCAGCTTTGGTTTTGAACTCGCCAAAGCGAAGGACATTAGCTTTGAGAGCAAATTCGATGAACTGTTCTTGAATCGGTTGCATGTCGGAACGAAAATAAAATGGGAGCAGAGAGTCCTCGGCGGACGATGTGTGGCATTGTACTGCGATTCATCGGTATTCTTATCTCATTGTCAAAAGAGAGGTGAAGAGAAATGTTCCGCATAGTGACATTCAATGCCAATGGAGTGCGCTCGGCCGAAAAAAAGGGGTTCTTCAAATGGTTCGAAGGACAGAATGCCGATGTTCTCTGCATACAGGAACTCAAAGCCTGGGAAAGAGATATCCCGGAAACGGTTAAGCATGTACCTGGCTATTGGAGTTATTTCCACTGCGCTCAAAAAAAAGGGTATTCAGGTTGCGGTCTTTGGTCTCGGCGTAAGCCGGACAGTGTTGTCGTCGGATTCGGAAGCGAGGAGTTTGATGCGGAAGGGCGGTATGTGGAAGCAAGATTCGATAATCTCAGCGTGATTTCCTGTTATTTTCCGTCGGGGTCTTCATCGGAAGAACGGCAGCTGGCGAAATTTCGTTTTCTTCAGCAAATGGTGGTGCATTTGGATAATCTGGCAGGCTCCGGACGTCAAATTATTCTTTGCGGTGATGTCAATATTGCACACAAGGAAATTGATCTGAAGAACTGGAAGGGCAATTTAAAAAATTCAGGCTTCCTTCCGGAGGAACGTGCCTGGCTGACTGATCTTATTGAAAAGCATGGGTGGAGGGATGTTTTCCGTCTGCTCGACTCTCGTCCGGAACGCTATACCTGGTGGAGTCAGAGAGGACAGGCGAGAGCCAAAAATGTTGGATGGCGCATTGATTATCAGTTGGCAACGGTCTCAGTAGCTTCGACTGCTCAGTTGACTGATATTTATACTGGCGAGAATTTCTCTGATCATGCCCCGTTGATTGTGGACTATGAACTGCCGATTGCGGCGGAGAGGTGATCATGTTCTTGCAGGATATTTTGTTTTCTCAGGGTTTCGGTACCCGTTATGACTGCAGAGCGCTGGCTGCATCGGGGGCTGTCAGTATTGGTGGTGATATTCATGACGATCCCGAAGAGGATCTAGAGACTGAAGGATTAGTTTTCTCTTGTTTCGGAAAGAAGTGGCCTTTTTGTGAAAAGGGAGTAATCGCGCTCAACAAGCCTGCCGGCTATGAGTGTTCAATGAAGCCGTCAGCTCACCCTTCTGTGATGACACTGCTTCCGGGGCCGCTTCGACGCCGAGGAATGCAGCCGGTTGGAAGATTGGATGTAGATACGACAGGACTGTTGATTTTTACGGATGATGGTGCGCTGCAGCACCGTCTGATTCACCCCAAACGGCATGTATCAAAAGTCTATGACGTTACTTGCCGCCATCCGATCGATGAACGCACAAGAGAAAAACTTCTCGCCGGTGTGATTCTTGATGATGATCCCAAGCCTGTTGCTGCAAAGGCTGTTGAGATCGTAAACGCTCACTTGCTCCGCATGACTCTTGTGCAGGGCAAATACCATCAGGTCAAGCGAATGATTGCTGCATGCTCCAATCGTTGCGACGCTCTGCATCGATCGGAATTCGGTCGCTACAGACTGCCTGAAACGCTTCAGCCCGGAGAATGGGTTTGGATTAGCAGAAGCGATATTGTGTAATGGCTTTGAGAAATTTTTTTCAGGATCTCTCCGTTTATTTGAAACCCGATCCTCTCAGAATGCTGTTTTTGGGTTTCAGTTCCGGGCTGCCGCTTTTATTGGTTCTAGGCACTCTCAGTTTCTGGCTCAGAGAAGCCGGTATCGATCTGAAGACGATCGGTTTTTTGTCGTGGGTGGGATTAATCTACGGCTTTAAATGGGTATGGGCGCCGGTGGTTGATTGTGTTCCGCTTCCGATCTTAACCTCGATTTTCGGTCGGCGACGGTCATGGTTGCTCGTATCTCAGACGGCTCTGATTGCTTCGCTTTGCGGCATGGCCTTTTCAGATCCTGCAGTCAATCTCTCCGTCACGGCTGGACTGGCTCTTTGCTGCGCTTTTTCATCTGCCACTCAGGATATTGCTCTTGATGCGTTTCGCATTGAGTCCGCTCCAGCCGATAGACAGGCTGCGCTTGCTGCAATGTACCAGACGGGATACCGTCTGGCCATGATTTGGGCAGGGGCTGGAGCGCTTGCCGTTGCGGCATGGGCCGGAGGAGATTCGGGTTACAGCGCGGACGGGTGGAAGGCTGCATATTTGGTGATGGCCGCATCCGTTGCTGTTGGCTGGGTGACGGTTTTGCTTTCTCCTGAGCCCAGCCGTCCATCGGTTTCGTTGGGCAACAAGGCACCTGTCGGCATTCGTTTTTTTGATTATGCGTCAGCACCGTTCAGAAATTTTTTCGAACGTTTCGGACGGGGAGCGCTGTTGGTGCTCGCATTGATTGCGACTTATCGAATTTCGGATATCGTGATGGGAGTGATGGCGAATCCGTTCTATTCAGATATGGGATTTTCAAAGGAGGAAGTCGCAGCCGTTTCAAAAATTTTCGGTGTGGCAATGACTTTGGTTGGTGCTTTTGCAGGAGGCATTGTGACGATGCGTCTCGGAGTGCTGAAAACGCTTTTTATTGGAGCCGTGTTGTCTGCCGGAACGAATCTGCTGTTTTGTGTGCTGTCACAGGTCGGGCACAGTGTTCCGTTTCTTGTTCTGACAGTTTCTGCGGACAATTTGGCTGCGGGTTTGGCCAGTGCGGCTTTTGTCGCATACCTTTCCGGACTAACAAGTTCAGCGTATTCTGCGACTCAGTATGCCCTGTTCAGCAGTCTGATGTTGCTGCTGCCTAAATTCCTGGCTGGCTTTTCTGGAGTATTAGTCGAAAGCGTCGGATACGGTACGTTTTTCCTGATCACGGCAGCTATGGGGATACCGGTTGCTGCATTGGTTTGGTTAGCTGCCTGTATCGTACATGAGAGGAAAATCCGGCCCGAAACGGATTAAATATCGGGCCGAAGAAGATTATCTGCGACGACGTACAGCCTTGTGGGGATGGGGACGAACGGATTTTGGCTTGGCGGAGCGAGGCGATTCGGCAGGTTTAAAGCCTCTTGTGACGGAGACGATTTCAGCTACGCTTTCTGCGATGTCTTCAAGTGCTTGATCGAGGTCCTCGATCGGACTTTCTTGGTCAAGCTCTTCTTTGATATCGGCCAGGTCTCCAGCAATATCATCAGGGAGATGTCGGAGAATGCCAAGGAGGGCGCTGCTGACGAGCTCGCTCGGATGTTCCTTCAGTCCGGGCCATCGATCTACGACTTCTGCAAATCCAAGAGCGAAAGGCACGACGGCGGCGACACCGGCCGGTCCCTTGGCAGGATAGCCTCGATCATCTTCGATTTCATAAATGATCGGGTCAAGTTTTCTGCATCGAGCCAAACCTTTGTCGATCGTGCGATAACGACGGTAAATGAGTTCCTCGAGTCTGTCCTGCTCTTCCGCGTCAGAAAGGCCGGCACCTTCGCGGGCTTCGGCATCAAAAATGTACGGCATCCAGATACTTGGTGAAGGTTCGTCCGGAAGGCAGAGAAGTGCTGTAAGAAAGCCGTCCATAACGTCCGGCTCCATTGGCTCAAACGGCTCGGGAACAGATGCCAAAAGTTCTCCGAGTTCCACGAATTCGTTGTCAGACAATGGTTTTTCGTAATAGTTGCTCATGTCAGTCTCAGACGGAGTTCTTGGTTCGAAATGTGTCTTCCATGAGTTCAAAGGACTGATGGACGGTTTTCAGTGATCGCTTGCGAAGGACGCTCGAAGCAAAGGCTTCTGATTGAGCTAAATCAGTTTGGAGTATTCGTTTTTTGATTGCGGGAATCTGTGTAAGCGTCATAGACAAGCTGGTACAGCCGAGACCGATGAAAAACGGAATCATTTCTCTTCGTCCCGCCATTTCCCCGCAGACGGAAATACTTTTGCCTGCCTGATGAACCCTTCGTACGGTATCTGCAATTAATCGCAGCACGCTGGGATGGCATTCGTCATAGTAGCGGGATACGGCGGCATTGGTTCTATCGACTGCAAGCGTGTATTGCACAAGATCATTAGTGCCGAGAGAGAAAAAGTCAAGCACAGGAATAAGGTCCTTCAGCATAACCACTGCTGCAGGCAATTCGATCATGCCGCCAAGAGGGACAGATTCTGAGTACTTTGTTCCGGCCTCCTCCAATTCATGCTTAGCTGCTTCAATAAATTCGAGGACCATTTCGACGTCTTCGGGGCAGGTCACCATCGGCAGCAGAATTTTGACGTTGCCAGTGCCAATCGATGCGGCTCGGAAGATAGCCTTAAGCTGGGTGATCAGAAGAGATGGATAAGCGAAGGAAAATCTGAGCGCACGCAAGCCGAGAGACGGGTTCATTTCTTCAGGCACGTCGCCAGAAAGAAGCTCGAATGCTTGACGAGACAGCATTTTGTCACCGCCCAAGTCGGCAGTTCGGATGACAACTGGGCGTCCCTTCATTGAGCGAATGACTTTGGAATAGGCCTCAAACTGTTCATCTTCCGAAGGTAGATCATTTCTATTCATAAAGAGAAATTCAGTCCGGAATAGCCCTACGCCGTCAGCGCCGGCACGATGGACGTCGCGAACATCCTCCGGCAATGCAATATTGGCATAAAGGTGAATAGTCTGGCCGTCCAGAGTAACTGCGTCGAGAGTACGCAGTTTTTTGAGTTGTTTCTTGTTTTCGGCAAGTTCCCGCATGCGGAGTCGAGCATCGCGTCTCCTTTCTGCGGTAGGGAATAATTCGATGGTATTACTGTCGGCATCGAGAAGAACTGACTGATCGTTCTGAAGTAATTCCCTTGCTCTTTTGACGCCGACCAGTGTGGGAATTTCAAGTGAACGTGCAAGAATGGCTGCATGACAGGTCGTGCTGCCTTCTTCCAAAACGATACCTGCGAGATCCAAGTCGTCTCGTCCGCGCAGTAGCAGCATATCCGCAGGATCAAGTTGGTCTGCGACGAGGATGATTTTTTCTTCGTATCCCTCTGCCTCGAAAAGACTAGCGGGAGAACGTCGGCCAGTAAGTACGCGTTGTACGCGCGAAATTACTTGAGCAATATCTTTGACTCGTTCTCGAATGTAGTCATCCTCAATCGATTCAAAGTCGCGTCGAGTTTTCTCCAATCGGATGGACAGCGCCCATTCGGCGTTCACGAGTTTCTCTTTAATGATCTCCACCGTATCCTCGATGAGCGTAGGATCTCCAAGGATGGTACGGTGGACGTCGACAAAAGCGACAGCTTCGGGGGGAAGCTCTTCATCATCAGATCTGATCAGTGCGGCGAGCTGTTTGTCAACCGTGCTGATGGCTGCCCGAAGACGTTGAATTTCGCCTCGAGTCGCAGTTTTTTCAATTGAAAACTGAGGTACTTCTAAGTCGCCGGAACCGAAAAGCTGACAGAGGCCGTAGGCCGTGCCTGGAAATACTGATATGCCGTGCAACTCGCGTACGGCCGATTCAGCGGTGAGGAGATCGTCTTCTCGATCGGGAGTCGTGCGGATGGGATCGGCCATGGCTGCTCTCAGACAATCATTCGGTTTCGCCGAAACGGTTATCAAACAATTCACAGATGCTTTCAATGGCCGTCTTTTCGTCTGGGCCTTCAGCCCGGACGGTGAGTTCGGAGCCGGAGGGCATTGCCATAGTCATTAGACCGAGGATGGATTTGGCATCAACGCTTCTGTTTTTATGAGTAATCGTGATGCTGGAGCGAAAAAGAGAAGCGGTTTTAGAGAGAAGTGCACACGGACGGGCATGCAGCCCGAGTTTATTTTTGACTGTGAGTTCGCGAGTCTGCATGAATCAGCTCCTGTTGGATAAAGGTTGGCTTAGGGAGGAGGAAATGCCTCCGTGTGCAGCTCCTTCAGTCAGTGTGACAAGTTGACCGAAACTGTCGTTGATATGGCTGAGTGCAGTAATTAATGCAGGAAGATTAGTACCTGTAATCACACGTACGTTCGGAGTATCCAACAGACGGTGAGCTATGTTGGACGGCGTTGCTCCGGCTATGTCGGTGAGGATCAGGACATCTTTCCCGCGGAAGGACTGGATCATCTGCCGTGCTTTGGCTTCCCCTTCGTCTGTCCGGACATCATTCGGTACATCGAAGCAGGCTATTTCATCGCAGTGCGTGTCTCCCGTAGCGCTGAAAATATGCTGAGCGCAGCTTTTCAAAGCAGAAGCAAGCGGCTCATGAGCAATGATGCAGATACCGGCGGACACGGGATACTCCGATTGGTAGGATAAAATCGACAAAGACAAGTGTTGCTAGTGTAACCCATGCTAATGAGGGGGAGTACGTTCCATGGCTTTGGTCATGTTTTCCTGTCGGGCTACAGGTCCGTTCATCATGTTCGAAGAGACTGCCAAACGGGTCTTCAAAATTATCGGAATTGAGTGGAAGGAGCAAGGAGCTATCGCCGCTGACGAACTCCCGGCCTTGCTTGAGCGACTTGATGAGGCGGAACGAGCCGACAAGGCACGGTTGGCAGAGATTGAAGCAGAGAAACAGCGCATGCTGCGTGAAGCTTCGTATGACGAGGAATTCAAGTTAAGAGAAAAGTGGGAGGCTGAACGAGATGTCGTCAATCTCTATCAGCGTCTTGAGCCGCTGCAGAGCATGATCCGCCGTGCAATACGTCATGATGAAGCTGTCATGTGGGGACGCCCCTGAGGTTCAGACTCTCCAGAAGGTTTTCGTGAAGAGCACATAGACCGTAAAGAGCTCAAGGCGCCCTGTCAGCATAAGAAACGAGCAGATCCACAGTTGGAAGTCATTAAGCGATGCATAGTTGCCGGAAGGTCCGACTTCTCCGAGAGCCGGGCCGAGGTTCGTCAGCATGGCCCAGGCTGAACTGACTGCTTCGAGAGAGGGCATGCCGCTGAGCAGCAAGACGCACCCTCCGCCGATAAAAGAAAGTACCCAAACCATCAGATAGACAAGTACAGAAGTGCTGACTTTGCTGTCAATGATGCTTTTGTCAATCATCAGCGGGACAACGGCCTTCGGGTAGAGCAGCTGAATCATTTCACGTCTGAGAAGGCGGAAGGCGATCAAAAGACGGATCATCTTCATGCCGCCGCCGGTAGAGCCGGCGCACGAGGCAAACGCAGCGCTCAGCATCATAATAAGAGGAAGTCCGGTGGGCCAGGCTGAATAGTCTGCAGTCCCGTAACCTGTGGTTGAGGCAACAGAAAGAACGGAGAAGGCGGCGTAACGCAGGATTTCTTCCCACGAACCGTATGTGTTATTCATCCAAAGAATGGCCGCAGCCAGGGCGGTTAGCAGAAACACCGACAGAATCCAACTTCGGGCTTCCGTGTCAAGAAAATAGGCGGCAATATTCTTTTTCTTCCAGGCGTAGAAGTGCAGAGTAAAGTTGAAGCCGCATATCAACATGAAAAAAACAGCGACAGAATCAACGGCGGGAGAATTGAAGTATCCGAAGCTCGCATCGTGTGCGGCTATGCCGGAAAGACTGACCGTCGTCATCATGTGCATGATGGCGTCGTCCCAACTCATGCCTGCCATGTGATAACTGATGGCGCAGAAAACAGAAATGCTGAGATAAATTACGTAAAGCGCTTTTGCTGTATCGGCAATTCTCGGGGTCAGGCGTGTTTCTTTCATCGGACCGGTCGTTTCGGCCTTGATGATCTGTGCTCCGCCTACGCCGAGCAGGGGGAGAATGGCAACAGATAGCACGATAAGGCCCATGCCGCCGATCCACGAAAGAAAACATCTCCAACCGTTGAGAGATGTCGGCAGATTGTCCAAGCCGGAAATTACAGTAGCCCCCGTGGTCGAGAGGCAGGACATCATTTCAAAATAGATCTGTGAAAAAGAGAGTTCAGGCATTTCCAACACGAATGGAATCGTGCTGAACAGCGGAACGGATGTCCAAATAAGCGCCACAAGCAGAAAACCGTGCCTTGCAGTGAGTTCTCTTTTCCATCGTCTTGTAGCCAGGCTCAGAACAATTCCTGTGACGAAAGTAATTCCAGCGCATGTCAGAAAGCTCTGCTGTGCGCCGTCCTGATCCGCGACGGACAGCGACAGGGGTAGCATCAGGGCCGCGGCCAGCCAAATGAAGACGGGGCCGGAAGCGTTCAGAACGGGAAGCAGAAGATAACGCAGAGTATTGAGCATCCGACGTCAAAGCCTTAAAAAAAGCCAACGTTGACGGTAAAGAGGCGCTCGATTTTCGGAATCAGTTTCTTGGACGGAACGAAAACTATGACATGGTCTTCCGCCTCGATAACGGTCTCTTTGTCCCCCATCAAAACTAACGCATTATCGTCAGTCCCGCGAATTAAAGCGCCTATGGCACAGCCTTCTGGAAGAGAAATACTGCCAATCCGTCGTCCGACCACTCGGGAACTTCTACGATCCCCGTGTGCAACAATTTCCAACGCTTCCGCTGCGCCTCGGCGCAGACTGTAGGCTGCGGCGACATCACCTCGGCGGACATGCCGAATCAGTTCGCCGAGAGCAGCATTGGTGGTTGAGAGAGTGATGTCAATTTGGCTTCCCTGCATCAGATCGCCGTATGCTTTGCGATTGACTAGGGCAATTGTTTTGAGTGCCCCCAGCTTTTTAGCTAGCAGGGAGCCGAGAATATTGTTTTCGTCATCTTCCGAGAGCGCAATGAACAGGTCACAGGTTTCGATGCCGGTGGCTTCCAGGACATCTTCATCTGTAAAGTCGCCCTCAATCACAATCGCTCCGTCCCCGAGCGCTTTGGAAAGTTTTTTAACTTCGGATTTATCCTTTTCCAGAATTCGGATGTTGTAGTTTTGTTTGGACTGTTGTTTTTCTCCGGATAAAAGCAGACGAGTGAGGCTCAGCGCCATACTGGGTTTGCCTGCCAGAACGATGTTTCGAATCGGTTTCTCACGATGCCGGAATTCGGACATGACATGCCGGGCATCCCGGGAATCGCAGAGGCAGATAACCTCATCACCTGCTTCGATAATCGTCGCGGCATTGATTTCGAGACGACGATTGCGGCGAAATACTGCCACAATGCGGGCAGGCACCTGAGGCAAATGTGTAAATAAGTCGCGAATAGGTCTTCCGACAAGCGGACTGCCGCCTTTGGCGCGTACGGCAAGCAAACTAGCCAACCCTTCGCCGAATTCCTGAACCTGAAGGGCTTCGGGGAAGTCAATCAGCTTGATCAGATAACTCACCAGGGCCTGTTCCGGCCAAATGACTGAAGTGGCTTCAAAGCCTTCTTCTCCTAAGATACGGGGGAAGTCTCGAAGTTCGTTATTCCGAACTCGAGCGATTCGTGTCGGAATATTGAAAATTCGAGCGCAAAGCATACAGACAACGAGATTCGTTTCATCGCTTGATGTGACAGCGATGAGCATGTCCGTATCAGCAGCGCCGGCGTCAGTTAAGACCTGCGGACTTGTGGCATTGCCGACAAGTCCGCGCAGGTCAAAGCGCTGCTGCAGAGAATTGATGTGTTCGGCGTCGAGATCGACAACCGTAATGTCATTGGCTTCCGAAACAAGACTTTCTGCAACGGATGTTCCGATACGGCCGGCTCCGACGATCAGAATTTTCATGAGGATGCTGTGCCGTGATCGGAGCCGTTGTCTTTGCCGTAGATAGGCAGAACTCGGTCGCGGTTAGCTGAACCTGTGAACTGAGATACATCCACACCGAGCGTCCGCAACTTACGGTAAAGATGGGTACGTTCAAGTTGTGCGTGCTTGGCGAGAGCGGCGATGGAGCCGCCTTTGAGGCGAAGAACTCTCGTCAGATAGGCACGCTCGAAATCATCCCGCATTTCACGGAAGCTGCGGTTGTAATCAAAGACAACGCCGAGAAACGGGACTTCGAGTACGGGCATCCTGGCGGATGGTCCGGTGATTGGCATTTCTCCCTCTGCGTCAACAACAAACCAACCAGGTTTGGGATTGCTGATTGCCAGCTTCGGGTCAATATTCTGCGGCGCTACAGGAACAGGTTTCTGAGGCTGAACAGAAGGAGGAATGGCACGGATCATGCGGTTGCCGACGGTATGACGGTATTGCCACTCTTCAAGAACGGAGCGGCAAGTTGTCAGCAGACGTTTAAGAGCGATCGGCTTTTCCAGAAAGTCCATCGCCCCGAAGCGGGTTGCTTCCATGGCAGTTTCAATCGTGCCGTGACCGGACATCATGATCACCGGACATGTAATTGCATGAGCAGCGCCCCATTCTTTGAGCAATGTGACGCCGTCGGTATCCGGCATCCAAATATCGAGCAGGATCAGATCGAACCGCTTTTGCTGGACGAGTTTTCGCGCCTGTGCGGCATCCTCCGCCGTTACGACGTCGTAACCGTCGTCTTCCAAAATTTCCGAGAGCAGGTTGCGAATGCCAAGCTCGTCGTCAACTACCAGGACCTGAGTCATCTTCATATTTTTTACTTAATGGTTCGATTCGTCAGCAGCCGCTTTTCGGGACCGTGATGGTTTAAACATAATTTCGACAAGTGCTCCGGCGGTTTCTCCGCTTTGAGGGTCAGTCAGATTCTTCAGCACGATGCTGGCACCGTGTTCATCAAGAATCTTTTTGACCATAGGCAGGCCGAGACCTGTGCCGGTGGGCTTGGTCGTTACGTAGGGTTCAAAAGCCGCATGCAGGATTTTGTCGCTGAATCCAGAGCCGTTGTCTTCAATAGAGAGTTTAACAGCGCCGATGGTTTCAGGATGATACTGAGAGCGCATTGCTTCTGTTCGCAATGTAATCCGAATGGGATCATCTCCGGTTTTGGCTTCAAGACTGTTAGAAATCAGGTTGTGAAGAACCTGTCTGAGCTGTGCGGGATCGGCATCGATGTGCGGAATCATCCGGTCAGTCATCAGACGAAGTTCATGCCCGGCATCACTGTAGAGAGTGGCGATACTTTCAAGAAAATCATTGAGATCGGTAGATCTTAGATTCGCAGCCGGGAGTTTGGCATATTCCCGGAAATCATTCACCATCTGCTTGAGGGCATCGACCTGAGTCACGATGGTGGCGATGGTTCGATGGAGCAGGGTCAGATCCTTCTCATCCGTTAGTTTCGGTTCCATCTTCCATTCCAAACGTTCGGCAGCCAATCGAATGGGTGTCAGAGGATTTTTAATTTCGTGAGCCAAACGGCGGGCAACTTCGCCCCATGCGGTTGCGCGCTGTGCTTTGATCAGCTGAGTAACATCATCGAAAATCAGAACTGATCCGATCTCATCTTCCAGCGGCATCGGAGAGCATCGCAGAAAAAGCGGCACCAACCCCTGCTCTCTGGGAAGTTCAAATTCGAGGGAAAAGCCGTTTTGATCGTCATGGCATCGGGCGTCAAGCGACGCCGCCAGTTCAGGGATGGTGTCCTCCAGAGAGGCACCGACCTCTGTTGCTTCTTCTCCCATGATTCTGCGAGCCGCCAAATTAGCAGAAACAATATGTTTCCGTCGGCTGATAACCAGCACGCCGGAGGAAATATTACTGAGCACTGCGGAAAGAAAGGCTTGAGCCCGTTCGGCTTGCAGGCGTTGCTCTTCAAGGCCTGTTCTCGCATCGGATACTTCCTTGATCATGGCGTTGAAGGAGCGTGTGAGCACATTGATTTCATTATTCCCGACGAATTCACGAATAGGCATGAAGTCGCCGGTTGCCACTCGTTTGGTTCCCTTGGCCAGCTGCATTACCGGTGCGGTTGTTCGCCGAGCAAAAGAGAGCGCGGCGGCCACGCTGGAAAAAATCGCAAGGAGCATGGTCAGGCTCAGTGTCAGCGTGTAGAGGGTTTTCATCGAGCTACGGCTGTATGTTGCCTGCTGATAGTCACGATAGCCGCTAACCAGTTTTGCTGCATTGAGGGCGATTTCTTCCTCTACCGGCTGGGTGATCTGAAGGAAAAGTTGCTGGCGAGAGGAGGACGGCAAAAGCAGAGAATTGCGGAGTTCGGTAATCGTGCCTGCGTTCTGAAGCACCGGAATGGGAACTATGACTCGGATGCGCAGGTCATTTCGAGGCTGCTCTGTGTCGGGAAAATCGAAAAGAGTATCGCCGTCAACAACGCTGTATATGCCGGCAGTTCGAGCGGTCTTGATCTGGATGGGTGAGGGAAGGTCCGGCATCAGAACGTTAATCCGAGAACCGGCAGCCGCGACCGCGGATCCAGTCCCGGTGAGTACCAATGCTTCAGTACCGGAATGATTCTCAAGAAGCTTGAGCAGGTCGTTCATCATCAAAGCAACCGGCGTGCTCGATAAAGACTGTGCAAACTGACGTGCCAATGCTTCTGCATCATTTTGTCTGCGGGCAAGAATGCCCTGCGTAATATGGACTCCTGCATCCAGGGCAGTTTCTACGCGGGAGTTGAGGTCTGTATCAGTGGAGCGCGAGATGACCGCCGAGGAGAGTATGTAGACCGTCGCTGTGGGAATGACGCTGATAATCGCAGTGATGCAGGCAAGCCTAGCAGTCATTCTGGAGCCGAACTGTTTTTGACGGTAGCTTCGGGTCAGCCGGATGATCATTGCTGCAACGACAACGATCAAAATGCCGGCAATCATGACATTGAGCACCAACAGGAAGGGGAAATATCTGTCGAAAAGTCTGGGATCCGACAGACTGAGCATCAGGCCGAGCAGAGCTATGCTGGCAAATGTCGCCGAGATCAGGACGGAATAGCGAAGCCACCGAGGCATGACGGTTCTCCGTTGGATTACTCTTCGGGAACGACAGCATCAGCGGGAATCGGCACCGATTCCCAACCGCTGGAGACCGTCCATTCACTGCTGCCGGTGTTAACGACTTGCATCGGTTTAGGCAGTTTTTCGGTGTCTAGGAAAAAACGGATTTCAGCTTTGTAATCTTCAGCACTGCGAATGAGATTCGACGGTGCAACTCGCCATCGACGGATATTCTTGATATAAGGCAGCGCCTGTTCCAACGTGTCGAAACTATGAGAGAGTCCGTTGTAGGAAAGGCGGTAGCGGCGCGTGAGAGGATCAAAAGCCAATCGTATGACAAAACGGCTTTCAGCTTTGATTTTGTCAAACCAATACCAACGGTCTTTATAAAGACGAAATTCGTGCACGAAATAGAGTGCAATTCCTCTATGAAGCGCCTCAGACAATGGCTGAGGAAGATCGAATTCAAAAGATGAATTAATGAAAAGCCCGGGTTTTTCCCCCGGCTCATCAATAGAGATAGATGCCTGCATCAGAGCAGCCTCCGCTGCCCGGACAGTCGAAGACAGCATGTCGGCTGAAATGACGGCTGCAAGCAAAGAAGCTGCGAGTAGTCTGCGGCGAAGAGGATCTGTCATGGCTTCTCTCCGAGGTCAGGCTCTTTTTCTCAGTAGGGCATAGAAAAAGCCGTCATGCACGGAAGGAAGTATGCTGGTTTGCTCCCAGTGGTCATCCTCCTTAGGCAGAAGTGTCAGCATGCCCTCACCCCCCGTAAAGAGAGGCCTCAGCTCGGCATCGGGTGTCTCATTGAGAAATCGAGAAATTTGATCGGATCCCTCTTCTGGAAACACGGAACAGGTGGCATACAGTAGATGGCCTTCTGGCCTGAGCAAGGGCCAAAGAGCGCGAAGCAGAATACTCTGCTCGGTTGCCAGTTTTCGAATATCTTCCGGCCGACGCAACCAGGGGGTATCCGGTTGACGGCGAACAACGCCGCTTGCTGTACAGGGGGCGTCAAGGAGGATGGCATCAAAAGCCTTGCCATCCCACCACTTAGCCGTTTTGGCAGCGTCAGCTGTTCGGATTTCGGCAGACAGTTGGAGGCGTTCAAGTGTTTCCCGAATCTTATCCGTTCTGGTCGGATCAATTTCGAGGGCAGTCATGCTGCAATCGGTACGTTCCAAAATATGTGCAGTTTTTCCTCCGGGAGCGGCACATGCGTCAAGCACTCGATCCCCCGGTTTGACGGGCAGAAAGTCTGCTGCAAGCTGTGTGCCGGCATCTTGAACAGATACAATGCCGTCGGTAAAGCCGGGAATGCGTTCAACCGGCAACGGAACGTTCAGCATGACGGCATCCTTACCAACACGTCTGGCTGCGATGCCGGCTTGAGTCAGAACCTTCAGATAATCTTCCGGCCTGGAACGGCGGCAGTTGATACGCAGTGTCATGGGAGGATGCCGCACTGCGATACTGAGAATCTGTTCGGCCTCTTCGGGATGGGCTTTTTTCATCCTGGCGATCCACCAACCCGGGGCATTGAAACGCACTTCGGGTTTGGCAAGCGCATGTCGGATGAGTTCATCTTTTTCCCGAAGAAACCGACGCAGTACAGCATTGACAAAGCCGGATGCCGCTCTCGTTGAGGACATACTTTTGGAGGCGTTGACTGCCTCACTGACAACGGTGTATGTCGAGAATCTTCCGAGAAAAAATGCGGCGAAAGCCGATTCCAGCAGGGAGACGACGGCCGGAGTCGGAGTACGTGTACACAAAGTGCCTAGCACTTCTCGGAAAAGCGCCGCTCTTCGGACGCTTTCATAGGTAAGTGCCTGAGCGGTGGGACGACTGTCTGCCGGCAGTTTTTGAAGCATGGGTCTGATGACCGCGTTGAGTGATGCTCCGTTCCTCAGTTGAGAGCGAGCATCAGCAACCGCCAGCAAGATTCTCGACAGAGGAATCTGTTGGCGAACGGCATCTTTTTCAGGAGACATCACTTCAGCACCTCGCCAACAGCGAATTTCAGACTCTGAAGGAAAGACGGCGCGGGCATCTTGGGTTTGCCGGGTTTCTGCAGAACCGTTGCTCGAAGAGCGCCGCTTCCGCAAGCGACAGTCAGCGCTCCCGAGGTATCCAATACCTCTCCGGGCTTTCCTTCCCCCTTCACAGGATCGGCAGCCCAAATTTTGACTGGAATGCCGTCTTTGGTACAGACAGTACCCGGGAACGGCGTAAAGGCGCGGACTTTGCGGGCAATGACCTCAGCCGGCTGTGACCAGTCAATTGCGGCTTCACTTTTCAGAAGTTTTTCGGCGTAGGTAACTCCCTCTTCGGGCTGAGGTGTCCATGTCAAGTCGTTCGGCGTTTTAAGCGCGTCTACAAGCAGATCAGCTCCGAGTTCGGCAAGACGCATCATAAGGGAGTCGCTTGTGTCTGACGGTGAAATCGGAGTGCGGACTTCACAGATCATGGGGCCCGTATCTAGTCCAAGTTCCATCTTCATCAATGTGACGCCGGTTTCAGGATCACCGGCTTCGATGGCTCTTGCAACGGGAGCTGCACCCCGCCATCTGGGAAGAAGACTCCCGTGAATATTGATAGCTCGGATATCACCGTTGCGGCCAATGCCCCGTGCGCAGTCGAGTACAGGCTGAGGAAGAATCAGACCATAAGCGGCAACAACAAGGAGATCCGCATCTGTTTCTCTGAGCTGCTGATGGACAGCCGCAGCCTCTTCCGGGGACCGTTTCAGACTGAGAGTCTGCGGCGTCAGAACTGTCAGACCGTGGTCAAGCGCAAGGCGCTTGACAGGAGACGGCGTGAGCTTCATGCCTCTGCCGCTAGGGCGGTCGGGCTGGGAAAGAACCAGAGCGATATGATGGCCGGCCTCGATCAGGCGGCTCAGGGCGACAGCGGCAAAATCCGGAGTACCGGCGAAGATGATTTTCATTTCGTCAAAAAACAGGGAATGAGGCAGGGCTCGCTTCTGCACGAAGACAGAACTGTGAATATGATGCAGTAGTGTAAGGTACTTTGCTCAGTACGGGTTATGCCCGAAGGGAAAGACGTGGAAGAACTCCAGTACAACGGTTATCGATTCGCGTTCTCAAGATGGGGCGACAGAGATGCGCCGGCGATTATGCTGATTATGGGGCTCGGCATGCCCGGGATCGCTTGGCCGGAGACGCTGATCGCCATGCTCGTGCGAGAGGGGTTTCAGGTTATCGTTCCCGATAACCGTGATTGCGGGAAGAGTTCGAGGTTTGATGATTTTGTCCCTGACGGCAAGGATGTTGCCGAAGCCATTGCCCGTACATTGCTGCGCAGACGGGTAACGAGCGGTTACGCGCTTGAAGACATGGCCTTCGACCTCGAGAGGATTTTGAATGAGCTGGGTATCCGCAGGGTCCATGTCGTTGGAATTTCAATGGGCGGAATGATTGCGCAGGTCATGGCTGTTCAGTGTCCAAACAGAGTGGCGACGCTGACGTCCATCGCTTCGGCGAGCGGAAATCCTTCCACAGGTCTCGGTCGTGCTACGGCCATATGGAAGCTTCTCAAAAAGCCGGAATCAGATTCTACGGAGGGACTGCGAAACTATTTCCGGGGAGTGTTTACAGCTTTGGCGGGGCCTAAGTATCAGCCTGCTGAACCAGAACTTGAATCAATGCTCAACAGAATCGAAACGTTCAACTACGATCCGGCCGCGATGTACCGGCAGCTTCTTGCCATTTTGGCGAGCGGTGACCGCTCGTGGCAACTGGCGAGACTTCAGTTGCCGACGCTGGTGATTCATGGTACGGCAGATCCGCTCTTGCCGTTAGCGGCCGGGGAGGAAACTGCCCGACTGATTCCGGAGGCTAAGTTGGTCTCCATTCAGGGGATGGGACATCAGCTGCCGGAAGCTTTGGTCCCCGAGATCGGATCACTGATTGCGGGGCACTGCCACACTCATCCGGCTTAACGCTCTTTCGCGGCATTCTTATCGTTTCGGCGAAGCTTCTTCAGCTTCATGCAGGCCCGATCCTTTTTCAGACGGCTCAGGTGATCAATGAAGACAAGCCCGTCAAGATGGTCGATTTCATGCTGAGCACATACCGCCAGCATTCCAGAGGCGGAAAATTCAAAGACATTTCCGTTAAGATCCTGAGCCTTTACGGTAATGCCGTCCGGACGTTTGACTTTTTCATACAAGCCTTTCAGAGAGAGGCAGCCTTCTTCGAATTCTTCCAGTGTGTCGGTACGAGAGGTGATGACCGGGTTGACAAGAACCTTCAAGTCAGACTTGTCTTCGCTGACGTCGATGACAACGATGCGTTTAAGCACGCCTACCTGATTGGCGGCCAGTCCGACGCCGGGAGCTGCGTACATGGTTTCGGCCATGTCGCTGGCAAGCTGTTTCAGCTCATCGTCAAAAACTGTGACTGTTTCTGCTTTGGCAGAAAGCACGGGGTCGGGGTACTGAATGATGGGCAGAAGAGCCACGGGATGGTTCCTTATAAACAGAGTGCCAGAATACTGAGGAGAAGACCGAAGTCCGGTGGGCCGTTCATTTTAATCGGGAAAACGAGTGAATGAGGCATTCGGAACGGTTCGATTTCCATGTTTTTTGTCTTGGTCGGCCTTTGTGCTGATCAGTCAGTCCGATTTCGCCCATGCAGATTGCACATTTTTCCAATATTGCTAATCTATAAAAAAGGAGACTGAGGTTCGGTGCTGAACTGGTCCATAATGACGGCCTTCTGTCAGTTTCCTGTTGATCTGATTTTTTATCGGAAACCTGTTTTGCGTTTGCGTCTGCGTCAGAGATAGGTTTCCCTCTGAATTGATTTATGACTGTTTCTCTTGTCATTGCCGAAAAACCTTCTGTCGCCGGAGATATTGCTCGTGCACTCGGCGGATTCAAGCGCGATGGTGATTTCTGGGTCCGTGACGATATGATTATCGGTTCCGCGGTAGGCCACCTTTTGGAGATCAGCGCTCCGGAAGAGTTTGACGTTAAGCGCGGTCGCTGGACGTTCAAAAATCTACCGGTTCTTCCTCCTTATTTTGATTTGAAACCGATCAAGAAATCCGAGGAAAAACTCAAGGCACTTGCTCGCAAGCTCCGAAGCCGAACTGTGACCGATGTGATTAATGCATGCGACGCGGGGCGCGAGGGCGAGTTGATTTTTCGCTATATCATGCAGTCTTGCGGAAGCAAGAAGCCGGTGCGAAGGCTGTGGCTGCAGTCCATGACAAAGGGTGCGATTCAGGAGGGCTTTCGGACGCTCCGCAGTGACGAAGAAATGAAGCCGCTTGAGGCGGCTGCCCGTTGCCGTTCCGAAGCCGATTGGCTTGTGGGTATCAACGGGACTCGTGCCATGACTGCGTTTAATTCCAAGGACGGCGGTTTCTTCCTGACAACGGTCGGCCGTGTGCAGACGCCGACGCTCGCGATTGTTGTCAAACGCGAGACGGAAATCAATAGTTTCGAGCCTCGGGCCTACTGGCAGGTCTCGGCTCGTTTCTCGGCAAAGTCCGGAGAGTATGAGGGACTGTGGCAGAGAGCGGATTTCAAAAAAGACAAAAATAATCCTGACGCCCGAGCTGAACGTTTGTGGACGGAAGCGGAGGCACGTGCAGTCGCCGAAGCTTGCAGAGACGGCAAAGGAACGGTAGAAGAAACCTCAAAGCGTACAAGGCAGCTATCTCCTCAGCTTTTCGATTTGACGAGTCTGCAGCGTGAGGCTAACAGCCGTTTTGGCTTTTCTGCCAAGACGACGTTGGCTATTGCCCAGGCGCTTTATGAAAAACATAAGGTGCTGACATATCCGAGAACCGATGCACGTGCTTTGCCAGAGGATTATCTGCCCACAGTGCGAGAAACGCTCGGCTCACTTGAGGGCCTTCCCGACTATAAAGCTTTTGCCGAGCGCATTATCCAGCAGAATTGGGTGAAGCCCGACAAGCGGGTCTTTGACAACTCCAAGATAAGCGATCACTTCGCCATTATTCCGACGGGTCAGTTGCCCAAGACGCTCAATGAAGTCGAGCAAAAGATTTTTGACCTTGTTGTCCGCCGCTTCATGTCTGTTTTCTTTCCGGCGGCGGAATACGATGTCACTGTTCGCATTACGACAGTTGCTGATCAGCAGTTCCGTACAGAAGGAAAGGTGTTGGTCAATCCCGGTTGGCTTGACGTGGCAGGCAAGGGAGGCCGTGTGCAGCGAGATGTGCTCACCTCCGTGGTTTCCGGCGAAACCGTGGATGTACGGGAGGTGAAGGTCGAAGGGCTGCAAACAAAACCGCCTGCTCGGTATACCGAAGCGACACTCCTTGGTGCTATGGAAACGGCGGGCAAAAAACTGGAGGATGATGACCTTAGAGGTGCGATGGCTGATAAGGGCCTTGGTACGCCCGCGACTCGAGCGGCCATTATTGAAGGGCTGATTGATCAGAAGTATATGCGCCGGGAGGAGAGGGATCTGCATCCGACGGCCAAGGCTTTCCAGCTAATCATGCTGCTCAAAGGGCTTGGAATTGATGAATTGAGCGAACCGAGACTCACCGCAGAATGGGAGCAGAAGCTCCGCATGATTGAAGAGGGGAGCGTTCAAGGTGATGACTTCATGAGGGAAATTCGTCACCTGACAGAAAATGTCGTCGAGATGGCCAAGCACTATGAGGGCGACAGTGTTCCCATCGAAAATCCGCTTCATGTCAAGGCGCCGTGTCCACAGTGTGGGGGTGAAATCGTTGAAAATTACAGACGTTTTGCCTGTACGACGCCGGGATGTGAGTTTTCGATTGCCAAACATCCTTCAGGGCGCATGTTTGAGCCTGCCGAAGTGGAGGAACTGATCAGCACTGGGCACGTCGGACCTCTTTCCGGATTCATCAGCAAGCGAGGTTTTCCGTTTGAAGCGGAGCTGGTTCTAGTCAAAGATGAAAGTAATCTTTGGAAGATGCAGTTTGATTTCGGAGAGGAAGAGAAGGAAGAAGTTACCGACGAGGAAATTGAAAAAGCTGAATCGGTGGGGGTTTGCCCCTGCTGCGGTTCTCGCGTGCTGGATATGCCCGCTGCGTATCAGTGCGAGAAAAATATTCGCGGCGATAAAAAGTGTACTTTCCGCATCGGAAAGACAATTCTTTCGAGAGATATTTCTCGGGAAGAGGTTGCCGCATTGTTGGCCGACAAGCGGACTCCCTTGCTGTCCGGTTTTATTTCTAAAAAAAATCAGCGTGCCTTCAAGGCGTATCTGGTTGTTAAGGCAAACGGTAGCATTGCCTTTGAGTTCGAACCTAGAAAGTCGGAAGTGAAAGCAGACCCGGCTAAAACTGACGGGGAGCCGGGGGAGATTAAAAATACGGTGCCCAAACGGACATCTTCTCGAAAGAAAACTGCATCCTGAGACACGCACGAATCAAAAAAGGGAGCCCTTCATGGGGCTCCCTTTTTTGATTCTCGTCGGTTCATTCCGGATCGTTTGGGGTCGACTCTTCTGCTCTAGGACGTTCTTTGGCCCTTGTGACGAAGACTTGATTGATTTTATTGTTCTCAACGTCCGTCACTTCAAAAATATAGCCGGCCCAAGAGACTTTTTCATGACGTTTCGGAATCTTGCGCAGCATGTACATGATGAAGCCCGCGACAGTTTCGTAAGTGGAGTCGTCGGGGAATTCATCGATATCTAGCGCATGTTCAAGATCATCAATGGGGGTGGCGCCGTCGACAACCCATTTTCCGTCTCCTCGATCAACGATCTGTTGCTCATCAGAGGTCGTCACCAACTCTCCCATTACGGTGCTCATCACGTCATTAAGAGTAATGATGCCGACAACCAAGGCATACTCATTCAGAATGACGGCGAAGTCAGCTCGTGAGCGTTGGAAAACATCCAGAACTTCGGAAAGCGTCAGACTGTCGGGGATAAGAGGACAGTTCAGAATGACACCGGGATCTTTAAAGGAAATGGGCCGACCGTCAAGCACCTGTCTGAGAATGTGCATGGAGTCAATGTAGCCCACGATGTGGTCGAGGTCTTTATCGCAGACCAAAAAGCGACTGTACGGGACTGTGGAAAGTTTGGCTCTGATGCTGTCTTCCGGTTCATCGAGGGTAAAGTAGACGATGTTTTCCCGGGCAGTCATTGCAGAGGGTACCAAGCGGCTTTCCAGATCAAAGACGTTCTGAATAACTGCCTCCTCCTGAGGAGCGATGACTCCGGCTGCAGTGCCGGCGCCGACACTAGCCAAAATGTCTTCAGAAGTAATGGTGTCCTGACGCTTGGAGGAAAAGCCCATAGAGCGCATCAATCCGTCAGAGAGTTTTTCAAGAAGAAAAACCAACGGTCTCAGAACCTTGATGATAATCGTAACAGGCCGGACCACCGCCATTGCCGATGCCTCTGGTCTTGCCACGGCAAGGCGCTTCGGGAGAAGGTCTCCGAAAATGACGAAAAGGAGCGTGGAGATGAAAAAAGACACGCAGGGCGCGACCACACCGACCGTATCGGCAGGCAGAACGAAGGCAAGGCACCAGGCAAAGAACGGGGAAAATGCAGCCAAACCAACGATGCCGCCCAGAAGGGCGAACGCATTCGTACAGACTTGGATGGCAGAGAAGATTTGACCGGGATGCTCCTGAAGGGACATCACCAAAGCGGCTCGGGGTTCTCCTTCGTCGGCCAATGCTTCAAGGCGGGAGCGCCGAGCAGATGCCAGGCTGATTTCTCCGCAGCTCAGGTAGGCACTCAGAAATACTAAAAAGAATAGGAAACAGATCTGCGAGTAAACGGGCATAAACATTCGCAAGTGATAACCAAGCTTCACATTCTAGCATGAGTTGTCTAAGCTTTTGTTTTTAAGAGGATTTCAGACTTATGACTTTCGGAGGCTCTCAGCTAGGCAGAAAGTGGAAGAAGATTTGTTAAAACCATGTGTTTTGTCAATTAGCCCGCACCCGCTCTGCGGCTGCAGGTAAACTTATGCCCGTACGTGCCTGTCAGCACTTGTATTCGCAGTTCGACAATCCCGTCGTCCTGTGAGTTTTGTCCCCTCAGATCAAATCCAAGGATAGAGAAATGAAGCTGAAGCTTTTGTCCGTTGCCGCCCTGCTTGCTGCCGGTGTCGTTGCTACGCCTGCTGTCGCTGGCGTTACGCTTGATGCCGTCAAGAAGCGCGGTAATGTGCTTTGCGGCGTGAATACTTCTGCGCCGGGCTTTTCAAGTGCCGACAGTCAGGGCAACTGGCGCGGCCTTGATGTGAATATCTGCCGCTCCGTTGCGGCGGCCGTTCTCGGTGATGCCGATAAGGTGAAGTATGTCCCTCTCAGCTCTCCGCAGCGTTTTACTGCTCTGCAGTCTGGTGAAATCGACATTCTTGCCCGCAATACCACCTGGACGATGACTCGTGACGCAAGCCAGGGTTCCGTTTTCGTGGCCGTTTCGTACTACGACGGTCAGGGCTTCATCGTCCCGAAGGAATTCGGCATCAAGACTGCCAAAGAGCTTGACGGCGCTACCGTCTGCGTGCAGTCCGGCACCTCTTCCGAGAAAACGCTTGCCGACTACTTCAACTCTCATAAGATGAGCTACAAGACAGTGGTGTTCGATACAACCGAAGCCACGCAGTCCGCGTTCCTCTCGGGGCGTTGCCAGGTCTATACCACCGACATGTCCGACCTCGCTGGCATGCGTACTCTCGCACAGGATCCGAGCAAGTATGAAATTCTCCCCGAAGTGATTTCCAAAGAACCTCTCGGCCCGGCAGTTCGCCGCGGTGATGATGAGTGGTTCCAGATCGTTCGCTGGTCCTTCAATGCAATGATCGAAGCCGAGGAGCTCGGTGTCACTCAGGCCAATGTCGATCAGATGAAGGCCTCGAGCACGAGCCCCAATGTTCAGCGTCTGCTGGGCAAGAGCGACGACATGGGCAAGCTTATCGGGCTGGATAAGGACTGGTCTTATCGTATTATTAAGCAGGTCGGCAACTATGGTG
Source organism: Sutterella sp. (assembly GCA_034104065.1). Classification (GTDB taxonomy): domain Bacteria; phylum Pseudomonadota; class Gammaproteobacteria; order Burkholderiales; family Burkholderiaceae_F; genus Sutterella. Next base: position 63,712 of record JAXEEN010000126.1, read on the forward strand.
AATCCTGGAATGCTTATTTCGGGCCCAAGACCCCGCTTAATCTGCCGCGCGGTCTGAATCGTCTTTGGACGGACGGCGGTCTGATGTACGCGATGCCGATTCGTTAATGACGCTGCGTGCCTTGGGCACGGCCTGATCTAAGTGTCACGAAGGCCCTGGAGCGTATCCTCTGGGGCCTTTTGTCAGTTTTTAGGTAGACATGTTTTCAAGAGAATATTTCGGAGCCGTCGGCGATCAAGCATGGCGGGAGCGTGAACGGGCAAGAAAGCGTCGCGAATATACGCTTCAGGCAGTGCTGATGTTTCTGCTGATTCTGCTGTTGGCCGCGGCAACCATGAACGTTGCAGATAATCTGGCAGCGCGGCACATTCACAGCGGGTTCGCCTTCCTGTCTGGACCAGCCGGTTTCGATATCGGTGAGGCGCTATTGCCGTTTACCAGCGCGGATCATATGTCCCGTGCTTTCCTTGTCGGTATTCTCAATACGATCAAAGTATCGGTGTTGGCGATTCTGGCGTCGACGGTACTCGGTGTCATTGTCGGCCTGATGCGACTCTCCAAGCATCCGATGCTGCAGTTCCTCGGGGCCGCTCATGTAGAGGTCTACCGTAACATACCGCTACTTGTTCTGCTTCTTGCTGTCTATTTGGCCGTGACGGAGCTTTTGCCGGCTGGACGTGCCGCACTCCATGCGGGGAACTGGATCTATCTTTCCAAGGCCGGGTTGCAATATGCAGTGCCGATCTGGGGATGGGCTGGCACTGTAGGCGCCGCTGTTTCGGCTTTGGCTGTAGCCTTCGCTGCGGCCGTGATTGCCCGTCGGTATATGACAGGGCTACTTGCCAATCTGACTGCTTTGGGGGTTTTCTGCGCAACGTTTGTCGTTCTCTGGGTTCTCTGCGGAGCGGTTGGCGGTTGGGAACACCCAATCCAAACGCGTTTTTCATTAAAGGGAGGTGCCCAGCTTTCCCCTGAGTTTCTCGCTCTGTTTTTGGGGCTGACGTTATTTACTTCGGCTGCGATTGCCGAAATTGTTCGAGCCGGCGTGCTTGCTGTACGACCGGAACAGTGGAATGCAGGTCTGGCGCTCGGTCTGACGATGGGGGAAACGGTTAGTTATGTCATCTTCCCTCAGTCTATGCGTCTTGCCGTACCCCCGTTGGCCAGTCAGTATATGAATCTGACGAAAAACTCGTCCCTCGCCGTCATGGTTGGCTATCCGGACCTTGTCAATATCGGCAATACGGCCATCAATGTCAGTGCGCAGGCTCTGGAGGTGATCTGCATCATCATGTCGGTGTATTTGGTGCTGAATCTTGTCATTTCCGTCATCATGAACCGAATCAATGCCCGCATCATGCGCGCGCCGCAGTAAGGAGGAACCATTCATGAGCCAAGTTGCCGGAGGTTCCTTCAGAGGAACACTGATCGACCGAATTCGGGACCGATATTTTTATTCAGTTTCTGCGTCTCTGCTGACCTTGGCGGTTGGAGCCGTTATTGCTGCGGTTGTTTGGAAGCTGGTGCTTTGGGCGGGTGTCAACGCCGTCTGGATGCCGGATGCGGGGGCCTGTCAGAAAACTTCGGGCGCCTGTTGGGGATTCGTTGCTGAAAAATGGCGTCTGATTATTTTTGGACGCTATCCCTATGCTCTGCAATGGCGGCCCGCGCTTGCGACCGGGTTGGTGATCATTATGCTTGCTCTGAGCGCCTGGCCGGTTATGTGGAGAAAACCGTATTCCCGCACACTGCTGACACTTTGGTGCGTGACCATTTCTGTTTTCTTCGTTCTGATGCTGGGCGGTGTGTTCGGGTTGGAAAAGATTTCCACGGACATGTGGGGCGGTCTTCCGCTGACAGTTGTGCTGACTCTTGTTGGTATGAGTGCTTCAGTGCCGTTAGGTATTTTCTTGGCGCTCGGCAGACGCAGCAGGATGCCTTTTGTGTCGGCAATATCAACCGGCTATATTGAGCTCGTTCGCGGTGTCCCCCTCATTACGGTATTGTTTGTGGCGGCATTTATTTTTCCGTTGATTTTGCCTGCAGGAGTGCGGATTGACCCCTTCTGGCGTGTTGCCGTCGGGATTGTGCTATTTCAGGCGGCTTATATGGCCGAAACCGTGCGAGGAGGGTTACAGACAATTCCGCACGGCCAGTTTGATGCGGCTGCCTCGCTTGGTCTGACGCAGCGGCAGATGTATTCAAGCGTCATCCTGCCTCAGGCACTCGTAGCCATTATTCCCGCATTTGTTAACAGTCTGCTTTCTTGCTTCATGGATACTTCGCTTGTAACGGTGGTCTCCATGTATGACCTGACCGGCAGTCTAAGATTGGCGTTGGGCGATGCGGTTTGGCGTGGATATTTTGTCGAGGGATATGTGTTTATTGCCCTCGTGTACTTTACATTCAGTTTTATTATTTCCCGCTACAGCCAGTGGCTTGAAAAATATCTCACCGGCGAAAAGAATCGGGGGCATGCACTCAGCTGAGGATTTGCTAAACAATGAACAAAGTCAAGGTTCATGAACATATCATCCGTATTGCCGAACCTGGAATAAGCCGTGCCAGACTGTGGCAGGGATTGGTTGACTCTGTCCGCAGTCCGGAAAAGTATGTCGAGCATATGGAAAGCTCGAAAATTGTTTCCGAAGAGATCACGGATGTCGGCACTCTGCTTCAGAGGGAAATTGATTTTGGAAATTTCAGGCTTCAGGATCGGGTGATTCTGAGAGAAAATCAGTCTCTTTTAACTGTTGTTGATAAGGGACCGAATTGGAAGGCCTCAACTTTTCTGATTCGGATTGAAGAGCCTGAATCCGGAGTTCTTTTCCTTCGTTTTGTTTATGAAGAGGAAGGCGGGGGAGAAGCGCTTCCCGAGATGTTTTTGCGGCTTCGTCAGCAAGCTTATGAGGCTAAGGATCGCAAGCTTGTTGAGCAAGTGCTTGACAACATCGCTACGAAGGTTTCTAACTAGTTTGGAACGATGATTTTTATCGGGCGCCTCGTTGTCGGGCGCCCTTTGTTTTGATGCGATATGGATAAAACAGAACAGAAAATTTTCAAAATGATCGCCGGCGATATCGGTGCTGGATCGGCACAGGTAGAAGCTGCAGTCAGACTGCTTGATGACGGAGCAACAGTTCCGTTTATCGCTCGATACCGCAAGGAAGTGACGGGAAGTTTGGATGATACTCAGCTTCGTCAGCTTGAGGAGAGACTGATTTATCTCCGAGAGCTTGAGGAGCGTCGTCAGGTGGTTCTGGGTGCGGTACGTGATCAAGGTAAGCTCACGCCGGATCTTGAACAGGCTTTGCTTGAGGCAGACAGTAAACAGAGACTTGAAGATTTATATCTGCCGTATCGTCCGAAGCGGAGAACTCGTGCAGCCATTGCCCGCGAGGCTGGTTTGGAACCGTTGGCGAAAACTCTTTTGGCGAATCCGACACTGAATCCAGAACGGGAAGCTCAGGGGTTTTTGTGCGCAGAACGGGGGGTGGTTGACGTCAAGGCGGCGCTTGACGGAGCAAGGGACATCATCGCGGAAATAATGAGTGAAGCGCCGGATTTGGTGGAGTCACTTCGCAATCGACTTTGGCGCGAAGGTGCCGTTGTCAGCCGAGTGGTCGAAGGACAAGAGGGGCCGGGATCGAAATTTCGAGATTATTTTGAATATTCGGAGCCGGTATCCCGGATGCCGTCACATCGGGCGCTGGCTATTTTCAGAGGGAGGAGCGAAGGCGTTCTGAATGTCTCTCTGGAGACTGCAAACGATAAGAGCGAACTGGAAAATGCGATTGCGGACTATTTCCATGTCGGAAATGCCGGTCGTGCAGCCGACGCTTGGTTAATGCAGTGCTGCCGTTGGACTTGGCGCGTGAAACTGGCTGCTTCTTTGGAGGCTGATGTTTTCGAAAAACTGCGAGAACAGTCGGAGAATGCCGCCATTGACGTTTTTGGAGCCAATCTGCGCGATCTTCTTCTTGCATCACCTGCAGGACACAAGCGTGTTATAGGGCTGGATCCTGGCATTCGTACAGGGATTAAGCTTGCGGTGATTGATGCTACGGGAAAGCTTTTGGATACCGGTGTGATTTTCCCGTTCGAACCATTCCGCCGCCGAGAGGAAGCCATTTCCAAATTGGCGGCTCTTATTCAACGGCATCGGGTTGAGCTGGCGGCCATCGGCAACGGCACTGCAAGCCGTGAGACAGCAGCGTTGGTTGAGGAATTGGCCTCTCGTTATCCGGCATTGAGCTTTGCTCGTGTTGTGGTCAGTGAAGCAGGGGCGTCAGTGTATTCCGCATCCGAGCTCGCTGCTCAGGAATTCCCTGATCTGGACGTCAGCTATCGCGGTGCAATTTCTATCGCGCGTCGTCTGCAGGATCCGCTTGCAGAACTTGTGAAAATTGATCCGAAGGCGATTGGGGTCGGGCAATACCAACATGACGTTAACCAGTCCCTGCTTGCACGAAGGTTGGATGCAGTGGTTGAGGACTGTGTCAATGCTGTCGGCGTTGATGTCAACACGGCCAGCGTTGCTCTTCTTTCACGCGTGGCGGGACTGACTCCGTCGAGGGCGGCGGCGATCGTTCAGTATCGCAGCGATAAGGGTGCATTCCGAACCAGGAGGGATCTGTTGGAGGTACCGAGACTCGGTGCAAAGACGTTTGAGCAGGCGGCCGGATTCCTTCGGATTCCAGGAGCCTCGGACCCTCTAGATGCCTCAGCAGTGCATCCTGAAGCTTATCCGGTTGTCAAACGAATCGCTCAGAAGACCGGTATTTCGATTTCCAGTCTTATTGGGAACAGTTCGGTTCTTCGTAAACTGCGTCCGTCGGATTTTACTGATGGAACATTCGGGATTCCGACAGTGACAGACATTCTGACTGAACTGGAGAAGCCCGGCCGGGATCCTCGTCCTGAATTCAAGACAGCGCAATTTGCCGATGGCATACACGATATCTCGGATCTTCAGCCCGGTATGAGGCTCGAAGGTGTCATCACCAACGTTGCGGCATTTGGCGCTTTTGTTGACGTAGGTGTGCATCAGGATGGCCTGATTCATATTTCCTGCCTGTCGGATCGCAGAGTGGATGACCCCCGCAAAGTGGTAAAGGTGGGTGATATCGTGAAGGTGCGGGTACTTGATGTCGATGTCAATCGCCGTCGCATCAGTCTGACCATGCGTACGAGTGATGGTCGTTCTCATCCTTTGGAGTCCAAGCGTGATAACGGAAGACTCCAGCCGCGGAGCGCGCCTCAAGGGGCTATGGCAGCAGCGTTTGCCAAACTTCATCGTTGATTGAAACAGAGGGGGTCATGCGTATCCATCCCTTGATTTTTAGGACTGGAGCGGAGCCCTCTGTTAGAATAACCCGCTTTTTTAAGACTTCTCCGAACAGTTTCGTTTTTCGGAGAGGTGTCTTATCTGAAACCTTTCGCTGAGGGATCATTCTCCGTTATGACGAGTCCCAATCCTGCATTGGTGCGCGACGTTGCTACGCGTCGGACCTTTGCCATTATTTCTCACCCTGACGCCGGTAAAACGACGCTCACGGAAAAACTGCTTCTATTCGGAGGCGCCATTCAGATGGCTGGAGCCGTGAAGGGCCGTAAAGCGGCTCGTCACGCGACATCCGACTGGATGGAGGTGGAAAAGCAGCGCGGTATTTCCGTGACCAGCTCCGTAATGCAGTTCAACTATGCCGACCATGTCATCAATCTGCTTGATACGCCGGGTCATGAGGACTTTTCGGAAGATACTTACCGCGTTCTGACGGCAGTCGATGCGGCAGTGATGGTGATTGATGCTGCCAAGGGCGTGGAAGCGCAGACGATCAAACTGCTTGAAGTTTGCCGCATGCGCAATACCCCGATTATTACGTTCATCAATAAGCTTGACCGCGAGGTACGGGATCCGCTTGACGTCATCGGTGAAATCGAAAATGTGCTGAAGCTTCAGTGCGTACCGATTACCTGGCCGATCGGAATGGGCAAAACTTTCAGGGGGGTGTTTTCGCTTCTGAAGAATCATCTCGTTCGATTCACGCCGGGTGAGGAACGTCTTTCCCGCGAGGCTCATGAGACGATCGAAGGGTTGGACAATCCTGAACTTGATCGCCTTTTCCCGATGGAAATGCCCTATGTCAGGGAATCGATAGAGCTTGTTCAGGGCGCGACCGAGCCGTTTGATTTGGATAAATTTCTGGCCGGTCAGCAAAGTCCGGTGTTCTTTGGCTCCGGCGTGAACAATTTCGGCGTTCAGGATGTCCTTGATGCCCTTGTACAGTGGGCACCTTCTCCTCAGCCGCGCGATGCCGGCGTACGAATGATTGAACCGACGGAGTCTCCCTTCACGGGTTTTGTTTTCAAGATTCAGGCCAATATGGATCCGCGTCATCGCGACCGAATCGCCTTTTTCCGAGTCTGTTCAGGCCGCTATGCTCCCGGAATGAAAGTGTTCCACAACCGTGAAGGCCGTGAGATGAAGATTCCGAATGCGCTGACTTTCATGGCTCAGGATCGCGTGGTGATGACTGATGCCGTTGCGGGAGACATCATTGGTATTTACAACCATGGTCAGCTGCATATCGGAGATACTCTTTCCGAAGGCGAACAGCTTGGATTTACGGGCATCCCGAGTTTTGCCCCGGAACTTTTCCGTGCGGCACGCAGTAAGGACCCGTTCAAGGCAAAACAGCTTCAGAAGGGCCTTCAGGAGCTTGGTGAAGAAGGCGCGATCCAGGTCTTTACGGGAGAGTTCGGCAATATCATGCTGGGAGCTGTTGGTCAGCTTCAGTTTGAAATTGTGGCTCAGCGTCTTGCAACGGAATACAAGGTTGATGCCATTTATGAGTCTACCGATGTATCGACTGCGCGTTGGCTCTCGTTCCCTGATGAGGAAACCCGTAAGGAATTCTGTCGGGAGCAGGATGCTCGCCTTGCCAAGGATGTCAACGGCAACACGGTCTATCTGGCGACTTCGATCTATAACTTGGAAACGACAATGAAGCATTGGCCTCAGGTCGTCTTCCATACGACTCGTGAAATGAATCAAAAGTTCGATTGATCGACTCAAGGCAGATAAACAAAAACACCGCTTCGGTACTACGGAGCGGTGTTTTTGTTGGACGCTATCAGAAGCCGGTTAGGATCTGACGTTCAAAACGCCAGGGATCGCTGACTGTTTTGCTGTCTTCGCTGAAGCACATTGTGATTCTGGTTTCGAGGTCGAAGCGCTGCCAGGGAGCTCCGCTGCCCTTGGCAAAGGCGACCCAGGCTGCGTGCATGGCTCTAGAGAGCGCCTGAGGTGCATCAGGACCGTTGGAGGCAATGGCATTGGGAGCGCTCAGTGTTTCGAAAACAAACGGCACGTCGCATGAGTGAGCCGCACCACGGACGGCACCGGATGTTCCTTTAACAGGGCTTCTCCAGTCAAAGGAATATGCCCAAACGCGGCGATTGCCGGCTTTCACCAGATTTTCCAGCACGAGGTTACAGGGCATTCGGAAAATGAGGTCGCTCTGCATGCGGGCGAATACGTCCCCTTCGGTTTCCAAATTGAAATGATTCTTATATTGATCCGGCGTCGATGAGGGAAGACCGAGCGTGCGCGCAATCTGTTCAGATGGGCGACGGTCCATACGGCTGATTGCTCCGTTGGGAACAATGTAGTGTCTCCATTCTTCGCGAGTTGATCCCATGAGTACTTCAATGTTGTTGGCAGCTCCGGCGAGAATGGCGTCGGCAGGTTTGGCGGGGAGTATGTCATTGTCGACATATGGCTTGAAGAGCGAAACGTTTCCTCGCGTAAATTGGTGCCATTCAGGATCCCGGGAAAGTTTGCCTGCAAGAGTGCGGAATTCCGGCATGCGTTCACGCGGGAGTGCGCAGAATGCGTCGCGCGTAGGACTGATGCCGTAATGAGCGGCAATGCGGGCAGCGACAGCGTCAGCCTTTTCCGGACTGTCCCACTGAGCGACTGCGGACGGGCTCTGCAGGATGGCGCGCTTGAAAAGCCCTTTGGCTTTCGGAGATGAAATCAGGCTGGTGATATGTGTTGCACCGGCACTTTGTCCGAAAACGGTAACGTTGGCCGGATCACCGCCGAATGCCGCAATATTGCGTTGTACCCAGGTGAGTCCGAACAGCATATCTCGGAGTCCGAGATTGCTTGCAGCTCCCTTCAGTTTCAGGAAGCCGTCGATATTCACTCGGTAGTTAAGGGTAACGAGTACGATGCCGTCACGTGCAAAGGCTTCGCCGTTGAACCGAGGGTCGTTGTTGTCGCAGTTCATGCTGCCGCCCCCAGGGATCCAGACCATGACGGGGAGAGAGGTTCCCTGTTTTGCTTGGAGGGGAGTCCAGACGTTGACGGAGAGTGCGGAAGAGCCTCCGATCATGCGAACGGGTTTATCACGAGCAACCTGCAGAGGGATGTCCGCAGGGGAGATGCATTCAAGAATTCCTTCCCAGGGATCGACTTCCTGAGGCGGAAGAAAACGTCGGTCGGGGCTGTAGGGATCTTTGCCGCAGGGGATTCCTCGGAAAACACGGGCATGTGTACTGAGTGAACCTCGGATACGGCCTTTCTGCAGGATGACGATATCAGTTTTAGCGGTTTCGTCGGCGAAGGCCGGAAGGGAGGCAAGTGCAGAGGCGAGCGATGCGCCTGCGAGCAGAGTACGTCGTGTGAGCATGAGGAGACTCCGGTAAGTTAACTTCTCATGCATTATCGGAGTCAGAGTTACGTGCGTAATTTGCCTGCTCTCAATAACTGATTCCGCGACCGTGAACAAAATGATCCCTCCGAGCCGAGTGAGCTCGGAGGGATATTTTCGTGTGGATCCGTTCAGGATTCTGTCAATGCCTTTCGGTAAGCTGCAAGCGCTTCAGGATGGCACAGCAGAACACGTTCAAGCAGGCCCTGGAGATAGGAGATGGTCATACCGTAGTTCGTCATCGGCACGCCCTGGGCGTTGGCTGCTCGCAAACGGGCCAGCATGTGCCGGCGGGTGACAACGCAGCCGCCGCACTGAATCAGTACTTTGTACTGTTTCAGATCGGTGGGAAAGTCTTTACCGACTGCAATGTCAATGGTCAGGTTTTTTCCGGTTTTTTCTCGGAGCCAGCGTGGAATTTTGATGCGTCCGATATCGTCTTTCTGAGGATGGTGGCTGCAGGTTTCACAGATGAGAACCTTGTCGCCGTCCTTAAGCTTGGCAAGTGCAGCGGCACCGCGGGCCATGGCGATGACATCAGCTTTTGCGTACGCCATTTGGATTGAGAAGGTGGTCAGCGGTACGCTTTCTGGAGTCTGTGCCGCCACGTCAACAATTGCCTGAGAGTCCGTCATGACGAGTTTGGGCGGATTCTTCAGTTCGGCAATGCACTCAGCAACTCGGTCCTGCTGTACGACAAAACATTTGGCGTGTGAGTCCAACAGTTCGCGGATTGCCTGAACCTGCGGAAGAATCAGGCGGCCTTTGGGGGCACCTGTATCGATTGGCGTAACGAGAATAACCGTATCTCCCGCGCCCGCGAGGTCTCCTGCCAGCAGTTTGTCCTCTGGGATGCGGTCGGCCGCAAGTTCGATGATGGCTTTGCGAAGATCTTCAATGCCGGTGCGTGCGGCGGCGTCAGTTGCGACGACAGGAAGTCCAAGGGTTTTAAATGACCGAAGCGAGTGCTCGCTTACGGGGAAAAGGTCGGATTTGTTGAGCACCAGAACGGCAGGCGTATCCAGTGACCTGGCTTGTGCAATCAGCTGCTCATCGCTTTTATCAAACTGGTCGGCACTTGTGACGATTAATGCGATATCGATCCAGTCGAGCACGGATTTAGTTCGCTCAACACGGGCTGCTCCTAGTTCTCCTACATCATCGATACCGGCGGTATCAATGAAGACAACGGGCCCGATCGGAGCAAGCTCGCAGGCCTTTTCCACGGGATCTGTAGTCGTTCCGGCGATGTCGGAGACGATGGATATGCGTTGGTTTGTCAAGGCATTGACCAGTGAACTTTTGCCGGCATTGCGCTTACCGAAAAGGCCGATATGTAGTCGGAGCCCTTTGGGAGTATTCATCATGATGGATTTGCTCCTTGATGAGAGTTGATCGGCGAGGGACCGAACAAAAATAAAGGCCGGATAAGAGGACTTATCCGGCCTGGTTTGAGCTGAAGTCCTGAGACATCAGCTTATATCACCCGAAGGGCAAATACCAAAATTACTTTTCGATATTCGTACGGATGACGTCACGCTCGAACCACAGCGGAGCATGGTGTTCGGCAGCTTCCATCGAGATGGTGCCCGGGCCGAGACGCCAAATGCCCTTGAAGTGTTCCATGGAGAGCAGAGCGAGCGGAATGTGAGCGCAGACAACGAGCAGCGACACGATGATCGAACCCCAGACGTGGAAATAGAACGTCCAGGCATAAACCACCTTGCCGAACAGCGGCGCACCGATCCACAGCATCCAGCCGGTCACCGCCAGAGCGGCGATCATGCCCATGAAGAGGAGGTAGGAGGCCTTCTGACCGCCGTTGTAACGACCCTGCGGGGGCGTTTCGACCGGGCCGAACGGGATCTTGAAGAAGCGGCGGGGATAACCGCCGAAATTACGGAACCACATGATCGTATTGCGATCCCATTCAAGGCAGGCGCGAAGAATGAGAGCAAAACGGTCCGGAGCCAACACGATGAAGGCGAGCAGGTTGAACGTGAACACCGCGCCGAGGATCAGGTGAATCAGCATAGCCGATTCAGCAGAAGCAGCTTCGGGGTTGCAGAAGTAGACGTACATGCCCGTGAAGAGAAGGGCGAACCACGTAATCGCGTTGACGCTGTGGAACACCTTATCGGGGGCATGGAAACGAAGAATACGATCAGCCATGGTGAGCCTCCGTCAGGGCCGCGAGCTGGGTACGCGGGAAGTAGTGGGTATGAAGAAGACCATACATCTGATCGTCCATCGGCTTAGCGCCCATGTCCTTGTAAATCTTCATCACAGTCGGGTTCTGGTGAGAGCTGGTCAGGCCGAGAGCCTGGCAAAGCTTGTCGTCCTTGTAAAGGCCGGCCTGACGGGCCTTGATGATCACGCCGCGACGAGCGACGAGGTCACCAATAGCGTAGCCACAGACGGCCACAGCGCCGACGCAGAGGCCGACAACCTTCAGAAAGCCGCGACGACCCAGAATCAGAGCAGCAGGGCGCTCGGCATATGCGTAATTTTCAGAAAACATTTAACTATTTCCTCGCGTCAGTTATTAAGCACGCAGCGGGAGCGGGGTGGTCGGATTGAGCCAGGCCGTACCAACCGGCTGAACCGGCTGACCGCCGCCGTTGACGCAGCCGCCCGGGCAGTTCATGACTTCGACGAAGTGATAGCGGTTCTTGTCTTCCATGACGCGACGCATCACTTCCTTCAGACCCTGGTTAGCGCCGTTGACAACGCAGACGCGGATATCAACCTTCTTGCCGCCGAGAGCCTTGATAGGCACGGGGATCGTGGCTTCAACGATAGCGTTCGTGCGACCGCGGACGACTTCGATGTCGGCGTTCTTGAGTTCTTCGCCGGACAGAACGAAGTAGGCGGTACGCAGAGCAGCTTCCATCACGCCGCCGGAAACGCCGAAGATCGTGCCAGCACCGGTATAAATTTCGAGGGCGCCGCGTTCACGCTTCTTAGACATCGTGAGCGGATTGATGCCCTTGCGGCGCATGAGTTCAGCAACGTCGCGAGCCGTCAGGCAGGCGTCGATGTCCTGATAGGACGGCGTCGTTTCCGGGATCACCTTGTTGGCGACAGCCCAACGCCAGGCCGTATTCATTTCCGGACGGGCAGCTTCAAAGATCTTGGCCGTGCAGGGGGTGACGGAGACGAAATAGATCTTGCGCGGATCGCAATTGAAGATGTGCTTGGCACCCCAGGTCTTGGCAAGCGTACCGCCCATCTGAAGCGGGGACTTGGCCGTGGACAGGTGGGGGATAATGCCGGAGTAGTTCGTTTCTGCATTCTTAATCCAAGCCGGGCAGCAGGACGTGAAATGCGGGAACGGATGGTGAGCCATCTTCTGCACATCGGGGCTGCGGTCGCCGAGAAGCCAGTACTGAACCTTCTTAACGAATTCCGTACCTTCTTCCAGAATCGTCTGGTCGGCGGTGCTGTTGCAGTCGTAGATCTTGAAGCCGAGCGCTTCGAAGGCGTTGCACATCTGTTCCGTCGTCAGTTCGCCGGGCTTGCCGCCGAATTCTTCGGCGATGGCCACGCGGACGGCGGGAGACGGATGGCAGACGCAGATGCGGCTCTTGTCGGCGAGCTGCTTTTCCACCTGTTCAACAAAGCTCATCTGTTCGATAGCGTCGAACGGGCAGGCGACCAGGCACTGACCGCAATACAGGCAGGCGTCTTCACGGATGTGGTGCTTGGCGCCGAGACCGCCGTCAATGGCGTCGACCGGGCAGAACTTGGCGCACGTGTCGCAACCGACGCAACGGTCCTTATTGATATGGATAATGCCGCGGAGTTCGCCCTTGCGGAGATTACCCTGGTAAGCAGGTCCGTCTTCCCCGTGGGCACCGGCACCCGGGAGGAAGGTATGAACCGTGATCGTATCTTTGGACATTGAAATACTCTCCAGAATCAGCTGGACTCAGATGAATCCGACATACGTCCTGATGACGGCGGAGTTCGGATGGTCCGAGACTCGGGGGGCACCGGCTGCAGGGGCGTACATGCTGAATTTTTGAAACGAAGGCAGAGGGCATTTTCTGCAGAGACACTGCTCCCAAACCTTCGGTGAAACACGTTGTGAATTGTAAGGGTTGATTACCGAATGTCCACTTGGTCAAAGGGATGATGAATATATCACTAAGGAGGTAATTTTAGTGTAACCACCTATACGTTTTTGCATCGTAGTAAATTATTTCAATCGCATTTGCCGGATGCGTATATTCTGGCTAATTGCATGAAACTCAGGAAAAATCCGACAGATTTTGTAGGGTTTGATCTTACTGTGACTGAGTAAAAGACCGTTTGAGAAAAGAAAAGGCTCTGTCGACATGACAGAGCCTATCTGGAGGGATTGGATAAATATCCAATATCAGGAGTAATCCTCTTCTTTAAGAGGCTGGCGCAGTTCGGCACGGACATTGTCCATGGCCGAGTAAAACGCTTTCATCATGACTAATCCCAGGAACTTACCGGCATCTGTGACAATGATGCGGTCAGGATCTTTGGGGTCGTCCTTGATGGCGCCGCTGATTTTCAGTGCCAGCATTTCCTTCAGCAAGGCTCGATCGACATTGACACCATGTACCTCCCGGAAGTACCTGCGGGAAAGACGGTGAGAGAAGAGGCCGAGCATCAGGCGGTATTGAAGAATGGCGTGCTTGTCGAACTGACGCCGCCGCTCGACACCCGTATGGCCTGCAGCAATGCGTTCGTTGTAGCGGCGCAGACTGAAAGTGTTTACGTACAGACTGTCGTTGAGGAAGCTGAATGCACCGGACCCGACGCCGAGATATTCGTCGTGGTCCACAACGTATTCATCGAAACCTTCGTCATGAGTACGGCCGAAGGTCCAGGAGGTGAGTTGGTTGTATCTCGAGCCGAGAGTATCGAGAATCACGCGGTATTGGTCGGCCAACTGATTTCCGTCCGCTGCGATGACGTTCTTAACGCTCTTGCGAGTCTGAGAAGTGACCATCAGGGGGTAGGTCGTAACCTGGCGCGGATTGAGTTGCCAGATTTTGTCCATGTCTTCATGGAGCATGTCCAATGTTTGGCCGCGGAAGCCGAACATCATGTCAATATTGCAGGTCGGAAACAGTTCCTGCGCATACTGCAGACGCTCGAAGATCTGTTCGCCGGAACCGAATTTTTCATAGCGTTCGGAGAGCTTCAGAAGTTCATTGTTGAAGCTTTGAACCCCGATCGACATACGGTCAACGAGGCCTTTCAGATGACGGAACTGAGGCGTCGTGATGATCTGCGGATCGGTTTCGCAGGAAATTTCCCTAATGCTCGGGAAGAGTTTCTTGGCATGCTCGAGCGTTTTGATCAGTTCTTCTTCGATGATCGTTGTCGTACCGCCTCCGACATACATGGCCTGGAAGTCATAGCCGAGCGCTTTCACATAATCCATTTCCTTGCGCAGATTGACGAAATATGCGCGTGCAATATGCTCCTTAAACAGGAAGCGATGGAATGTGCAGTACGAGCAAAGCGTGTGGCAGAAGGGAATGTGGGCGTAGAGCAGGTATTTGTGTCCGTCTTGAGGGGGAGGCGGATTGTTGAGAATGACGGGATCACAGTGAAGATAACGCTTCGTGTAATAGTCCATGACGCGGTCGGTCATGCCGATCATCCACTCGGGAAGCAGTTCCCGAGGCTGAGGTTTGTAGCTGGAAGTGCTCATTTAAGTCACGAAAACGGGTAAAAAATCAGGCCGCGCCATTGTACTCGAGACAGTTCTGCACAGTCTTAAGAGACAAGGAGCTGCGGCCTGAGCTGCATCATCAGAGGAATGCGTCAGCCGTGCGTGGCGTAAAGCTTGGAGATGATGTCGCTGAACTTCTTGGAAAGAGGTCCTCGCTTGAGTTTTAGGGTGGGCGTCAGGAGCCCGTTTTCAATTGTCCAAGGCTCATCAGTAAGAACCACCGCGCGCGGCAGCGCATAATGCGGAAAATCGGCGGCAGCGGCCTTTGCTCTCTTGAGCGCAGCCGCTTTTACACCAGGCAGCGCAAGACTAGCAGGATCGCTTGCATCAGCACCGCAGGATTCGGCAAGGCGCTTCCATTCGTCGGGATTGACGACGGCGATGAGACTCAGGTAGGGTCGATTCTCTCCGATGACGTAGCATTGGGAGAAGAGAGGATCGGTCTCAATGGCGCCTTCCAAATCAGCGGGCGGTACTTTTTCTCCGGTACTCGTGACGATGATTTCTTTGATGCGGCCTTTAATGCTGAGAAGTCCTTCCTTGCTGAAACAGCCGACATCTCCCGTACAGAGCCAACCGTCTGCAGTGAATGCTTTCTGTGTGTCTTCAGGGCGATTCCAGTAGCCCTTCATGATGCTCGGACCTTTGATCTGAATTTCATCACCTTCCCCGAGGCGAACTTCAAGATTGCAGAAAGGTCGGCCTACTGTTGACGGCTGATTGAGTTCGATGCAGTTGCCGGCAATGATCGGACTGGCCTCTGTCATTCCATACCCCTGAATAATCGGCAGACCGAGACCGCAGAACGTTCGGGCGACCTTAGGGTTGAGTGAAGCACCTCCGGAAATGGCGATGCGGAGTTTTCCTCCGAATTGTCCGAGAAGAGTATCTGCAACTTTTCCGAGCAGAAGCGGTCGAGCGATGAAATCAAGCCAGGCTCGCCCGGATTTTTCTTCAGTCAGATGGTTTCGGCGGCAGAAGTCACGCCATCCGACCTCGACAGCCCATTCAAACAGATATCGTTGGAATGCCCCGCCTTTGCGCAGCTTGTCCTGAACTCGGGCATAAATGCGTTCGTAGACACGAGGAACGGAAATCACGACGTCTGGGCGAATGGTTTTCAGATCGTCAGCGAGCAGAAGAACGGATCGGTTGTAAGCAATAATGCAACCGGTTGCGAGAGCCAGATAGTAGCCTGCAGTACGTTCAAACGTGTGTGAGAGCGGCAGAAAGGAGAGGAAGGTATCGCCGGTTTTCGGAGAAACGCAGTTGAGGGTGGCTTTCACATTGCTCACGATGTTGCCGTGCGTGAGCATGACGCCTTTCGGACGACCGGTAGTACCGGACGTGTAGACAATTCCTGCCAGATCTGATTCCTCCGGACCTGAGGGCAGGCTGATGTCGGCGGGAGCGGCGGCAAGCCAAGCGTCTGCTCCGATAACTTTCGGGATACCGCAAAACGATTCTGTGACTTCTCCGGGATCCGTAATGATGACGGTGGTCAGGTCAGGCAGATCGGCACCGGTTTTGCGAATTTGTTCCCAACGGCTCAGCTTGTTGGTGATCAGGATTTGCGCCCGGCTGTCGCTCATGATGAAGGCGCAGG
Source organism: Sutterella sp. (assembly GCA_034104065.1). Classification (GTDB taxonomy): domain Bacteria; phylum Pseudomonadota; class Gammaproteobacteria; order Burkholderiales; family Burkholderiaceae_F; genus Sutterella. Next base: position 79,757 of record JAXEEN010000126.1, read on the forward strand.
CACCCGGAGTATCGATGGCATGCAGCGGAACCGGCACCAGGCTGTTGGCAAGCGCAGCCTGATCGGCGCAGACATGATCCACTCCGTTGGGCATGAGAATTGCCACTCGGGTGCCGTGACTGAGTTCGAGTGTGGCGAAGGCGCGGCGCCAGGACTGAATCAGGTCCCAAAGCTCGCGGTATGTATGGCTGACCCAGACGCCGGAAGGTTTGCTGAACTGGCGCAGAGCTTCACGCTCGCCGTACTTTCTTACGCTGTGTTCCAGCATAGCCGGTAGAGTTTTCACATTGTCCAGTTCGAATGCGGAAATATCGGTCAAGGCTCAATCTCCAGAAAAGACCGGGAAAGAAGTAGGCCGGAGTCGGCTTATGTAGTGCAATCCAACGAATAAAAATACTGGATCGATCCCCTGACGGAGACGATCCAGATTAGTGGTAAACCCGAGATGTTATTTTGTCTGCGAATGACTCCGGTACAGGGACTCAGGCTTCTGTTTGCAGACGCTTTGCTTCCAACGCTTCCCAACGCTCATAACTTTCCTGAATCCGAGTTTCCAGCATTTGAGCCCGCTCGGCATCGGCTTTGAGTTCAGCAACACCAAGATTGTGATAATCGGGGCTGCTCATCTTGGTCATCAGCAAAGCTTGTTCGTTTTCCAAATCCTCAATCACTTTCGGCATGGCTTCAAGTTCTTTTGTTTCTTTGTAGCTCATTCGGATTTTGCTGTCTCTGGATTTTGGCTTTGCCGTTGTTTTCGCCGGAGCAGGGATTTCTTTAGCGGCGGTTACGGGTTCGGGCCGTTGGCGGAGCCAGTCTGAGTAGCCTCCGACGTATTCTCTCCAATCCCCGGTTTCATTGTCCGGTGCCAGTACTTCTGTCACCACGTTGTCCAGAAAACGCCGATCGTGACTTACCAGAATGATCGTGCCCGGATAGGAGGACAGCGTTTGTTCCAGCATCTCGAGCGAATCGATATCCAAATCGTTGGTAGGCTCGTCAAGTACCAGAAGATTGGCCGGCAGTGCGAACAGTCTGGCCAGTAAAAGTCGGTTGCGTTCTCCACCGGAAAGCGAACTGACTGGCACGTTGACTCGACGAGGCGGGAAGAGAAAGTCACCCATATAGGCAATGATGTGTTTTCTCTGTCCTCCGATTTCCACCCATTCCGATCCCGGAGAGATGGTTTCTGCAACTGTTTTTGTCAGGTCAAGTTGTTCGCGAAGCTGATCGAAGTATGCGACCTGAAGATTCGTTCCCAGCCTGACAGTACCGCTGTCGGGTTCGAGCTTGCCGAGCAACAGTTTGATGATCGTACTTTTGCCGATACCGTTGTGACCGACCAATCCGAGCCGATCTCCCCGCATCAGTTTGAAGTTGAGATTGCGGACAATAGTTCGGCTTCCGAACGCTTTTGTGAGTGATTCGGTTTCAGCCACGATTTTTCCGCTCTTTTCTCCGACATCAATACGAAGGTTCACGCTGCCCATACGTTCCCGACGAGCAGCACGTTGACGGCGGAGTTCTTCAAGACGTCTGACGCGTCCTTCGTTTCGGGTCCGGCGCGCCTCAATACCTTTGCGAATCCAGACCTCTTCCTGTGCCCAAAACTTATCAAATCGCTGATTGGCCAAAGTTTCGGCTTCCAGTTCTTCTTGCTTCCGACTTTCATAAGCTGAGAAGCTTCCCGGATACGAACGGAGGATGCCTCGGTCAAGCTCCACGATTCGGGTTGAGACGTTATCGAGGAACTGACGATCGTGCGTGATAACAATCAGCGACCGTTGTGTACGGTATTCCGTATTGACGATATTTTCCAAAACGGAAATAGCGGCAATATCCAAATGGTTTGTCGGTTCGTCCAAAAGAAGCAGATCAGGTTCCAGGGCGAAGGCGAGCGCCAGCGCGGCTCGTTTTTTTTCACCGCCGCTTGCGAGCGAAGGATTGCTTTGTGGATTGAGATTAAATTTCGAGAGACACTCATCAAGTTTGGCGATCAGCCTCCAGCGGTCCCGTTCATCTTCAAGCTGATGAATGCCGCCCCGGATGATCAAACTGTTTTCAAAAGTGTCTGCATCCGGCAGCAGCGGTTCCTGTTCTACGTAGTGAATGCGAAGACCGTCCTGAATTCTCAGTTCTCCGTCGTCCAGTTGGATAGCCCCGGCTAAAATCGACAAAAGCGTACTTTTCCCTGTGCCGTTGCGTCCAATCAGGCCGACTCTCTCTCCGGTTTCGATGGACAGGTCGGCATTATCCAAAAGCGGCAGATCGCCCCAGGCGGCGTGAGCTCCCATCAGAGTAATCAGCGACATGGTTGATGATGCAAATCAGAGTGTGAGTAGGGGGTAAAAATGTTGTAGGATGCCGCGCGTTCGGTCAAGGCGACTGAACAGGCTGTCCCGCCGGAACTGCAGACTGCAGAGAGGGTTGGAAGGGTTTAGGCAGTGATGCAGGCTTGGGCAGCATCGGACTCGGGGGAAGAACAACCTCATCGACTTCTTCTGCTGTCACAGAGACCACGGTACTCTTGTTGAGCGGGGTGAGGGTTTCACCGACCGGCGTCAGTTCGATCGGTTTATTGTCCGCAACCGTGATTTTTGGCATATCCCCCTTTTTTTCCAGCAGTGCGGTTTCGGTATTGATAATGTCTCCGTTCAGAATGACAGCCATTGCCGGTATACGTTCGATCAGCGCGGAGGAGTCTCGGTTAAGAACAAGTCTGCCTGTTTCTCCTTCCAACGAGAATACGGTATGTCCGCGAGCCCACTCTTCGGCTACGTTCAGCACGTCAGCGCCGAGAGCGAAGAGTCGCTTGGCGGGAAGGGAAAAAGGCATCGACGTACCAAAACGTGCTTCAAAACCTGCAGTGTCATACTTCAAAATCAGCGGACATTCGGTAAAAGCCACATTATTCAGGTCGTATGCAAGTGCTGAAGCCGAAGAACTGCCCTTCGTATCCCCTGGATTCGTCGTTGAAGTAGCCCAAACTCGGGTTCTGAGAGGAAGTCTGTTGCGTACCAGTCCGGCTGTTCTGGCATCGAGCGCGAGCAGTGCGGCCTGGCACGGCGGCTCGGATACTGCGGCTTTGGCCCGCATGGCTGCTTCAACGGTCTTCAAGGCTTTTTCATCATCTCCAGCGTCGGTCTTCATTTGCAGGAACATCTGAAGATCACTTTCGCTTAATGTCGGACGGAGCTTGTCCTGCAAGTCCTGCAGGTTGTCCATGGTGACATTGAAAACCTCGTACTGAGTGCCTGAAGCTGTCAGCACTTTTTCATAAGCGGTACTGATACGGTCTTCCCAGGCTTGATCCGTTTTCAGAATGATAACTTTGGGGAGGGATCCGGATTCAGTGGCCTCAGGCAGGGCTTTGACAGCGAGGGAGGCGATGTACTCCGCTTCAATGTCCGTCGAAACGGACAGCATGATGAGTCCGGACGGAGCGTCCTGCACTCGATCGGCCGCAATGTTCAGAGCGACGACCGGAAGGGGAAGTTCTTTGGCGGCAGCAAGTTCGTCGACGCGATTCTTTTCCAAAGGACCAACGACAACATCTGCTCCGGCAAAAAGAGCTTCCTCGATTTGATTCAATACGTTTGCGGAAGCAGAGGATTCGATCAGCATAATATCGGATGGCGTGTCACTGGTACGACACGCTGCGATCAGGCCGTTGCCGACGATTTTCGCCGCAGCAAGCACCGGAGATTCGTCTGAAGGCATCAAATAGGCGATGCGGATCGGGCGGCTTCCCTCGTTTGGCCGCGTCTCATTCTGGACAAGTGCTGGAGCAGAGTGATCGTCCGTCCGCACGACGGGTACGGTGTCAGTCAGGGATGCGGCATTGTCTTCGGGAAGTAATGTCGGCGAAGAAGAAAGCGGTATATCCGTCCCGGAGGCCGCCTCGGCAGCAGAGACGGCAAGCGGTAAGCTTATGATGGCGCTGCTGATCAACAATCGAGCAAAGGAAAGGACAGACACGATGAGTACCCTTAATGACGGATGGATTTCGAATTCTCTGATTCAGGCCGCAGGACTGGCTAGCCAGTCCTGTCCGGCCGGTGCGCTTTATGTAGTCGGACTGCCTATAGGCAACTTAGGAGATATTACACTGCGCGCTCTTTGGATTCTTGCGCAGGCAGATGTTGTTGCAGCAGAGGATACGCGGGAGACCCGTAAATTACTTGATAAGTTCGGAATTAATGTTCGGCTGATGTCTGTCAGAGAACATAATGAACGTCACGGTGCCGAGCAGATAATTGAGCATCTTGCTTTAAACGAGCGCGTGGCATTAGTGACTGATGCAGGCACACCCGGTGTGTCAGATCCCGGAGCTCGTGCTGTCAAGGCTGTTCGTGAGGCAGGTTATGCGGTTATTCCTGTTCCGGGGGCATCGGCTGTTGTGACGGCGCTCTCTGCTGCCGGCCTTGACGGAACGGGTTTTGCCTTCGTCGGCTTTGTGCCTCCTCAGCCCAAGGCGCGCAGAAAAGCGTTGGCTTATTGGGCAGGCCGACGTGAGCCTTTTGTGCTTTACGAAGCTCCTCATCGAGTCGTGGACCTTTTGAAAGACCTCTCAGATGCTGTTGAACCGGAACGGAGAGTTGTAATCGCCCGTGAGATTACGAAGAAATTCGAAACCTTTACGTCGTTGACCGGCGGAGAGCTCGGTGAATGGGCGCAGGTGCATGAGCCACGTGGTGAATACGTGATTTTGGTTGATGAGATTTCCCGCGGGGAGGACAGTATTTCGGAGGAGGGGCGGCTATGGCTGCGGCTTTTGGCAAATGAGCTGCCATCTTCTCGTCTGGCAGCACTTGCAGCTAAAGCAACAGGATGCCCGCGCGATGATCTGTATCAGTTGATCTGCGAGTTCAAAAACAACGCCTGATTCCAGTCAAACAGCCGATGTTTCACGTGAAACATCGGCTGTTTGACTGTCGGCATAGAAAACTTCTGCCACTATGAAAGGTTTCACGTGAAACATCCCCAATGAAAAAAGACGATGAAGCATACGCTGCTGTCATCGTCTTCTGATGGTTTCACGTGAAACATTCAGAGGAGATTACTCTGAACGGAGTGCAACTTCACGGGTTTTCGAAGAGTGAATGTTTCGGACAAGACCCTCGAGAAGAGAAGAGAGCTCTTCGACAAGATTGGAGTTAGAGATCACGCCGACCAACTTTCCGTCATCATCAACAATCGGAAGACGGCGAATGCCGAATTCACGCATGCGCGCAAGAGCGACGACCATGCTTTCATCAGGAGCAGCCGTGACAACCGGAGCGGTCATGATTTCGCTGACGGTCAGCTGTTTGGGATCGAGGCCGCGTGCAACGACTTCAATAGCAATGTCGCGGTCAGTGATCATACCGATCGGGGTTTGCTCTGCATCAACCACGACCAGACTGCCGACATGGTCGTAACGCATTTGGCTGGCGCAGTCGCAGATGGATTTGTCAGCAGTAATCGTCGCGACCTTGTGAACGGCCATGTCGATCACTTTCATTGAGCGGGTTCTCATTCGTTGTTCCCTTATAGTCAGTCCTGGCCGATCTTGTCGGCCGATTATTTTGTCATTTTTCGGAATGACTAGATTCTAGCGAAAAGGCTGATGCGTATAGGTCTTGGGCAGAGGGTTTTCAGATTTCGTCGTTTTCCTGTGAGGCGGTCTCAGGAAGAAGCGGTTTGAATGCGCGGAAGTCATATAGGGTGTGATCCATGAGATGTGAAGGGGACACTCTCTGGAGACTCATGAATATGTTGTAAATACGGCCGGGGAATTCCCGGTCCCAGGATTTCATCAGGGCTTTGATTTCCTGTCTCTTCAGATTTTCGCCAGCTCCGCAAAGGCCTTTGGACGTCACCGGGTATTCTCGGATGCGTGCAAAACGTGCAGTCTCTGATTCGCGGACATATGCCAAAGGCCGAATGACAATATTTCGTTTGTCGTCGCTTCTCAGCATGGGCGGCATGGTTTTCATGCGGCCGCCGTAAAAAAGATTGAGCAGTAAAGTGGAGACGATGTCGTCCATATGGTGGCCGAGGGCGATTTTCGTGCAGTTGTGTTCGGCAGCAACTCTATAGAGGATCCCGCGGCGCAGACGGGCGCAGAGAGAGCAGACATTTTTCCCGGAAGGAATGATGCGCTGAATAATGGAGTACGTATCCTGATCTTCAATGTGATAAGGCACATTGATGCTTTTGAAATAGTTCTCGAGCTCTTCGCGCGGGAATTGAGGGATGTGCTGATCGACATTGACTGCTAGCAAATCGAAATGAATAGGTGCGCGACGCTGAAGAATGCGAAGTGCATCCAGCAGAACAAAACTGTCTTTGCCCCCACTCATGGCAACAAGCACTTTGTCCCCTTCTTCAATCATTCCAAAATCAGTAATGGCCTGGGCTGTAAGTCGGATGATGCGTTTTTCAAGCTTTTTGGCAGACACAGAAAGCTTGTTGCGTTCGCTCGGCCCCATGTTGATGCCGTCTTTACTGTTTTTAAAAATCTCATTATCCAGAGGACGGACAGGCTTGACGGGAATGACGTTCGTGGAAGGTTCAGTCATGATCGGTCAGTATTCATTCAAAAATGAAGCAGAGTTGTTCAGCATCCTGGACAGGCTTCCCCTTTTCTCCAGACCTCAATCCCAACGGCATCAACATCTGAATATGCTTCTGTTTTTGCAGAGGAGAGCCTCAACAGCACAATGCCGGGCAAGGAAACAAGCCGGTCGGCGATTTGGTCGATCAGAGTTTCCTGCAGATTGAAATGGGTAGACAGGGAAATCGTTCGGATGGCGGAAACGATGAGGTCGTAGTTGAGCACGTCATTCAGATTATCATCAGAACTGCTTGATCGTTCCAAAGGAAGCCAGATATCACAATCAAAGACAACCTGCTGAGGTCGAGACTTTTCGGTTTCGTAGGCACCGATTCGACAATTGAGCGAAAAATTCCGAACAAAGATTTTTCGGCAATGGAATTTGAGAAACTCTTCGGAAGGATGCTGCATAGCACTACCAGTTCTTCAATACAATCGGGGTGCACAATCACGTCTGCACCTGCATCATTTTATGCGTTGGGTAATCTGTATTTTTGTTCTGCTTGTCGTTGTACTTTCGTTTGTTCCGACGCTGCGGCGCTGGGGGCTCGGTCGACTTCCCGGCGATATCCATTTCCGCATCCTCGGGCATGAAATTGAAATTCCTCTGATGAGCACGGTCTTGCTCGCTGTCATCGTCATGGTTGTTGCCAGATTGCTCTAAGTATTCGGAAAGAACGAAGCAATCGCGGCAGTACGTGCTGCCGTGACAGCGGCAGGTATTTTCTTAGGATCAGTCAGCGGTTTGGCAATCTCTCCCGCATTAACACTGCACCAGGCTTCCAAAGCATTTCGGAGAGGTATTTCTCGTATGCCGGAAAGCGCTTCCTCCATGGCAATCATCGTCAGCATGCGTTGACGACGACGAAGAGCATCTCCTGAAGAAAAAAGAGACGTAGCATTGCCTGCTGTCCGGGGGGCAGAAAAAATCGGTTTCAGCCTAAGGAAGCTTTCTGCAAGCTGCTGGGTCTCGGAGGTGGCCCGCAAAGCTTGCGCAATGCGCTTAGCCTCTGGCGGTGTAGAAGATGAAGACAGGAGAAGGGCAAACCGAGCTTCAGCATTCAGTCTGACCCCGTTCGGGTTAGACAGCGCTTGACGGATCTTTTGATCAGGATGAGGCAGCCGAGAGAAAAGCTTATCCCAAAGCCCGCACTTAATCAGTATGTCGACAAGTCTCAGAGGGGCAGGGCCGGCTAGTCCGCGGATGATTTCCGAATAAACTCTTTCCGGGACTAAGGAGTCCGCTTCTCCGCATTCGACCATTTGTTTCATCATCTTCATTGTTTCAGCCGCAACGGAAAAATTCGGGAAACGTGCGGCAAAGCGAGCTACTCTGAGGATGCGCACAGGATCTTCAGAAAATGCATCGCTTACATGGCGGAGAATGCCTTGGCGAAGATCTTCTTCTCCGCCGTAAGGGTCTATGAGATGACCGTCCTTATCCATTGCAATGGCATTGACTGTCAGGTCTCGGCGGCGAAGGTCCTCTTCAAGCGTGACATCCGGAGCACTGTGAAAGACAAATCCGTGATATCCGGGAGCGGTTTTACGTTCCGTTCGAGCAAGTGCATATTCCTCATGGGTGACCGGATGCAGAAAAACCGGAAAATCGGCGCCGACGGGCATGAATCCGCGGCTGAGCATCATTTCTGGCGTCGCACCGACGACAACCCAGTCTCGGTCTCCAACATCAGGTACGTCGAATCCGAGACGGCGCAGAAGCATGTCGCGGACAAAACCGCCTACGGTATAAATCTGCATAACGGAAAGTGTGATCTAGAAAAGTTCGGAGGAGCCGGCGGAGTCTCCGGGCGTAATACAGCCGAGAAACTGACTGAAATTGCCGATATCTGTATTAAGGCGCTGAGAATAGGTCTTCATGTTTGAAAGCACGTTTTTAACATAATCCCTGGTTTCAAAGAATGGGATTGTTTCGATAAACACGGCGGCTTCCATGGGCTCTGAAAGAGATTTGCGCCAGGCTCTAGCACGCGCGGGGCCGGCGTTATAAGCAGCAGTTGCAAGGATATAGCTTCCTTCAAACCCGTCACGGAGAAGACGAAGATAGGCAGTGCCTAGTTCGAGATTTGGTTCGAGAGCTGAAAGCTCGTTTCGTTTTATGGGCCGACGCCCCAGTTTCTTCGTAATCCATTTTGCCGTAGCCGGCATGATTTGCATGAGACCGCGGGCTCCTACAGCAGAACTGGCAGTCGGCATGAATCGAGACTCCTGACGGATAATGCCGTAAACCCAAGATACAGGCAGGCCTTCCTGAACGGCCAGCCGGCTTATTAGGCTGAGCTGAGGCGTGGGAAAAGTTTGGCTGAGACTATAGTTTTCACCGTCGGCACGTCTCCCGGTATTAATCATGCGATGAACCAAATGCTTTTCTTTTGCATACGCCGCGAGAACGTAGTAGCCGCGGCTCTGAAGACCGCGCATTTCCCAATTCCATTCTCGATGGCCGAATGAATAGAGTTCGAGCCGATAGAAGGCTTCAGCCCGTTGCAAGCCTTTGCGGTTCCGCCAGACGTTCAGTTCAGGTTCACTGGGGTTCGCCGGCTCCGTCGTGGGGGATGCGTACGGAATATTCAGTGCATCCGCAGACAGTTTGCCGTAGAAACTACAGTTGGAGGCAATGAGCCGAAACAATTGTTCGGCTTCGAATGATTTGCCGAGGGCTTTGTGTGAACGAGCGAGCCAGTAAATCCAAGGTTCCTGCTGACGCATTTCTATCGGCATGGACAGAATGGACTTTTCGATTGAAGACCAATCTTTCGAACGAAGAAAAGCCCGGACAGCCCATGTCGACATAAGCTCGGGCGTAACGAGTAGAGGATGGCGGTACATCTGTGTGCCGGCTTTGGCAAAGCGTTGGGCGGCATCGGGCTTTAATGCGACAAGAGCCTCATAGGCCATGATGCCCTGAAGCAGACTTTGCCATTGAGCGGCCAACCTTGGCAGTATCTTCTCTGAGGCTTCGGTGGCAAGATCGAGATCCTTTCTTGCGAGTCTCAGCAGAAGAAAGACGCCGAGGCGAGCTGGTTTTATTCGGAGGCGTCCGCGATTTTTGCGGTACCACCCCTGAGGGTTGTTCAATATTGCCTGAAGATCCCGTTTCGGACCGGGGAGAGCTTGAGCTGGAAGAATATCAAGGAGCCTGCGGACTTCTCGCCACTTCTGTTTCTGCATTTGGATTACGAGAACTGGCCAGGCCCAGTCGGGATCAGCCTGAAGCACTCGGTCCGTCAGCGTACGAACGGCTTCTCCGGAGAAGGGGGTATCTCTGAGGAAATGTTTGATCTCCTTAAGAGGAGTGCTGTTGAAGTTGTAGAAAAAATACCAGGCTTGCAGGACAGGTTCGGATTGATTCCAGCGGAGATTGCGATAAAGGCGGTTGAACAGCGTCGGATTGATGCGATCTCCGACGATTTCAAGATAGTCGACGGCTGCTCGCTCGGCGATGTACTGACCGTCTTTGGCATCGATGAAGTCGATGAAAGCCGCATTGATTGCCGGGTTATCGATATCTCTGCGCAGTTTCAGCGTCAGTACCCAGAGAGTTAGGTAATCGTGAAGAGGATAGTCCTGCAGGTTAAGTGAGAGCTGTTCGAGTTGTTCCAGTCTGCCTTTGCGAAAGGCTTCGCGAGCGGCCTTGAAGCTGAGGTCTCCGGAATCGGCAGGAATGGGAAGGACGGCTTCATCCAATATGCTTTCATAAAGGGAAGCAGGAAAGGACGGCAGTTGTGTATGCTGATCTCCCGTCGACATGGATTGAAGAGGCTCGGCCTCCGGAATGGCGGGCTCTGAAGCGCCGAGTGCTGAGCAAAAGGCGAAAACGGCCGACGCAAAAATCGGACGCAGAGCGTGAAAAAGCGAAGAGGTCATATGATTGCTTCATCCGAAACAGGAGAAAAGCATACCCGAACTTCGGCAAAGGAAAAGCATATGAATAAGGGAGACTATCGTAAAAAACTTCTTCGGATTCGCTCTGCTGTCGGAGAAGAGCGGCATGCGGCATTGACTGCGGCTTTGACTGTTGCCATTGAAAAGCTGTCTCCTCAATCGATCGGATTATATTGGCCGATCCGAAGCGAACCGGATTGCCGGGATGTGCTGATCAACTGGCGGACGTCACACGGAGGGATGCTGTGTTTGCCGGAAACCCGGAACGGGAGCATGGTCTACAGAAAGTGGGATTCCGGATCGGACATGAGCAGGGATTCTGCGGGTATTCCTTATCCTCTCGGTGAAGAAGTTCAGCCAGAAGTTGTGATCGCACCATGCGTGGGCTATTCGGAATCAGGGAGAAGGCTTGGCTACGGCGGAGGCTATTTTGATAAATATCTGGTCCAATGCGGTTCAGCAAGGCCGACGGTGATCGGGTTGGCATTTGATGAAATGAGGGTGCCTGATTCGCTGTTTCAATCTTATGATCAACCTTTGGATGCTGTAGTGACGGAGTACCGAATCATCGGATCTCTTTCAAACAAAAGAGGCGGCTGATAAGCCGCCTCGGATTATGAGGATTCGGATTAGTCTTCGGCAAAAGTCGCAAGTGCGGCTCTGACGTCCTCAGGCGTGATGCCTTCGCAGAGATGAACCGGAGCCTGATCAAGGGCCTGAGGATCTTTTTTCAGGCGACCGACCCACTGACCAGCATCGCGACCGGAGTCAAATCCGTCGGACACGAAGAGTTCGCGGCCTTCGAATGCCAGTTTGAAGTAGAAGCGGCCGTCCTTTTCGCGGAACTGCTTGAATACGGCCAAAGTTTTTTTGAGTTTTGCTGCAGGCTTGTCCTCAGTTTTCTGAGCTTGGAAACTGCGAAGGCCGACGGCCCAACGGAGTTTAGCGATGAGTTCCTGTGCGTAGACTCGGGCTTTGGAGGCACCGGCCTGAAGGATAGCTTCAATCTGTTCCGGATGAGCCATCAGCTCTTCATAGCGCTGCCTCATGGGGCCGATTTCTGCGTCGATTTTATCAGCGAGCTGTTTTTTGGCTTCCCCCCAGCCCAGCCCATTTCTCAGAGACTGCCGGAAGGCGGCTGATTCTTCAGGCGTGGCGAAAGCATCATAGATGACAGTCAGTGAGGTGCTGTCGGGATCCTTAGGTTCTCCGGGAAGCTTGCTGTCCGTGACAATACGGGAGATGGCTTCATCGAGTGCTTTGCGTCCGCCTTCAAAGAGCGGAATCACGTTATTGTAGGACTTACTCATCTTGCGGCCGTCCAATCCGGGCAGGACTTCGATGGCTGAGCCGCCGGTGGCCTGAGGCATCACGAAGAAGGGCTCATCGGGCTTGGCATACAGATAATTAAATCGCGTAGCGACGTCACGAGCCATTTCAAGATGCTGCAGCTGGTCATGCCCGACGGGCACTTCGTTGGCATTGAACATCAGAATATCGGCAGCCATGAGGATCGGATAGCAGAAGAGCCCCATGGATACATCGGCATCAGGGTCCTTGCCTGCGGCAACGGCGGCGTCAGTTGCGGCTTTATAAGCGTGGGCACGGTTCATTTGACCTTTGGCAGTGCAGCAGGTCAGCATCCAGCTCAGCAGGGGAATTTCAGGGATATCGCTCTGGCGGTAGAACACCACATGATCGGGGTTGAGCCCGGCAGCGAGCCAAGTTGCGGCAATTTGCATACGGCTGCGTTCAATGCGATCGGGATCCTGGCATTTGATCAGCGCATGAAGGTCAGCCATAAAAAAGAAGCTCTGCACATCCGGATTGCGGCTGTCGCGGATGGCCGGACGAATGGCGCCGACATAATTGCCGATATGCAGTGTGCCTGTGGTGTTAATGCCGGTGAGGACTCGTTTTTTCATTTTGTCTGGAATTCCATAATGGCCGGCTGCGGCAGCGGAGCCGGCGAATTTACATGCAGCACAATAAAGGGGGGCGTTCAGTCTCTGAAGACTGCTGTGACAATGATTAATCATACCCGCCTTTGGAAAATGGGAAAGCCGGCCGATCCTGACGGATCGGCCGGCTTTAGAAATCAGTAGATCAGGCTGGCTGGTGGTCAGAGACCGGCAGCGGCGCGGAGAATCTCAGATTTATCCGTCTTTTCCCACGTAAATTCCGGTTCTTCGCGGCCGAAATGACCGTAAGCAGCCGTCTTCGAGAAGATCGGGCGGCGCAGATCAAGCATCTTGATGATGCCGCGCGGACGCAGGTCAAAGTGGGCGCGAACGAGTTCAGCGATCTTGTCGTCGGGAATGACGCCGGTACCGTTGGTAAAGACGGTAATGTTCATCGGTTCGGCAACCCCGATAGCGTAGGCAACCTGAACCTGGCACTGACGGGCAAGGCCGGCGGCAACGATGTTTTTGGCAACGTATCGGCAGGCATAAGCTGCAGAACGGTCGACCTTGGTGGCATCTTTGCCGGAGAAGGCTCCGCCGCCGTGCGGGCAGTAGCCGCCGTAGGTGTCGACGATGATCTTACGACCGGTCAGACCGCAGTCTCCCTGAGGACCGCCGACCACGAAACGACCGGTCGGGTTGATGAGGAAGCGAGTGTTCTGAAGCCACTCGGCAGGCATTACCGGACGGATGATTTCCTCAACGACTGCTTCAACGAATTCCGGCTTCATCTTCTTGCCATCGGACATTTCCGGCGCATGCTGGGTAGAGAGCACAATCGTGTCGCAGCCGACCGGCTTGCCGTCACGGTAGCGCAGCGTCACCTGACTCTTGGCATCAGGGCGCAGGAACGGAAGGGTCCCGTTTTTGCGGACGAGGCTCTGACGTTCCACCAGACGGTGGGCGTAATAAATCGGGGCAGGCATCAGCGCGGCGGTTTCGTCGCAGGCGTAGCCGAACATCAGTCCCTGGTCGCCGGCTCCGAGATTGAGTTCGTCGTCTGAGGCATGATCAACACCCTGAGCGATGTCCTGGGACTGCTTGTCGTAGCCGACGAGTACCGAGCAGCCTTTGTGGTCGATGCCATATTCGGTATTGTCGTAGCCGATGCGTTTGAGAACATCGCGGGTAAGGCCGATGTAGTCAACGTTGGCATTCGTGGTAATTTCACCGGCAAGAACAACCAGTCCGGTGGTGCAGAGGGTCTCCGCGGCAACGCGGCTCAGAGGATCCTGCTCCAGGCAGGCGTCAAGAACGGCATCCGAAATCTGGTCGGCCACTTTGTCAGGATGACCTTCACTGACGGATTCGGATGTAAAAAGATATTCGCTGGCCATTCGCCATACTCCAAAATTTGCATGAATCAAAGGCAGCGCCTAACGCAAGAAGTGATGGACAAACAGTCAGTTGCGCAGACGCTTTAGCGGTATTTGTCGCCCCGCAAGTTGTCTTCGTTAACTCGGCGATTGGCGAATGATACAGCCTCAAACTGATCCTCGCCAGAAGAAACAAGAGGGATTTCCCCTCAGTCTTTAATTGCTGTAACTATGCATCTTCAAGCTTTCAGGACGCTTAAGGTCGGAAAGATTTCCAGCTGTCGGAGAAGGTTTCGATAAAATATCTAGATTTAGTTAAGGTGATTTCGGAGCCTCTATATGTACTGGCTGCTGAAGCTCTGCTCAATGCTTCCGCTTCGAGTTCTGCAGGTGATGGGCGCGGGCATCGGAGAACTGGCCTTTAAGCTGTCTCCGTCGCTGCGCAAACATACCCATGACAATCTCGAACTGGCTGGATATGACGACAAAGCGCTGTTTGAACGTGTCGGTCGCAATGCCGGGCGTCAGGCGATGGAAAGCATCTGGGTTTGGTATCGTCCGGCTGAGACAGTCCTCGAACGCGTGAGCGTTTCAGAGGAGACGCTTTCCCTGGTGCGTGATGCGATGGTCAGCGGCAGACCGATCGTTTTCATGACGCCTCATGTTGGCTGCTTTGAAGTACTCCCGGTATGGTTGGCGGCAACTTTCTGGAAAGAGACCGGACGTAATATTTCAGTTTTGTATCGTCCGCCGAAAAAAGATATTCTGAGAAAGATTGTCGGCGAAGCCCGTCAGGCGCCGGGCATTGAAGCTTGTCCTACGACGCTCGCGGGTGTAAAGAGAATCATTCGAAATTTACGTGACGGTCATACTTTCGGCGCTTTGCCGGATCAGGTTCCATCAAAAGGTGAGGGGGTTTGGGCAGACTTTTTCGGCAGGCCCGCTTATACCATGACGCTGCCGGTGAGAGTGGCCAAGCAATTTGATGCCATCAAGATTTTTGCCTGGGGACGGCGCGGCAGCCGAGGCTGGGAGTTGCAGGCCGAGCTCTGGGAGGACGCGTTGACGGGAAATCTTGAAAAAGATTGCCGTGCAATGAATGCCAAAATAGAAGAGATCATCCGGCGTATGCCGGAACAATATGCCTGGAGTTACAACAGGTATAAGGTGCCTTCCGGTGCCCATCCTAAAAAGAGCTAAAACTCTCCGGCTGAATGTGAAAATGAATATTTTCTTTGCAAGACTTTGGATTCGTCTGGTTCGCAAAATGAAAGGGCTGTCGATGCCCGCCCGAGAGCGACTTGCCAGAACAGTTGCTCTGATGCTTTGGCTGGCGGTTCCGAAGCGTCGTCATGTCATAGAAACCAATCTGCAGTTGTGTTTTCCCGAGATGCCGCCGGAGGAACGCAAGGCTTTGGCTCGCCGTGTTTATGTTCGTCTGGCAAGAGCTGCCATTGACCACGGAACGCTTTGGGAGGCTGATGCGGAGGAAATCCGCCGGTTTGTAACCTTTGAAGGACTTGATAATCTGTTGGACATGAAAGACGGTCGGCCTGTCATCGTCGTCGCCCCTCATTTTGCGGGGCTTGATGCTGCAGGGATTGCTCTGAATACCTATGTTCGCGGAGTGTCGCTGTATCAAAAGCAGAGCAATCCTGCCTGGGATGAGGCGGTACTGCAGGGCCGCTTGCGTTTCTCTAACCCTGTGCTGATCGCTAAAAGCAACGCCAGTGATCTTCGTCCGGTACTGCGGGCGATGAAGGAAGGACTTCCTTTTTATTATCTGCCTGACATGGATCACGGCCTCAAAAATTCAATTTTTGTGCCGTTTTTCGGCGTGCAGGCAGCTACGCTGCCGATGGTTTCTCGGTTGGCGCGTCTGACCAAGGCCAAGGTACTTTGGTGTATAGCGACCATGACGGAGAACGGGTATCACGTCATTATTTCCAAACCGTGGGACAATTTCCCGACTGCGGATTATGAGGCGGATACGCTGAGAGTCAATCAGGAGCTCGAGGAATGGATCCGAGCATATCCCGATCAGTATCTTTGGGTACATCGTAGGTTTAAGACGCGGCCCGAGGGAGAAACTCCAATCTATTGACCAAGAGGAGACGACTGAGTGAAGACGCTTTCCTTTACGAAAATGCAGGGGGCGGGGAATGATTTCGTGATGCTGAACGGCATTTCACAGAGTATCCGGCCGACTCCCGAACTCATCCGATTTCTTGCTGACAGACGGTTTGGCATTGGCGCCGATCAGGTACTGATGGTCGAACGCTCCCAACGTGGGGATACGGATTTCCGTTACCGCATATTTAACTGTGACGGTGGCGAAGTGGAGCAGTGCGGCAACGGAGCCCGCTGTTTCGCTGTATTCGTTCGAGAGGAAGGGCTGACCGACAGACGCCGTATCCGCGTTGAGACGATGAAAGCGGTGATCGAACCGATGGTCACGGAGGACGGCCGTGTAACGGTTGATATGGGAGTGCCGAAATTCGAGCCTCAGGATCTTCCTTTTGTGCCGGACGGGCTCAAGTCCGAAAAACAGGGATTGTCGGATGTTTACCGAGCTCCAGACGAATGCGGCGGTGTGGCTTTTTCTACGGCCTCGATGGGGAATCCGCATGCCGTAATTGTGGTGGACAGCGTTGACGATGCCCCGGTAGATACTGTCGGTCCGGCTATGGAGCACTGCAGCGCATTCCCGGCCAGAGTCAATGTCGGTTTTTTGGAGGCTGTGAGCCGAACACAGGCAAGACTCCGAGTCTGGGAGCGCGGTGCGGGAGAAACCCTTGCCTGCGGAACCGGCTCCTGCGCTGCTGTCGTCGAGGGAATTCGCCGCGGGTATTTTGATTCGGAGGTAACGCTCGAAGCTCGAGGCGGAACACTGACTATCCGATGGGACGGTCTGAAGGATTCTCATGCCAGGGTCTATCTGACCGGTCCAGCGGTCACGGTATTCAGAGGCACTATTACTCTTCCGGAATATTTAACTCATGATTGATGTCATTTTGAAAAAAGGCAAGGAACGTTCTCTCCTGAGACGCCATCCTTGGGTTTATGACACGGCGATCCACAAAGTGACCGGCAAACCTCAGTCGGGTGAGACGGTTCGAATTGTGTCTGCTGACGGTCGTTTTCTTGCCTGGGCGGCTTATTCACCCGCTTCTACACTGAGAGCTCGCTGCTGGTCTTTCCGTGAGGAGGAAACCATCACGGATGCATGGTTTGAAAAGAAACTCCGTCAGGCTGTTGAGGCCCGTCGAGCGCTCGAATCTCGAACCACGGCAATTCGGTTGGTTTTCGGTGAGGCGGATGGTCTTCCGGGGTTGATCGTCGACCGCTATGGTGATTATCTGGTCACGCAGTTTCAGGCGGCTGGTGTTGAAGCCCATCGTGAAATGATTGCGGATCTGCTGATGGAGATTACCGGCGCCAAGAGTATTTTTGATCGCTCGGATGCGGCTACCCGTCAGCGTGAGGGACTGTCGGTGCGCAGTGAGCTTCTGCGCGGCGAGGAGCCCCCTGCGGCCATTGAATGTGTAGAGGACGGCGTTCGCTACGGCGTTGATGTCCGTCTTGGACACAAAACCGGTTTTTATGTGGACCAACGTGAAAGCCGTTTGACGGCTCAGAAAGTTGCCGCTGATTTTCTTAGAGAGCACGGTCGCGGAATGAGGGCGCTTAACTGTTTCTGTTATACAGGCGGTTTTTCGTTAGCCCTTCTCAAAGGGGGCGCAGCAGAAGTTGTGTCCGTTGATTCTTCTCAGGAGGCGCTTGATATGGCCAAGGCTAATGCTGAGCGCAACGGCTTTGAGGGGGATCGTGCGAAATTTGTCTGCGAGGACGTGTTCACGTATTTGAGAAAACTGCGTGATGCAGGGGAAAAATTCGATTTGGTGATTTTGGATCCTCCCAAATTCGCGTCGAATCATCATCACGTTGAACGCGCGGCACGCGCCTACAAAGATATCAATCTCAACGGTTTGAAGCTTCTGATGCCGGGCGGACAACTGTTCACATTTTCCTGCTCAGGTGCAGTGGATGTGGATCTTTTTCAGAAGATCGTGGCTGGTGCGGTATTTGATGCGCATGTCGATGCCTGGGCAGTCGGTCGTTTCGGAGGAGGCACTGACCACCCGCTTCTCATGACCTATCCTGAGGGTGAATATCTGAAGGGGCTCCATCTGCTTGTTCGTCCCTGAAGCGTAGTAGACTGACGGATAAATGAAAAAGCGCGGCTTAAATCCCGCGCTTTTTCTTCTGACATAGGATATACAGACCATGATGGTAGAAGAACAGGAACCGGAAATTCCGGTCACAATCCTGACCGGTTTTCTCGGTGCGGGTAAGACGACGTTGCTCAATCGCATTCTCCGTGAAAATCATCATCACCGGATTGCGATCATTGAAAATGAATTCGGTAAGGAAAATATTGACAGCGATCTGATCATTACGAGCAATAAGGAGCAGATCGTCAATATGAACAACGGATGCGTCTGCTGCACGATTCGAGGCGATCTTTCGCGTGTGCTGACGGATCTGCGCATTCAGCGTGAAAAAGGGAAAGTCGACTTCGACTATGTTGTGTTGGAGACGAGCGGCGTTGCCAATCCCGGGCCGGTTGCGCAAACCTTTTTCATGGATGATGCCGTGGCCGCCTTTTTCCGCCTTGACGGCGTGGTGACGGTTGTTGATGCGAAATACGGCAACCAGACTCTGGATGAAGAGGAAGCCGCTCGCGATCAGGTAGGCTTTGCCGACCGCATCCTGCTGACAAAGACCGATCTCTGCTCTTCTGAAGAAGCAAATCAGATCGAGGCGCGCCTGCGTCAGATGAATGCCCGCGCCCCGATTCGACGAGTCAACATGGGCGATTGCCCGGTGGAAGAGGTGTTGAACATTACGGGCTTCAATATGAACGATGTTCTGGACGTGGATCCGGCCTTCTTCAATGATGACCATCATCACCATCATCATAATGACGATATTCATTCGTTCATTTATGAGACGGACCGTCCGTTTGATCCGATGAAGCTCGAGCGATATATCGCCTCGCTGACCAGCGTCTACGGTCAGGATATGCTCAGATACAAGGGGGTTTTGTATTTGCAGGGGACGGATCGGCGTGTGGTTTTCCAGGGAGTCCACATGCTGGCAGTGAGCGATGTTCTGGGGCCGTGGGGTGATCGCAAGCCTAGCTCGAAGATCGTCTTCATCGGTCGTAATCTTCCGGAGGAAGCAATTCGCCGGGGACTGACCACCTGCCTGGCTTGAGAGAAAACAGACTTCGCCTGCCTCTGAGGGATTTTGCTGAGTAAAAGTCAGCCCGATGTCTGGCAAAGCAGAAAGATTTCCTGTATAAAGCCATATTCGCAGATTGCCGCCGTCCGATGACGGCGGATGATGAATTTTTGAGAAAGAAGAGACATTATGGGCACGAAGAAGCTTCTGACCGTTGACGAGATCCTCAAGATGTCGGACGACGACTATATGGATGAGCGTCAGCTCGCCTTTTTCAAGCAGCGCCTCCAGAGCATGGAGGCCGAGCTGCGTGCCAATGCCGATCAGACGACAGTGAATCTTCGTGAGACAACCGTTGTGCCGGATCCGGCCGACCGTGCGACGATCGAAGAGGAACATGCTCTCGAGCTGCGTACGCGTGATCGTGAGCGCAAGCTTCTGAAGAAGGTTCAGGCTGCGCTCAAGCGTATCGAAGACGGTGAGTACGGCTACTGCGAAGAAACGGGGGATCCGATTGGGGTGGCCCGTTTGCTTGCTCGTCCGACGGCGACGCTGTCGCTCGAGGCCCAGCAGCGCCGTGAGCTCAAGCAGAAGATGTACGGCGACTGAGCAAATCGCATTGCGCTTCGCGGCAGACTTTTTTGGCCTGCCGCTGTAAACTCGGCGACGGACTGCCCGGCAGCGGGCTGACTGTTGCCGAGTTTTTATTTTGACTTTCTGTGCGATGAAGACTGCGCCTGCTCTTTGGCTGATGGATTTGGACGATACGCTTTTTGAGGCATCGGCCGGGATGTTGCGCGCTATTCATCTGCGCATGAATGCATACATCTGCCGGGAGCTGGCTTTGACGGATGAAGCTGCGTCGGCCATTCGTACGGCTTACTGGAGCAGATACGGAGCAACTTTCCTCGGTCTCTGGTTGCATCATGATATTGATCCTAGAGATTTTCTGAAGTCAGCTCATGATTTCGATCCGTCGCCCTTCATCCGTTTTTCAGGATCTCCTGAGGCAGATATTTCGCGCCTCAGCGGTCGAAAGGTTTTGTTCACCAACGGTCCCAGAACCTATGCCGAGGCAGTCCTGAGACGGCTGGGCCTGACGCATGCTTTCGACGGCACAATAACGAGTACGGATATGCATGCTCTTGGGCGCTGGCGTCCGAAGCCGGATTCTCTGATGCTCCTGAAGGCATGCCGTCGATTCGGCGTCAAACCTCAGGATGCCGTGCTTGTTGACGACAGCCTGATGAATCTGAAGTGTGCGCACGCGCTCGGCCTGAAAACGGTTTGGTGTTTCGGCTATCGGCAGCGCAACGGCCGTCTTCGCAATCCTATGCGGCTCGCATATGTCAATGCCGCGGTTCCCCATATCAGAGAACTGTCCCGTCTGAAATTTTGAAGTGAGACCGTATGCTTTCACGTCTTCTGCAAATTGGCCGTCTTTTCGACGGTTTGAGAAGGGTTATTCTGAACCTATTCTTTTTCGGCATTATTTTGACAATCCTGGTTTGGGGTTGGATGAATTTGAAACCGATCGAAGTAGAGCAGGGAACGCTGCTTCGAGTCGATATCGCCGGGAGTATTACTGAGGCGGGCAGTGATGCTCCCCAGATTCGTTTTCTGAGTGCCGCCGGTGTTGAAAAAGCGCCCGTCACTCGACTGCGCGACGTGCTGGACGCACTGAGGGCGGCAAAATCGGATCCCCGCATTGCGGGTGTTGTTCTGATGCTTGATCAGATGGACGGCGCAGGAATGGCTGCAATTCGAGAAATCGGAGCGGCAATTGATGACTATCGCCGTACCTCCGGCAAAAAAGTCTGGGTATGGGACAGTTCCTATACTCAGGCTCAGTACTTGATTGCCGCCCATGCCGATCATGCGGGCGTTCATCCGATGGGCGACGTGATATTGAAAGGTCTTTCTTCTACGTCGCTTTACTGGGGATCGGTGATGTCGCGGTTGGGCATCGATGTGGAAGTACGGCGTGCCGGCGCTTTCAAAAGTGCTCCGGAAATCCTGACGTCGGAAAAGCCCTCGGCGGAAAATCTGGCTGCTCAGAAGATATGGATGGATGAAGCCTGGAAGGGCATTTCCGCGGATCTCGAAAATCGCCGAGGACTGATTGAGGGCAGTGTCCAGACTTTGCTCAAAAAACTTCCCGAGGCTATTAAAAGTGAGCGCACACTTCCTCTTTTCTTCTTGGAAAACGGATTGATCGATGCTTTAGAGACCCGCGAGGAATTTGAGAATGCACTTGCTGTGGAATACACGGCAACCGGCAAGCCTGCGGATCTGAAGGTTGTGGATTCTCAGGATTATCTGAGCGCTTATCCGGAGCTGCCGTTGGCAGAGCCGGGGGTAGCCGTTGTGATCGCGGAGGGTGAAATCCTTTCAGCGCCCGGCATGGGAGGCATGACGCCGGAAGGCATAGGAGCATTGATCGATGAAGCCGAACAAGATCCGAATGTGCGTGCGCTCGTCGTGCGCGTCAACAGCCCGGGCGGCGATGCTCTTGCCGCTGAAATGATTCGTGCTCGGCTGGAGTCCTTTAAAAAAGTTCGTCAGATTCCCGTCGTGATTTCGATGGGAGATGCCGCAGCTTCGGGCGGCTACTGGATCGCAACGGCGGGAGACCGTATCATCGCTGATCCGTTCTCTGTGACCGGTTCAATCGGCGTCTTCGCTATGAGTTTTCATGCAGAGACGCTTCGGGGCCGTCTAGGTATCGGAAGGGGAGGGTATAGGACAACACCGCTTGCAGATCTGGGGAATCCGGCTGCCGCGCCTTCCGAGTTGGAAATGAGCCTTATTGACGGAGGCGTCAACCGAACCTACAGAGATTTCAAACGCTTTGTCTGTACTTCCCGGAATATGAAGGATGAGGATGTTGAGCGTGTGGCTCAGGGGAGAGTATGGATGGGATCTCAGGCAGTGAAATTCGGTCTTGCCGACGCCGAGGGAGGCTACTACGATGCCGTGTCTGTGGCAAAGAAACTTGCAGGGCTGTCTGACGAGGCAGGTACGGCCGTATACGAACCTGAGACCGGGGGATGGCGCAGTGTGATGCTTTCACTTCTCAGGGCTTCTTTAGGGGAGACCGCGGTCCGTCTGCTGAATGAGGAAGCGGCATTTTCTGCGCTTCTTTCCCAGTCGGGCAGGCCTGCGGCCTGGGCTCCTTTCGCGCCCAAGCTGTGAGCGCGAATTTGAGGTAAAGTTCCAAAATTTCTATCTGTGATTTTCTCCATCATGTCCGAAGTCATTCAGGCTACCTTGAAAAGCGACCGTTCTCGCGGAGCACGTCGAGCTGAAATCCTGCAGGCGCTTGCTTCCATGCTGCAGGAACCCGATTTTGAAAAGGTCACAACAGCGCGTTTGGCTGCCTCGCTGGGACTGAGTGAAGCTGCGCTTTACCGTCATTTTTCCGGGAAGGCAGCGATGTACAACGCTCTGATTGACTTTATTGAGGAGTCTCTGGCCGACCTGTTCGCTCAGGTCAGAGAGACTGAAGGCATGAGCGGCAAAGAGCAGGTACGAACAATGATCATCATTCTGCTTGACTTCGCCGATGCCAATCCGGGGCTCGCTCGGATTCTGACCGGGCAGGCGCTGGTCTATGAGAATCCTAAGCTTACAGAGCGGGTTCGCCGGCTTTTTGCCAGCTATGAATTAGGGATCAAACAGGCTTTCAGGAAGGCGATTGCCGAGCATGAACTGCCGGCG
Organism: Sutterella sp.; assembly: GCA_034104065.1. Taxonomy (GTDB): domain Bacteria; phylum Pseudomonadota; class Gammaproteobacteria; order Burkholderiales; family Burkholderiaceae_F; genus Sutterella. The sequence continues at coordinate 102,505 of JAXEEN010000126.1, forward strand.
GACTTCAACGCATCGGGCCGGTCGGCACTCGCGCTGTCCTATGTTATCGGACAGTGGCAGCGCTTTGTTCTTTCCGGTCTGAAGGAGCGTCCTAATCAGATAGGTTCCTCGTCTCTGGAGATCTTTTTCGCCTGAACAAGAATGAAAAATCCCCGCTCGGCGGGGATTTTTCTTGAGAGAGATTATTCGTCGGAGGCTTTTTTGGGGGTGCTGTCCTTGTCAGAGTCCCCGTTTTCTTTGGCTTTTGCCTTCTTTTCTGCTTCAGCAGCCTTCAGCTTTTTCACAACGTCACGAGGCTTCCCTCGATATTGAGAGGATACGACTTGTTCGCCTTTCAGATAGTTGACGGCCTGACGAAGCTGCCAGTCTTTTTCATCGCCGAACATGTACTGATAGTCGGGAGTTTCGGTTTCATCGCCATCAAAAGGAAGATCCTTCAGGGTCTCTTCTTCGTCACCCTTATCTTCCTGATTCTGCAGGTGATGCGTTAGATCGGCCTCGCGGATCTGGAAAGAGGGGTAGTTGCCATTGGGGGTGTCATCAATATAGACGTCAGGGGTGATGCCTCGAGCCTGGATGGATCGGCCGGAAGGCGTGTAATAGCGTGCAGTTGTCAGTTTGACGCCAACGGTTTTGTCCCCGAAGGACATCGGAAGAATCGTCTGAACAGAGCCCTTGCCGAACGATCGGTCCCCCATGATCGTGGCGCGCTTATGATCCTGAAGTGCTCCGGCGACGATTTCGGACGCCGAGGCAGACGAGGAGTTGATAAGCACAACCATAGGGACAGACTTCGCATTTTCTGTCAGATTGGCGAGCGCTTTAACGGCATTGCCGGAACGATAATCCGTTTCGACGGCCTTGAAGACGTAGTCAGACTGAGGGGTGCGGCCCTTGGTAGAGACGACTTCGGCGCCGGCGGGAAGGAATGCGGCGGAAACACCGATCGCAGCCTGAAGCAGTCCGCCCGGATCGTTGCGGAGGTCAAGCACAAGACCTTTGAGATGCCCCGCCTTCTGGAGTTTGTTGAGGTAGCTGGCCAGATCTTCCGCAGTACGTTCCTGGAACTGAGAAATACGGATATAGCCGAGGCCCTCACCGAGTTCCTTCATCTTGACAGACTGAGTCTTGATGATGGCACGGGTTAAGGAGAAAGTCAGAGGTTTGTTGGCGCCCTTGCGGGCTACGATCAATTCAATTTTTGTATCGGGTTCGCCGCGCATCAGTTTGACTGCGGCGGACAGAGACATGTCGCTAACGGATTTTCCGTCAATGCGAGTAATAATGTCGCCGGCACGCATACCGGCCCGGGCTGCAGGCGTATCGTCAATCGGAGAAATCACGCGAACGCCGGCGGTGTCTTTGGTCACTTCCAGCCCCAGACCGCCGAACGAGCCCTGCGTGCTTTCATTCATGTCTTTGAATCCCTTCACGTCAAGGAAGCTTGAGTGAGGATCAAGCCCGCTGACCATGCCCTCAACGGCGGACTGGAGAAGCTTGGCGTCACTGACATCATCAACGTAATAATCCTTGATGGCGTTGAAGGCGCTGGTGAATTGACGAATTTCCATCAGAGGCAGGGACGAGGACTGCTTTTCAGCGTAGGCGTCGATGCCGATCGTCGAAAGAACGCCCGCGCAGAGGCCGGCGCCGACAAGAGCAAGAGAGCGGAATGTGGTCATGACTTATTGTTAGTAAGGGGCAGTGCCTTCATGAGGGGGGAAAACGGCCGAGTCAGCGCTGACTGAGCCACGGTTGAGGGTTAATGGGCTTGCCTTTGTAACGGAGCTCAAAGTATAAGCCAGGCTCGCCGACCCCTCCCGAGGAGCCGACGGAGCTAATTGTTTCGCCTTGTTTAACGATGTCTCCGACATTCTTGAAGAGAGCTTCATTGTTGGCGTAAATCGACATATAGGTATTGCCGTGATCAATGATGATCAGATTGCCGAAGCCTCTCAGCCAGTCTGAGAATACGACTTTACCTGGAGCACAGGCATAGACTTCGGCTCCTTCCTGAGCTCGGAATTGGAGGCCTTGCCACACGGCACCCGGTTGGTCAGGCCGGGCATTGCCAAAAGAGCCTGTCATGCGTCCCTTCACGGGACGGGTAAGCTTGCCCTTGAGTTTCCCGAAAGCTCCGCTTTTAGGAACATAAGGAGCCTTGGCCTGCTGATTCTTCCTGGCTCCGGCAGCGGCCTGACGCTTGGCGGCTTCCGCCTCCTGACGTCGTTCTTTTTCAAGACGCGCATCAATGGCTGACACCAAACTGCTGAGTCTTGCCTGGTCTTTCTTCAGTTTTTCAATACTGGCCTGCTGCGTCCGAATTTCAGACTGAAGCTGCCCGAGTGCTTGCTGTCTGTCGCGCTTTTCTTTCAGAAGATCTTTGCGTTCCGATTCTTCTTCTTTCTGAATTCTGGCAAGTTCGCGGCTTTGTTTCAGCCGTTCCTCTGAGACGCTTCGAATGCCCGCCTGTTGGTTTTCCAATTCTTCGACCGCACGCGTCTGGGCTCGGGCGAGATATCGGAGCTTGCCCGCGTCTCCCGCCGAAGAATTGGGATTGATACCTGCGATGAAGTCCTGCCAGACGCTTCGCTGCATGTTGACGAATTGGGCGCGTGCAATCTGCGCAATGATTTTTTCAGCGTCGCGCAGACTGCCTGTGACGACTGAATCACTGCGCCGCAGACGCCGCAGCTCCTCTTCAACCTGATGACGTTCCTGACGGAGTTCCCGAAGGCGGCGATTTGCCGTAGAGATAGCGAGATCGGCATTTTTGAGGGCCTGACTTGCCTCTTCGCTTCGCGCTTCCTTTGCCTGAAGTTCGGCCTGCAGTGTGTTCAGTCTCTGCTCGACACTGGCGCGTTCGCCTTCAACACGTTTTTTCTCGCGTGCTGTCGCTTCGCTTTTGCGGACTTTATCAGTATCCTGAGCCGCTGCATGTGCCTCATTGCTGAAAATCGGCAGAAAAGAGAGCGTTGGTGCCAGCATCAGCGAGCACAAGCACAAAGCGATAAGAGGAAGGAAAGGGTGGCGCTTCACGACAGAATCCGAATGAAGGATCGGGCGGACGGACCGACGGCCGATACTCTCATCATAACGGCAAACTTCAGAAGCATGCACGCACTGTCCGGGTCTCGACTACAATTAAGAATTGACCTGTCCGCTGAGGAGCTGCCTTCTGAAGCAGTCTCTGCATGAGGCGGTTTAACAGACGACATAAGAAAGACCAAAAATGATGCAGTTTCTCATTGACAACAGCCTGCTTCTGGCCGTGATCGCAGTGGCAGCCGCCGGTCTCGCATTGCCGGTGTTCAACCGCAAGCGCTTCGGACCTGAAGTCGGTCCCGCTGAAGCGACGCAGCTGATTAATCGTCACAATGCTCAGGTTGTTGACGTGCGCAAGGCGGCGGATTTCAAGAAGGGCCATATACCTAACTCGATTAACCTGCCGGCTTCTGATATTCAGAATGCTCTCGGACAGTTGGATAAGAACCGTCCGGTTTTGCTCGTGGATCAGACGGGAGGCGGTTCCCGTCCTATTGCCAAGTTGCTTCGAGGCGTTGGCTTCAAGGATGTCTCAATCCTTGAACAAGGCCTGCTCGGCTGGCGTCAGGCAAAGATGCCGCTTGAATAACGGAAGACCGTCCCCATATAGAAAGAAAGTGCACTTCAGACGCACTTTCGCTTTTTTATCCGGATGCCTCAGGCATCCGTCCTAAGGAATACAGACATGGCCGAAAACGAAAACGCCCAGACCCAGGACAATCAGCAGCCTCAGCAGGCCGGCGAACCTCAGCCCATTTTCCAGCTGCAGCGCTGCTATCTGAAGGACGCTTCTCTCGAAATGCCGCATGCGCCCGAAATCCTGATGCAGGCGCAGCAGGAGAGCCCGCAGGTTGATATTCAGTTTGAAGTGAGCCAGCGTCCTGTCGCTGAAGCGCTTTGGGATGTGACGGTTCGCGGAACCATCACGGTCAAGGCTGCGGAAAAGGCCATCATTCTTGTCGAGGGCAAGCAGTCGGGTATTTTTGCCATTCACGGCATTCCTGACGAAGCTATGCAGCACGTGACGAATGTGATCTGCCCGACGATGGTTTATCCGTATCTGCGCGCCAACCTCGCAGACCTGATGACCCGTGCGAATGTGCCTCCGGTTCATCTGCCTGAAGTGAATTTTGAGGTGCTGTATCAGCAGCGCCTTGCTCAGGCTCAGGCTGAAGCCGAAGCGGCTAAGGCCCAGGCTCAGACTAACTGAGTCTGATACTGCCGGATTCAGCGGAGAGAAAAAGCAGCCGGCGGGCTGCTTTTTCCGTATGGGGCGGTCGTCTTATCTGTAGTTGCTACAATGAAGGGCGATGTCATCAACACCCAAAGGGGCGTCTCTTAACAGGACGAATGTGATTCCCGAGTAAAGCGAGAAAAATTATGCATGCCATCCGTATTTTGCTAATTGATGACCATACCTTGTTCCGTACTGGCGTTAAGGCACTTTTGCAGCGTCAGCCTGACTTCGAAGTGGTCGGGGAGGCAAGCGACGGTCTGGAAGGCGTCAAGCTCGTGGAACAGGTTGAGGCTGATGTTGTTCTGCTTGACGTTGATATGCCGAGCATGGATGGTCATGAAGCTCTGGCTCAGATTCGAGAAACACACCCAGATTTGGCGGTGCTGATGCTCACAGTCAGTGAAGACTGTGAAACTCTCGGAGAATGCCTGAAGCTCGGAGCCCGAGGGTATCTGCTCAAAAAAATCGATCAGGATTTCCTGTTGCGGGCGATTCGTTCGGCCTATAACGGTGAAAGCGTGATTTCACCTCAGATGATGACGAAGTTCGTAAGCCGTCTGGCGGAGCCGGACGGCGTACGCAACCGCACAATGGGTGCGGAGCCTGCTGTTCTTACCCGTCGTGAGCGTCAGACCCTTGCCTGGCTTTCCAAAGGCGTGTCGAACAAGGAGATTGCACGTGCTCTCAATTTGGCGGAAAGTACAGTCAAGGTGCATGTGCAGAGTATTCTGCGCAAACTCGGTCTGACCAGCCGTGTGCAGGCCGCCATCTACGCAATCGAACACCGCATCGACCGCGAAATCTGAGCATCGGGCGGGGATGCTCGCTCTCAGACACCGCCCGCGTAGTTGTTTTGTCTCCAGGCCTCAAAGACCGTTACAGCAACGGTATTGCTCAGATTGAGACTGCGGTTGTTCGGCATCATCGGCAGTCTGATGCGCTGTTTTTCCGGGAAACGATTGCGGATATCATCGGGCAGGCCTGATCCTTCGGAACCGAACAGGAACCAGTCTCCGGGTTTAAAAGTCACATCGGCGAATGGTTGAGACCCCTTCGTGGTCATGGCAAACATGCGTTCCGGATCGGGCGCTTCTGTTTTGAGAAATTCCTCAAACGATTCATGCACACGAACAGTGGCGTACTCGTGATAGTCGAGACCTGCCCGTTTCATATGCTTGTCTTCGAGACTAAAGCCCAGAGGCTTGATCAAATGCAGCGTCGAACCGGTGTTGGCGCATAGACGAATGACGTTGCCCGTGTTGGGCGGAATTTCAGGACGAACCAAAACGACGTTGAACATAATGGGATCGCTTTCAGTCGGAGAAATGAGCCTGAGCCAGAACCGAGCGCATTTTCTGAAGCGCCAGTTTTTCAATCTGTCTGACTCGTTCGGCTGAAATGCCGAGCTCTCCTGCAAGTTCTTGAAGTGTGACGGGTTTGGCATTGCCTTCCCGGTCCAAATGCAGGTAGCGAGCCTCAATGATTCGTCGGCTTCGAGGATCGAGGGATTTCAGAGCAATGTGCAGACCTTCCCCTTCCAGCCTGCGCTTGTCTTCGGTTTCCATAATGACCTCGGGCTCATCGCTTTCACGGCTGAGCCAGTCGGCAGGGGTGAAGGCGTTGTCGCCGTCGTCATCCGAGGAGGAAGGTGTGTCAAGGCTTGTTTCCTGACCGTACATCCGCTCTTCCATTTCCAACACTTCCTTCGGTTTGACGTCAAGAGTAAGAGCAATGCGTTCTGCCTGCTGGTTGGTCAAGGCAAGCTGAGAGTCGTCCTTCATCTGACGGAGATTGAAGAAAAGCTTTCGTTGGTTTTTAGTTGTAGCGAGTTTGACGATGCGCCAATTTCGGATGATGTATTCCTGAATCTCCGATTTGATCCAGTGAACAGCAAATGTCATCAGACGCGCACCCCGATCGGGATCATAATGACGGATGGCCTTCATCAGTCCGATATTTCCTTCCTGAATAAGGTCGGCATAGGGGAGGCCGTAGCCGAGGAAGCCTCGAGCGATAGAAATCACCAGACGCAGATGACTGATGATCAGCATCTGCGCCGCTTCCACGTCATTATGGTCGCGAAGGCGCAGGGCTAGAGATCGTTCTTCTTCGGCGGTGAGAACGGGCGCACGTTCGGCGGCCCTCATGAACGCTTCAAGGTCACCCAGAGGGCCGACAAGCGCGGGCACTGACGGCGCCTTGTAGGCAACGAGAGCGGTGCTCGTGGAACCGGTTTTCGGTTTATCGGTCATGTCAGGGTGCTGTCGGATAAGGAAAGGGCATTATGGTAGCACCGATTCTAGTGCTGAGCCTTTTTCCAGGAATCCTGAGCTGCAAGAACAGAAACAATGTATCCGACAAGACTGCAGATAATTACAAATCCGATACACCAACTTGCTTCAGGGAGCGTCAGTTCGAGCTGAATGCCGTAAAGCCGGTTGATAGTCGCCATCGGCTGACGAAGCATCATGAGACCGGCCTGAGTGATGCCGATGGCTCCGAGACTGGCAACGGCCATCAGAAGAAAACCTCTCCAAGCCCAAGGACGCATGGCAAAGGACGGCGAGGCTCCGAAGAGGTACAGTGCCCTCATCTGAGGCATTGCAGAAAGCGTAGTCATGCGGATGGCGGCTGCCAGTACCAAAATGACGAGAGCAAGCACGACAACGCCAAGGCAGATTACCGTAGTCTGCCCTGCAAGCGAGACCGCCTGGAGCTTTTCTCTCCAGGAGGCTTCATAGGCGATCATATCGACGCCGGGAAGCTGTTCAATCGCCTCTGCTGCAGAGTCAGCTTCCGGCCGGGTCGCACTCGGGTCGAGGGTGACGATCAGAATATCAGGCAGAGGATTATGTTCAATTGTTCGGTTTTTGATGCCGAGTTGGTCGTTAAGACTCTTCATGGCCTCTTCCCGACCGATGAGACGAATATTCTCTACGGTAGAAATCCTCCGGATCCTGTTGGTCAGAGCAGTCGTATCCGTTCGTTCTTTCGTAAAAACACTGATTTCCACCGAGGTAGGAAGTTGACGAAGAGGTTCGGCGAGTTCGTAGAAAATCGTTGAGATAAAGAGTGGCACTGACAGCGCAAGCGCGGAAAGCAAGGTACCCAGCGCGAAAAGCCCTTTATTTTCAAAGAGTCCCCGGAAGGTTTCAGAGAGTGCCCAACGGCGGGAGGATAAAAAACTCACGGCATTCTCCCGGTTGGTGCATGCATCGTGATTTCACGGGAACGGCAGTTTTCCGGAGCCAGATGCTGATGAGTTGCAACGATAACCGTTACGCCGGCAGAGGAAAAGGCACCGAGGAGATTAACCAGCGTGTCGGCATTGGTTTCATCGAGATGAGCCACAGGTTCGTCGGCAAGAATCAGTACCGGGCGGTTGACGACGGCACGGGCCAGACAAACCAGCTGCCTCTGTCCGGCAGAGAGTGTTCGAGGCTTCATCTCTGCCAGGTCTGCGATACCGCACTTGCCGAGGGCCAGAAATGCTCGGCGTTTGGCTTCGGAAATGGCTTCATCAGCGGCAAGCGCGGGAAGCATGACATTATCGATGACGCTTCTCTCAGAAAGGAGTTGCCCCTCCTGCATCATAAGTCCCATGGAACGGCGCAGCCAGCGGCGCTGAGCATCGTCAAAAAGATCTACACGGTCACCGGCTACGATGACTTCACCTTCACTGGGCTTGATGAGGCCGGCAATCAGATGCAGCACCGTACTCTTGCCGCAGCCGGTGCTGCCGTGGAGAACGACGAATTCTCCGCGTCTGACGGACAGTGTCAGCCTGTCAAGCGCCGCATGATTGCCGTAGTTCAGGCTGACGCTGCGGAGTTCGATGAGGGGCGAGTCGGACATGTCGGCGTTCAGCTGAGAGCCTTGAGTGAAATGCGGCGTCCGAAACGGGTCCAGAGCTCGCATTCTTGCTGAAGCAAGTAGGCTGTAAGCGGATGATCGTCAAGCCAAGTCTGCTCAATAGACAGGGTCAGGCCGCTGTTTTTGGACAGCGACATGAGGGGCAGTCTGACGGGCTGGCGGGCATGTGCGAAAAGGACAGCGAGACGAAGCGCCAGTACTTGACGGGCACGCAGATCGTTCTTGAGCATACTTTCCACTTTGCCGAGTCCGCCTCGCTGAGCGAGGACGAATTGCGCCATCAGCTGCTGGTCGGTCCGTGTGAATCCGGGAAGATCGGCATTTTCGACGATGTAGGCTCCGTGACGGTGATAACGACTGGTGGAGATGAACGTACCGGCTTCATGAAGCAGGGCAGCCCATCGGATGCGCTTGATATCGGGCACTTCGCTCGATGGCGCAAATAGACGCAGCAATTCGATAGTCAGATCGGCAACACGGGCGGCCTGAGGAAGATTGAGTCCTGATGCCTTCATCAGGGCTTCGACGGAAATATCACGGGTGTCTCGATCCTGAACGATGCCGAGCTGTTCGTACAGCAGACCGACGCGAAGAGCGCCGGCGGCTGTCCGCATGGATTTGATGCCGAGCGTCTTGAAGACGGCGGAGAGAACGGCCAAGCCGCCCGCGATGACCTCACGGCGTTCGGGCTTGAGACCGGCAAATCGGATATGTTCGATATCGCCGGCTTTCACCAGCATGTCCCGAAGTTTGGAGAGATGCTCGGGGCGGACTTCTCCGTCGCTCCATCCGAGTGCAACGCAGATCTCCGAAACGGCCCCGAAGGTGCCGGCTGAACCGTACGCTTCGTCAAACTGTTTCGGCCCGAATTTCTCTGCTCCTTCGGCAAATTCTGCAGAACAGGCGACGACGGCTTTGTTGAGCTTCTCGGCAGTGATTTCCCCATTTTGGAAAAAACGAAGCGACGTGTTGACGCATCCGACATGAAAGCTCTCATAGCGTTCTGCATCCAGACCTCGGCCGATGACGAACTCGGTACTTGCTCCGCCGATGTCGACAATGAGGCGGCGTTTGTCGGAGGGCGGAAGCGTATGGGCGCAGCCTTTGAAGACCAGGCGGGCTTCTTCGTGACCGCTCAGAATGTCGATCGGATACCCAAGGGCCGCTTCTGCCTTCTGAAGAAATTCTTCTGAGTTTTTCGCAACTCGAAGAGCCTGTGTACCGACGGCACGCACCTGAGTCTGGGGCAATCCTGCGAGTTTTTCGCGAAAGCGCGAAAGCGCAGCCAGCGCACGTTCTTGCATTTCAGGAGTGATGGCTCCCGATTTGTCGAAACCGGCGGCCAGACGTACGGTTTCCTTCCAATAGCTTTGGGTAACGATTCGGCCGTCTTCGACTTTGCCGATTTCAACGCGGAAGCTGTTGCTGCCGAGATCGACTGCGCCTAAAAGCATGATGAAATTCCTAAAAAAGCAGAGACGGGTTTGATATTGGAAAAATCAGTCGGACTCTTCGCTCGCCGGTGTCTGAGGGTCAAGTCCCACAAGAGCGTTGGCAAACTGAACGGCATTGAAGGGCTGCAGATCGTCGATGGCCTCTCCGACGCCGATGAAGTAAATGGGCAGAGGATTGTCGGGACGCATCTGAGTAATCGCGACAAGCACCCCGCCTTTGGCGGTGCCGTCCAACTTCGTGATGATGAGACCCGTCAGACCGACGGCTGCATCAAACGCTTTCACTTGTGTCAGTGCATTCTGTCCGTTGGTGCCGTCGACGACCAGAATCGCTTCGTGAGGAGCGCCCTGCAGTGCTTTTTCCTGAGCACGGCGGATGCGGCGAAGTTCCTCCATCAGATTGACCTGAGTGGGAAGGCGGCCGGCAGTATCGGCAATGACCACGTCAATGCCTCTCGCTTTGCCGGCACTCACCGCGTCAAAGACGACAGCTGCCGGATCGCCGCCCTGCTGAGCAATCACTTCAACCTTATTGCGATCTCCCCATACCGCAAGCTGTTCCCGAGCTGCGGCTCGGAAAGTATCACCCGCGGCCAGCAGAACTGATTTGCCGCGTGAGGCGAGGTATTTGGAAACTTTGCCGATAGAGGTCGTTTTGCCGGCACCGTTGACGCCGGTCATCATCATGACGAGCGGCTTGGCGCGATCAATGTCAAGAGTTTGTTCAGCCGGCCGAAGCAGACTCACGATTTCATCGCGGAGAGCCAGGCGGACCTGGTCCTGAGTTTTCAGGCCCTTGAGCTTAATGGTGTCGCGCAAACGTTGTAGGATACGGGACGACGTCTGAACGCCGACGTCGGCTGTGATGAGAGCATATTCGAGCTCTTCAAGGAAATCCTCATCAATCACGCCGCCGGAGAAAAGGCCGACGATGTTGACGCGGGTTCGGGCGAGCCCGTTTTTGAGGCGGGAAAACCATCCCTCGGAAGATCCGGACATAGTTAGAGTTTTAATGGCAGTTCGTAACAATATGAGGCGCAAAGGCGCAAGTACCTCAAGTTTAGCAACGACGACGCCTGCAAGGGGTTCGGGATCGGTGCGAATTGTATCGGGCATCTGGCGCAGAAGCGTCATATCGGTCGCACAGGCTGACGGGCTGAGGCCGACGTCGGAACGCGTAAGAGAGACGGTGTTTGACTGGCTCGGACACCTGTTCGGCTCGCTCGACGGCCGGGCAGTCCTGGATATGTTTGCGGGATCCGGCGCCATGGGACTGGAAGCAGCGAGCCGGGGCGCCTCTCACGTGGACTGGCTGGATGTCAACAGAAAGGGTATCGGGGGGATCAGGGAAACGCTTGCCCGGCTGAAGGCTCCTCGGGGGATGACGGCTCATGTTGCGGATGCTTTTGATTTTTTAGCAAGAACAGAGACGGTGTATGACCTCATCATCATCGATCCGCCGTTCAGCGCCGATCTACAGACAAAAGCTGTCGCCGCAGCGCTCTCTCGACTGAAATCCGAAGGTCTTCTATATGTCGAATCTCCTTCATCGCTTCTTCCGTCCGACTGCCTGGAGGCCATGGCCTTGACCCGAGTGCGATCGGGTTCGGCCGGAGCCGTTCGTTTCGAACTGTTGGCTAGAACGGGCAGCGGGATGGCGTCGTTGGCCAAGCTTTCCAAAGAAGAAAAGAGGCAGAAAAAATGACTATTGCAGTGTATCCGGGGACGTTTGATCCGATGACACACGGTCACGCCGATATTGTGTGCCGTGCCTCCCGTATTTTCGGCCGCGTGATTGTCGGCGTCGCGGAAAGTCGGGGAAAGCGCCCTCTGCTGACGTTGGCGGAGCGGGTTAGACTCGCCCGGTCCATCTGCTCAGACCTGCCCAACGTGACGGTGGAACCCTTTTCCGGACTTCTGAAGGATTTTGTTGGTGCACACGGTGCCAGTGTCATAGTCCGCGGTGCGCGTGCTGTGAGTGACTTCGAATATGAATTCCAAATGGCCGGCATGAACCGTCAGCTGATGCCTGACGTTGAAACGATTTTTCTAACGCCATCCGATCAGTATCAGTTTGTGAGCGGAACGTTTGTTCGGGAAATCGCGCGCTTCAGTATCGATGATGCGGCGAAATTTGTTTCGCCCTGCGTTCTGGAGGCATTGCGAACAGCCCTGAGGGAGGGAAAGTAATGGGACTGATGATCACCGACGAATGCATCGGCTGCGGCGTCTGTCTGCCTGAGTGCCCGAACGGAGCGATTCAGCAGGAGACGGACGGAACGTACTTCATCCGCATGGGACTCTGCACGGAGTGTGTGGGCAGTGAATTCGATGCACCGCACTGTCGGACGTTGTGCCCGGTGAGTGAGTGCCTAATTGAGAATCCGAGAAAGAAGGAAACGCACGAGATGCTGATGGAGAAGCATCGGCGAATTGCGCTCAAGAATAAAATTGCGGCGGCTATGAAAGCCGCCGGCTTCTGAATCAATCGGGAGGAATATTAGACCGGACGGTCAGCCTCGGTTGGCCGTTCGTCTCCGGAGTCGCCGAATTTCGGAAACCAACCGGGCAGCTCGAATTCGGGAAGCGTAAATTCAGGCAGATTGAATTCGGGCAGTTTCATGGAGGAAGGATCAAACTCATCCCACCATCTTCGAAGTTCACGCAGCAGTTTGTCCTTCATGCGACCGGCGGTCATGGGCAGTTCTCCGTCGGCTGCCACGGCACTCGAAAGAGCTTTTTGCCAGTCGGGCGTCCAGACGGGAAGACTGCGGCCGCTGACGGCGAGCGAGACCGGCATATCGAAGGTTCCTCTCACGCCCGAAGGACGAAAGCGAACATCTGCAGCAATCTTGCCGTCCGCGCCGGAGAAGGAAGCCTGCCAGCCGCTTCCTTCTGCACGTCCGTCAGCAACCGTCCATTTCCCGTGGTCACCGTAAACGGTCATGCTAAGGGAAGAAAAATGCGTAGAGGATTGTTCGGTAAAGGCTTCTCGCGGGAATGCGTCAGGCTGTTCCTCGGCCATGACGGTGGAAACGGTTTGGAGATCGGCACCGTAGATAAGGCCGTCCTTTGCATCAATCCTCAATCGGAAGCTGCACTGTTCGGAGTCGTCGATTCGGCCGGAAATGTTCAGACTGCCGGATGTTCTTCCGGTAAAGACCGGAGGCATTTCGCTGGTCGGCTGAAGGTCTTCCCAGCGAGCGGAGATGTTCCAACGGCCGTCCGAGCCGAGTTCTGCCTGAAACGGGAAAGCTCCCGTCTGTGCAGCGGCTGTGCCGTCCGTGAGGATCAGACGGCCTCCTGATGAGGTGAGGCGGCCCCGGAAACCGGTTAGACCGACCGGGTTTTCAAGGAGGGCGGCGCTGATATCAATGTCTGTTTTGACTGCTGTCAAACGACGGAAAATTCGAATCAGCGAAAGATTCGATACGGATGAAACGTCGCCGAGCTGGACGGTACCGCTGACAGCGGCCGTATTGTCCTGAGATGTATCTCGGCTTCCGGTCAGGGCAATCATCACCGGCGTGTCAAGATATTGCCCTTCGAGACGAAGTTCTCCCGATGCATCGTCGGGGTTCCAGGAAAAAGCTCCGGAAATCATGCCAGAAGCTTTGGCAGTTCCGTCAGGAAGAAGACGGCTGCTTTCGGCACTGATTCGGGAAAGGCGGATGCCGCGTCCGTTGAGGCCGATGTCTGCCGATGCAGATCCCCGCAGAGACTCACGGGAATTGCCGATAGGGAAATCCGCATTGAATGCGAAATTATCGGCGCTTGCGCCGTCTTTCCCGACCAACAGCTGCGGCATTTCGGCAGTCAGGCGGACGCCGTCAGATTCCGTGATCGAGGTTTTCAGGTCGGAGGCCGTCACTCTGCCGGCGTCTGCTTCAATGAGACGGCATTCGGCGTTCAGTTCCAGGCTGCGGCCGGAAGCCAGACCCTTAGCGGCTGTTCGGATATCTTCCAGTCTCAGTCGGTTCACTCCCCGGCGCCAGTCTGTTCGACCTGACAACGAGAGGCTGCCGGAGAAAATCGGATCGGAAACGAGGGAGGCAACGGCAAAAGATGCTCCCGTCTCCGTCATTCCGGAGAGTCCGGCGGATGTCTTTGTCAGTACCGGGCCTTCCGTCAGCCGGAATTCGCCGTCCGTTACCGAAACCTTGTCGATCGTGATGGAAAGCGGATTGGTGTTATCGCTGAAAAGACGATCAAGGGAAGCTGCGGAGACTGATACGGTCGGACGGTCAATCAGAATACTGTCGATTTTCGGACTCTGCGCAAAAACGGCAAACGGATGCATCGAAATCACAACGGATTCGACGTTTCCGGAGAGCCTGGCCGCATCAGCCTGGACGGCCGTGCGGGGATAGCGTATTTCAAGGCGGGGGAGACGCTTGACAGTAATGGGCGCGCTCGGCGTAAGCCTCAGCCCGCAGTCGCGCTCAAGCGCGGCTGCGATGCGTGAGGACAGCCGCTCGGGCGTGGCATAGGCATAGAGTCCTGCAACAATGCCGAGACAGAGTAAGGCGAGACCGGTCAGAACAACGAGAAAAAGACGCACGTAGCGCATGAGCAGTCCTCAGGAAGAGCAAGTCAGCGCGAACAGTGTGCCATAAAACGCTGCCGGCGGGACGTACGGAGCGTTCCTGCCGGCAGTAGCCGGTTATTGACGGATCAGCCAGTCGAAGGCCGCGAGAGAGGCCTTTGCCCCCTCCCCGAGAGCAATAACAATCTGGCGATAGGGGACGGCGGTACAGTCGCCTGCAGCGAAAAGCCCCTCGGCGGAGGTTGTCCCGGTCTGGTCGATGAGGATTTCTCCGAAGCGGTTTGTTTCCGCCGTGCCTTCAAGCCATTCTGTATTGGGTGTCAGACCGATCTGCACGAAGCAGCCGTCAACGGCAATGCGATGGCGGTGACCCGTTGTCCGATCTTCGTATGTGAGATCGGTAAGCCGTGAGCCGTCGCCTGCAAGTTCGACGGGGAGAGCGTTGCATATTATGTCGACATTGGAGAGCGATCGAAGTTTGTTTTGGAGAACAACGTCAGCTTTGAGTGCGGAACCTCTCTGCACCAGCGTGACATGTGATGCAATGCCGGCGAGATCGATGGCAGCCTCGACGCCGGAGTTTCCTCCGCCGGCTACCGCAACCCGTTTATCGCGAAATAGAGGTCCGTCACAGTGCGGACAGTAACAGACACCTCGTCCCCGATAGTCGGTTTCTCCGGGAATGCCGAGCGTTTTCCATCTGGCGCCGGTGGCAGCAATCACTGCCTTGGCGCGAAGAGAGGCACCGTTGGAAAGCTTCAATGTCCAAAAACCGTCTTCACTGCGGACTGCTGAGACGGCTTTATGAGGTGTAATGATGTCAATGTCGTATGCATTCAGGTGTTCGGTAAATCTGCTGGCGAGTACAGTGCCGTCGGTTCTCAGGTGCGATGTAAAGTTCTCGATTTCGGCTGTCTCATTGACTTGGCCGCCCAGGCGTTCTGCAACGACCGCAGTCTTCAGACCTTTGCGGGCAGCATAAATGGCGGCCGTGGTACCTGCGGGTCCGCTTCCCACGACCAAAACATCAAAAGGGGCTTTGGCGCTGAGTGAAGTTGATGTTCGTTCGGCGGAGCCTTTGTCCAGTTTCTCGAGAATCTCCTTAAGCTCGCGACGGCCGGACATGAAGGGCTCACCGTTCAGAAAAACGGAGGGTACTCCCATCACCCGGCGATCCGCGGCTTCTTTCTGAAATAGAGCTCCGTCGATCGTGGTTACTCGGACGGCTGGATTGAGCACGGCCATCAGGTTAAGGGCCTGAACGACTTCAGGGCAGTTGTGACAGGACAGAGAGATGAAAACCTCAAAAGCAAGCGGTCCGGGAAGATTGCGGATGACTTGAGCCTCGTCTTCGGTAATTTTGGCCGGATGTCCGCCGGCCTGAAGCATGGCCAAAATGAAGCTTGTGAATTCATGGCCGAGAGGGACGCAGGCAAAGCGTATGCCGCCTGTTCCGCCTTCTGCCGGGGTCACCAGAAAACTCGGACGCCTGGCAGGAGAGTCATCATCACGTTCGTAAGAAATAAGCGGAGAGATGGCGGCGACTTCCTTGAGGAGCGCGTCCATTTCTCGTGATGCAGGCGTGCTGTCAAGCGAGCTGATCAGTCTGACGGGACGGACCAAACGTGTGAAATAGCCCTTGAGCTGGTTCTGAATATTGGAATCAAGCATGGTGTGCCGAGGATAAAAAAGGCTGCAGGGCCCAGAAAGCCCGCAGCCTAAAAATGATAGCGCTCAGATCTTGCCGACAAGATCGAGAGAGGGTGTCAGCGTTGCTGCGCCCGGCTGCCATTTGGCAGGGCAGACCTGACCGGGATTGGCGGCAATGTACTGTGCGGCTTCGACTTTGCGAAGCAGTTCGACAGCATTACGTCCGACGCCTTCATCGTGGTGCTCCATGATGACAATGCGGCCTTCGGGATTCACAACAAAAGTACCGCGTTCGGCCATCCCGTCTTTTTCAATCAGCACATCAAAATTTCGAGAAAGGCGCTGCGTCGGATCACCGATCATCGGGAACTGGACTTTGCCGACAGCAGGCGAACTCTCATGCCAGGCCTTGTGCGTAAAGTGAGAATCCGTGGAGACCGCGAAGATTTCAACGCCGAGTCTGCGGAACTCCTCGTAATGCTCAGCCAGATCTTCGAGTTCCGTCGGACACACAAACGTGAAGTCCGCCGGATAGAAGAAAACCACGGACCAACGGCCTCTCAGATCGGCATCGGTAATTTCCGTAAAAGCGCCCTGATGGAAGGCATCGGCTCTGAAAGGAAGAATTTCAGTGTTCAGAAGAGACATATCAATAATCCTTGATGAGAGTGATTCTCATTAAAAGCGATGTAATGCTATCCGAAATTTATGGTTTGTGCCGCCGGAGAAGTAATAATCTATTGCAGGATAGAAAAGAAACCCGCGAACAACGCGGGTAAGCTGCTTCAGTTCTTAAAGCGTCTCTTGATTTCCTGTTTCAGATTAGGAGCGAGCCGTTCGAGAGCGTCCATCGTCGTGAAGATGGATGCCCGTCCGCGCTGAGAAAGATCACGAAAGCGAGTCAGCAGTTCGTTTTCTTCTTCAATAGGGATGTGACGCTCTTCGGTGATGATGTAGAGGATGTCGAACCCGCAGGCCGCCAGGCGGGGAAGACGGTAGATGCCGGGGTCGTCTTCACCGCTCTCATAAGCGACGTAGACCGCCAACGGCACGCCGAGAAGCTGAGCGATCTGCTGCTGAGAATAGCCGAGCCTTTCCCGCTCAAAGCGCAGTCGGGAGCCCGTTTCCTGCCGTTTTTTGGTGGAAGTTGTTGCCATGACTCGGTTTCCGGGTGAGATGCTCAGAGACTTTCAGTATAGCGGGTTACGAAAATGGGAGAGACTGCAGAGTCTCTCCCATGGTGTTGTACGGCGTTGATGTCGTCAGACGTTAAAGAGGAAGTTCATGACGTCACCGTCCTGAACCACGTAGTCTTTGCCTTCAGCGCGCATCTTGCCGGCTTCCTGAGCTCCCTTTTCGCCTTTGAAGGAAATGTAGTCGTTGTAGGAGATGGTTTGTGCACGGATGAAGCCGCGCTCGAAGTCCGTGTGAATCACACCGGCTGCCTGAGGAGCGGTATCTCCCTTGTGAATGGTCCAGGCACGAACTTCCTTGACGCCGGCCGTGAAGTAGGTCTGCAGGCCGAGAAGATCATAGCCGGCGCGGATGACGCGATCGAGCCCCGGCTCGGTCATGCCCATGTCAGCCAGGAACATTTCCTTGTCTTCATCGTCCAGGTCGGCAATGTCGGCTTCTGTCTTGGCGCAGACCGCGACAACCGGCGCATGTTCGCTGGCGGCATGTTCCCGAACGGCGTCAAGCAGAGGGTTGTTTTCAAAACCGTGGTCTTCAACGTTGGCCACGTACATCGTCGGTTTGATTGTGAGCAGGAAAAGCGGGCGAATGACTGCAAGCTCTTCGGGCGTAAGCTTTACCGTACGAGCGGCACGGCCTTCGTTGAGAACGGGCTGAAGCTTTTCAAGTACGACAACGAGTTTAAGCGCCTCCTTGTCTCCGCCGGAACGGGCCTGCTTGCTGTAACGATTCAGAGCCTTTTCCACCGTCTGGAGGTCGGCGAGTGCGAGTTCGGTATTAATGACCGAAATGTCATCCAGCGGATTGACCTGACCCGATACGTGAACGATGTTGTCATCGTTGAAGCAGCGGACGATGTGAGCAATGGCATCGCATTCGCGAATGTTGGCGAGGAACTGGTTGCCGAGACCTTCGCCCTTGCTGGCGCCGGCGACAAGACCGGCGATGTCGACGAATTCGACGGCAGCAGGGACGATTCGCTCGGGATGGACGATGTCGGCGAGTGCCTTGAGGCGCGGATCGGGGACCTCCACAATGCCGACGTTCGGCTCAATCGTGCAGAACGGATAATTTTCCGCGGCGATGCCAGCTTTGGTAAGCGCGTTGAAAATGGTCGACTTGCCGACGTTGGGCAGTCCGACGATGCCACACTTCAGACCCATGGTGACTCTCTAAAGCAATATCAAATGGTTAACAGGGGACAGAGTTGTCCCAGACAATCTTTTAATTCTAGCAATCAGACTCAGCTGTGTGGGCGTGCACGCTTGAAAAGCGAATCAAGCGTTTCCTCACTGAAGAGCTCGATTCCCCGGCTGCGAAGGAGCGATGCAGTCAGACCTTCACCGGAGACGAGACGACCGCAGAAATGTCCGTCATAAATACGGTCGGGAGAACAGGAAGGACTGCGGGATTTGAGGAGTGCGATTCGGATGCCGTGGCTTTCGGCCGTCCGCAGAGCTGTACGAGCTCCGCAGACAAACGCTTCCGTTTTATCCGTTCCGTCTCTGGCAAGAACGCGGGCTCGGCCGGCAAAGACATCGGCAGCAGAACCTCCGGCGATTTCACAGGGTGATCTCGGCACGGGCAGCCCTCCGTCACACTCAGGGCAGACGGCAAATAGGTCTTCTTCGCGAAAGCCTATTTCTTCGAGTGCGGAACGAAGACTCGGCTGAAGCCGGCCGTCATAGCGGCAGGACTCTCCGAGCAGGCAGCGGCTTACGAGAATGCGCATCAGGCAGCCTTATCGGGAGCTGTTTCGGGTTTGGGTTTCGGCAGAGAACCGTACTTGGCCAAGGAACGCTCGAAGCGGACGGGATCTCCCTTGACTGCCGGTGTCAGTGCGTTGATGGCTGTATCGATGCACTTGCGCATCACCGTCTCGTGTTCGGCCGACGGTCGGGACAGGACAAAATCGGCAACTTGCTGGGCCATGCCGAGGCTTCTCGGGTGACCGGTTCCCAAACGCAGGCGCCAGAAGTTGGGAGTGGAGAGTTTGGCGGAAATATCCTTGAGACCGTTATGACCGGCATTGCCTCCGCCTTTTTTGACCTTCATGCAGCCCGGCATCAGATCAAGCTCGTCGTGAACGACGAGGATCTGATCGGGAAGGATTTTGTAATAAAGGGCCAGTGAGACAACGGCGTCCCCTGAACGGTTCATGTATGTCTGCGGTTTCATGAGCCAGACATCTTTCCCCTCAAGCCGCACTCGGCAGACGTCCGCCTGAAATTTGCGTTCTTCCCTAAAGAAGGCGCCTGCTCTGCGGGCCAGTTCATCGACGAACCAGAAACCGAGATTGTGACGCGTATCGGCGTATTCCGAACCCGGATTGCCCAATCCGACAATCAGACGGATTTCCTGCTGTTCACTCATGACAAAACACTCTCTCAAAAGATCGGCCTGAGAGCCGACTGAAGCGAAGTCTGCCCGGCGGAGCCGAGCAGGTGTCAATTTTAGCGGCGGGGACCGCGCTTTTCGGGAGCACCTTCCCGGCGGAAGTCACGGCGGGTACGGGCGCCTCGGTATTCGCGACTGCCTTCGGCTGCAAAACGGGGAGCACGGTCTTCGCTGTCCCGACGGGGACGATCCAGCTTCACCAGCGCTTCACGGCCCTTGAAGCGAACTCCCTGCATGGCGTCAAGAACCTGTTCTACACGATCGGAATCAACTTCGACGATGGTAAAGCGGTCCGAAATGTCGATGGCTCCGATGCATTTCGACGGAATTCCGGCTTCATTGGCGATGGCTCCGACGATGTCGGAGGGACGAATACCGATTTCGCGGCCGGCACCGACAAAAAGACGAGTCATTCCCTCTTCAGGCTCGCTTCTCCTTTCGCGGCGGGCCGGACGATCGCCCTTCATTCCGCGTTCACGTTCCTGACGTTCGCGTCTCGGACGCTCAAAAGGCGAGTAGGCAGGGATCTCGGTGTCATCATCCGCGGTTCCTTCCGCCTCCTGAGCAAGGCGGATAGCTGCGGCTGCAACATCAAACGGATCCCAGTCTTCGCAGAGCGTTTCAACAACAACACGGAAACGGTCGAGATCTCCTTTTTCGAGAATTTCCGTCAGTGAGCCGCGCATGACTTCGAGACGGCGAGCACGAACATCGGTGGCGGAGGGAACGGAGCGAACTTCAATGCGAGCTTTGGTGATGCCTTCAATGACGCGCAGATGACGGTGTTCCCGAGGCTCAAGAATCGTAATGGCGGTACCGGTGCGTCCGGCACGGCCGGTTCTGCCGATGCGGTGAACGTAAGTTTCGTACGATGCGGGAATGCCGAAGTTGATGACATGGGTCAGATTTTCCAAATCGATACCGCGGGCGGCGACGTCCGTGGCAACAATGGCATCAATCTGTCCTGCGCGGGCGCGCTTCATCACGCGGTCGCGAGTCGGTTGATCAAGCCCCCCGTGAAGCGCTTCAACGCTGAATCCGCGCGCGCGCAGCGATTCGGTCAGCTCATCGACCTCCATGCGGGTGCGGGTGAAAATGATGGCCAGCTCGGGCGCTTCCAGGTCGAGAATGCGTCCGAGGGCCGTCGTGCGGTAGTTATGGCCGACGACGTAGGCGATTTGGGGAACACGCGGAGTTTCGCCTTCGGCAGTCTTCTCACGGGCGATGGTGATGCGGACCGGATCGACCAGATGCGCTTCGGCAATTCGAGCGATTCTCGGAGGAAGCGTCGCGGAAAAGAGCGCCGTCTGCACATGTTCGGGAAGCGCATCGAAAATGGCGTCAAGTTCATCGGCAAAGCCGAGGTCGAGCATTTCATCGGCCTCGTCAAGCACGACGGCCTGAATGTTGGAAAGATCGAGCGTTCCGCGGCCGATATGATCAAGCGCGCGGCCCGGCGTGGCGACCACGACGTGAGTGCCTCGCTTGAGTGCTCGGATTTGGCGGCTGTAGTCCTGCCCGCCGTAAATCGGCGTCACAATGACGCGGGCGTTGCGGCCGTAGCTGTGAAAGGCTTCACTCACCTGAAGGCAGAGTTCACGCGTCGGAGTAAGGACCAGTACGAGCGGGGCTTCTGCGTCATGGCCGAGAACATGGCGTTCCAGCAGGGGCAGTGAGAAAGCGGCAGTCTTACCCGTGCCGGTGGCGGCTCGCCCGAGAACGTCAGCCCCTGTCAGCAGAGCGGGGATGGCTTCCGTCTGAATGGGGGTGGGCTCTTCAAAACCGAGTTCGGAAAGTGCAGAGGTAATGGATTCGGAAAGGCCGAGTTCGGCAAAGGTCGTCATAATCGTAATGAGTGCGGATTCTTGTTCGGCGGTATGAGCCGAAGTCAGGAACTGAGGCATTAGAGGCGGAGCAGGGAGCTCCGGTCGGATACTGCCATGATCCCGCACAAATGAATCTGAACGGACCTGAGGAAGGGGAAAACGGCAGCACAAATGCGAGGGCGAAGTGAGCGGCGCCCAAGCGGCAAGTCGGCAACGGATTGTGCCTGAAGTGATAGTGCAAGAAAAGACCCGCAGGGAGGGACTCCCTGCGGGTCCGAATCGGATCAGTCTGTTGTCAGAGGATCAGATTAGTTGGCGGCTTCAGCGGGAGCGTCTTCGTCTGCAGCGGCCGGGATTTCTTCTTCAACCGCGGCAACCACGGAAGCGAGAACCTGGTCTTCTCCGGACTTCGAGTGAACGTTCACGCCTTCCGGAAGCTGGAGGTTGGAAGCGTGGAACGTCGTGCCGACTTCCATGGCGGACAGGTCGACGCTGATGAATTCAGGCAGGAGCTTCGGCAGGCAGGTCACTTCGACATAGGAA
>JAXEEN010000127.1:0-5685 GCA_034104065.1 Sutterella sp.
CGGAGCAGATTCTGAGCCAATTCCGCCTCCCTTTCCTAATTCAGTTTCTTGAGATCCAGACACAGATTCTCGCAACCGGCGTTGGCAGCGCCAAGCTTCTCTTTCAGTGAACTGACCTCCGGAATCAATAGAGCTCATTGATTCCCGTCCGGGTATCTTCTTCACCTTGTTCCCAGACGATTTCTGCTATGAACTCGGCAAGTTCCCGAGCAATCTCCATGGCGCGATCGACAGTATCGTCGGCGTTCAGTCCGAATAACTGCTGAAGCATATTCTTAGTCTGACTGCCGGCAGATTCCGGATATTTGGGAAAGACAGCCCTGTCGCTCTATGATGTAGTTATGTAGCTACCAAAAGGGATGTTCATATTCGCCATATCGGTGACTTGTATGGGAAGATAATGACTCTTTTGAGGAACGCTGTATTTATAAACGATTGCCGGAGAGTGCTGTTCACAGTCCGAGCATGTTATGCTGAAAACGTATAGCGGAAAAGAGGATCGAAGCCGCAACGGGCGCCTGAGGAATCGTTTCAGACCTTCGGCTTCAGAATCCGCACGGCGAGAGGGAGCAGAAAAAGGAAGAACAGGGGAAGGACCGCCCCGCCGATCACGGCCGTCGTATTGAGGAAATCCTCTTCGGCAATGATGCTCGTCATTCCGAAGAAAGTTTTGACGGCACCCGTGACCGTCTCGCTGAAATACAGATCGCCGACTCGAAAGGCGACAAGAGCGATCGTCGTCAGAAGAAAGGCCAGCAGCGATGCCGCCCCGGCACGGGAGGCGGAACCGAGGCGTCCGATCGACCAGGCATAGCAGGCGGCGAAAAAGAGAACGACGACGGGATAGGCGGCATTCTGACTGCACCAGCCTGTATAAAACAGAATACGAGCCCAGCCGAGAGAAGTCAGAACCGAACAGAAGGCAAGTGCCGCCAGGGCAAAAACAATCAGAATAAACCGGCCGAGTCGCATGGTTGAGCATCCGCAGAAATGGGTGTGGGCGGCGGCGCTCACCGCCCGACGGGCATCCTGATGCATTTTAGCGAATGAAAACGCCGTCTCCCGCATTGAAGTGTCCAAGAGGGCGGATAAAGCATGCAGAGGAGAAAAATATTGGTTAAAGTTAAAGGATAACCATTAAGGGAAAGCGCAAAACATGAAGCCGGATCAACTGGATCTTCTGCCTCAAATTGACAGACTCATTACGGCCGGACGTCTCTCCGAGGCGGCGAAAATCATTGAATCCGTGCCCGCGAATGAACGCGGCTATCAGTTGAAATGCGAAGAGGCCCGGCTGCTCTGCACGCTTTCCGAAGGAACGGACAAAGTCAGACTGGAGGAAGCCGTTCGCAGACTGAACGGGATCCGTGAAGAGGGGCAGCAGGATCCTCGCTGGCATTACCGCCGGGGCTGGGCGCTCTTTCATCTGCACCGCTGGGAGGAGGCTGAAGAAAATTTCCGTCTCTGCGTCGGCCTGCTCGATAAAACCTCGGCGGACACGAGGAATGCCGACATGTCGGATTCGGCGAAGCTTTACCGTGCCGAGGCGGGACTCAGACTGATCATGAAACGTTCGGAAAGCGACCGCAGCATCGCGGCTTTTTCTGAAAGCCTTGATGAGAATCTGCGCCGCCGAAGCTGGTTCCTGACCGACAATTATGTACGCGCACTGATCAATCTGGCCGAATATCCCGACCGTGCCGGACTGTTGGAAAAAGCACTCCGGGAGCTCGATGCCGCAGCCTCTCGTCCCGAAATCCGCCGGTCGCCGGTTTTCTGTCTGCGAAAAGCACTTGCCCTTTTCTGGTCCGACAAGGAACGTCAGGCGGCGGCCTGCACGCTGAAGGGCATTCGTCTCTGTGATGCCGTCCGAGATCCGGATCCGGTGATCCGCCGGCTCCGGCTTTCTCTCGTCTGCAATATGGACAGCTATATGATCCGCCTTTCCAAACGGGACTGGTGCCGGGGGATCCCGGAAAAGCTGACGCCGGAGATGGACGAGATGCGCATCATCTCCGTGGTCAAAACGCTCTCAGACAAATTCGCCTGGAAGCGGATTCTGGACATCACCCGCGACATGCCGCCGGAAAAACTGCCGTTTTTTGCAGCGGTTGAAATCGCCCGGGCCGCCTTCAACATGTCGGTCATCGAGGAGGATGTCGGCTACGTTCATCAGGCCTTCCGGATTTTGGACCGCACGCCGGAAAAGGAAAACAACCCGATCTGGCTCAATTTGAAGAGCATCGGTCTGATTCGTCTCAGAGAATTCGGCGACGCGGCTTTGCTGGCCGACAAAGCACGGAAAATGCTGGTTGATGCCGGCCTCTTCAACGATACGGCGCGTGATGCAGTGGAAAACGGACTTTCAGCCAGATCCGCGATCAGCGACCGTTCGCAGAATGCCGACAGTCTGCTCAAATACATTGAAGGCATTCCGGCTCAGCTGAAGTCGGTCTTCGTCAAGCGTGAGGAAGCGCGAACGCTTCTCAATACCGCTCAGCTCCCCGACCTGGACGGGCGCATCCCGAGAGCCGACGCCGTTTTGGAAACCATCCCCGTCTCCGAGCGCAACACCTCCTGGTGGCTGACCAAGGGCAGAATCTACTTCTACACCGCCCGACCCCGCGACGCCGTGAAGTGTTTCCTTGAAGCCAAACGGCTTGCCGAAAAAGAGGGGCTTGAAAAGTTCGTCATCGACGGAATCACGAAATACGTCAGAGACTCCAGGGAAGCGGCGAAAATGTTCGACGGCATCCATCTGATGACGGATGAAGAGTTCGCCGGCTTCCGTGCCAAGGTGGAAGCGCATCTCGGCCCGGTCACGCAGGTGATCGAAGGCTGGTATCCGGTGCGCATCCTCGTGGTTTCAAGCAAAAAGCATGTCCGGGAACAGTATCTGGTGACGGCCGGCCTCAACTACCTGCCGTCCGATCCCGATCCGGCGAATCCGGAAAAAGTCCCCTGCGAACTGATCATGACGCTCGATGAATCCCGCCGGCTGACGAATTATCCGTCGGAGCCGACGACATCCTGGCCGGCAACGCTGATCGGGCGAATTGCCAAAACCATGCAGAGCCGGAGGGAGATTTCGATACGCGTCGGCAGTACCTTTGCCATTCCCGGTCAGAGGCTGACGGAAGGCACGAACTTTGCCGCGCTGCTCCTGAGGGAGTTCTTCGAGAAAGACGAGCTCCCGACCGACTTCGGCACCTACTTCCTGGAGCTCATTCCAATCTACGAAGAAGAGTTCGATTATGCCGCTCTGTTTTCAGCCGGCAAACTCTGCGAACGGCTGGAAGGGTCGAGCTGGCGTCCGGTGACGAACGGGAGACTGAACGTCTGTGAAAACAGAAGCTGGAAGCTTCTCATTCCGAAAAATCATCTTCGGACGGTTTACGAAGAGGGGATGGGACACCTGGCCGTCGTCAGCATGAAGATTCTTCAGGAAGGGGCTGAAACCGGCTACTTCTATCGTGAAAAACCGGATGAGAAAAACAAGGACTGGGACAGCGGCTGGTTCTTCTTTGCCGGAACGGAATCGGCGGAGTACCTGGCCGATCCGGATAATTTCCCGCTGGTCGACCTGAACACGGTCTGCAATTATCTCCCTGAAGTGCAGCCCTATCTGCAGGCGGACTTCGGCACGAAGTATGTCCGCGGCAGAAACGGCCAGCTTCATGCCGTCGATGCGCCGGAAAAGGACCGGCTCCCCGTGGCCGACAAAATGCTTCTTTCGTGACAATCAAGGCGGAAGTGTAAGCCGCCGGTCAGACATTTGAGCGCCGTCAGAAGTTATGCTTGTGACGGCGCTTTAATATGCATCAGAAATGCTGAATTTGAAATCCCTTGAAATAGAGCGGTTTTCAGGAGGTGCCCCCCATATTTCATGGCCGCGTTTGCAGAGACGGTGCGTAGTTCTACCAATGCCTTAAAGACGACTGAGCCCCGCGCGTTGGTGAAATGACAGATATAAAGCATGTAAATACATTGTTTCAATTTATGAAATATTATAAAAATACAACTCGTGAATACGAGGTAAACAATGTTGTCTCATGATGCTATTCTTTTCGATTTTATGCATAAGTATGGCTTATGCCAATGACGTCATACGAACTGTGTAACAGCCATTCTCAGGTGGCTATAAATTTTTGTGATAAGCGTTCGATTGTAACTTCGATGCAAATAAGCGCTGTACACCTTTATTAAAGCGATATATACTGTAATTGCCAACCTAGGGAGGGACCATGGCATACAAAGTCAACGCTATTGAAGGCGTCGGCGAAGAATACGCTGCCAAGCTCAATGAGCTCGGCATTAAATACGCCGAAGACCTTCTTGAGGCCAGTCGTACACCGGCCCAGCGAAAATTGCTTGCGGAAAAGACAGGCATTGAGCCGAAACTGATCCTCAAGTGGGCCAACCACACGGACCTGTTCCGCATCCACGGAATCGGACCGCAGTACGCTGAGTTTTTTGAGATCGCAGGAGTTGACACGGTCAAGGAACTTTCTCACCGTGTGCCGGAAAACCTGCTCGCCAAGCTCGAGGCAGTCAATGCTGAAAAGCAGCTGACGAAGCGCGTTCCGGCACTGAAGGAAGTCCGCCGCTATGTCGCCGAAGCGAAACTGCTGAAACCGGTTCTTGAATATTGAACCATCCTCGTCGCCGATATTCGGCGACCGATGACCAACAAGCCCGCCCTCCGGCGGGCTTTGCTTTTAGACCCGCGACGTTTTCACGAAGCGCCTGACGGCGGCTTTCCCCCGAACAAGATAGTGCGCAGCGGTACCTGCACCGTCGGACATGGGACTGGGAGAGAAGGATCGGTCTTTCCTATTGTTCTTCAAAGAATTTTTTCAATCATCGAGCTCTTTGTGAATTAACAAGGTCTTTTATTTTGCAACGATGATCCCCTCATGAAGAAGGTTCATTTTCTTCGTTACATATATTTTATATACATCATTAAAGACCTGATGCAAAGATCGGCAGGGATGCAAAAGTGATGTGACGTTTATGATCTAATATCATCATTACGTCAATAGATTGTATTAATGTCGTAGAAGGTTCATTCTCGTGCGTTATAATGTTCATATGATTTTCAGGAAAAATCGATGAGCCCACCTCTCACTTCGACAGTCACTCCGCAGCCGTTCGGGATGCCAGTCGTCACGCAGACCGGCATCGGCAGTGAACCCGTCAATGCTGCGCTGGCCTATCTCGCAACACTGCACTCAAAGAATTCGCGAAAGAGCATGGCGTCGAAACTCAACATGTTTGCACGCTGGGCGGGATATGCGGATCTTCGGGACTGCCGATGGGGCGAAATGCGGACCGAACATGTGCTGGCCTTCATGGCCAAACAGGAAAAAGACGGCATATCGGCGTCAACCTCCAACTGTTATCTCGCCGCGCTGAAGGGCGTGGCGAAAACCGCGTGGCTCGCGCGCTCGATGGACCACGAAAACTATCTGAGAATCGGTTCGCTCAAACAGCGCCGCTGCTACCGTCTGCCCGCCGGACGCTCACTGTCGTTTGACGAATCCCATCGACTCATTGCCGGGTGTGATATGGAAACCGCCATCGGCGCCAGAGACCGAGCTGTGATTTCACTGATGCTCGGCTGCGGACTTCGTCGCGGTGAAGTTCCCTCACTTCGCATCGAGAAATACGACCGCATGAACCGTT
>JAXEEN010000128.1:0-3060 GCA_034104065.1 Sutterella sp.
AAAACAGGATCCGGCGGGGATTCAGTCCTTTCGCATCCCTCATGGCAAAAGCGGCGGCATAGGTTTTGCCCGTCCCCGTCGCCGAGATCAGCATGGCGCGGGTTGCCTGGCGTTCGCAGAGTTTGGACAGATTACGGATGAATTCCAGCTGCATGGCATTCGGCACCAACGCACGGCCCGATTGGACCGGTCCTCCGCGAAGACGCTCATGATTGCTGCGCATATCGCGCCAGACGGCTTCGTATTCCCTAAGGAGCGCCTCGGTAACCGGCACAGTCTGATCACTGTTCCACAGCGTCTCATATTCCTTTGAGATCCGAAGAGCGAAGCTGTCGGAGTCGCGGGTCACGAAGATCGCGTTCCACTCGTGGTTTCTCTCAACGGCATTGTCCGTGAGATTCGAACTGCCGATGATGATATGGGCCATGTCTTTGCGACGAAAAATATAACCCTTCGTATGAAAACCTCGGTCCCCGGCACAGCGGAACATTCTGACTTCAATGTTGGGGAAGGACAGAAGCATCCGAAGCGCCTTCGGATGGGTGAAGTAGAGATAGTCGGTCGTCAGAATCCGACCTTGTGCACAGCCTTTGTACGCCAGGGATCTCAGAGTCTCGAAAAGCCCCGTAATGACGCCCTGCGTGATGAAAGCCACGCTGATGGCAAAACTGTCGCAACGTTCAAGCTCATCAACGAGCACCTGCTTGAAAGGATGCCTGTCGCCGCCCTCGTCGTTCGTCAGGAAGAGCGGCCCGGTCAGTACTGACGAATCCTGCGGCTGTTCCCATTCATGCCTCGTCGCAACTTCTGCAGCTGTCTGATAGTTGTTTCGCATAGTTCCTCCGCCTGCAGCTGCAGCTTACTCTCGAAATGACGCCGTGACCAGATGACGGCCATACCGGATAATGGGATTTCTTCTCCCAGCCTCACAAAATCCGGGGTTTGAAGCCGTGGTTCTGCTAGCAATAAAAAAGCCGCACTCTCGTGCGGCCTTCGGCGATCGGTCTGTGCCGATCATCTCATCAGCTGTGTCTTACTTCTGCTGATTTTCCATGCGGCGGGTGAAGTCGATCGACTCGCGAAGTTCCTTGCCGGCACGGAAGGCAACGACGTAGCGGGCGGGCGCGTACACGCTCTCGCCCGTACGCGGATTGCGGCGCTGACCGCCCTGGCGATACTTCGTGGTGAAAGAGCCGAAGCCGCGGATTTCGACACGGTTGCCGGACACCAGAGCGTCCTGAAGCGAATTCAGGATCGTCTTGAAAACGGCACGGGTTTCCGTCGGCGCAAGACCGGGAACCCAGTAAACCAGATCGTCGGCGAGATCACGGCTGGTAATTTCGATTCTTTCCTTGTCAGACATGCTGTCATCCTTATGTCATTGTCCTGCGGTCTCCGGCATCCCCTTCTCGGCGCCGAGTGCGCCGGCCGTCGGGATCTTCCGCCGTCACCGCCCGAAACCGCCCTTCGGGGCCGCTTCGGCTTTCATTCTTTGCTAAAAAAGGAAAAGCACCCTCACGGGTACTCATCTTTCTTAAAAATCAGGTGTGCAACGCACCGTGATGCGTATCATACCTGATCGGCGGCAAATTTTCCGACCGATCTTTACGGTAGGGCAAATCTTGCGCGAAATCCGTCCCCGTGCCTGTGCTGTAGCGCTCTGAAAGCACCCTTCCCGCCGTTATGTCGCCCGGAATGACCGATTTCAGGAAATTGGGCTCACGACCTGCTACAATGCGCGTTCGCGCGCCTTTAGCTCAGTCGGTTAGAGCAGGCGACTCATAATCGCTTGGTCGCTGGTTCAAGTCCAGCAAGGCGCACCAGACAGGAAGGCCGTCGCGGCGTCAGCTGCGTCGGCCTATATTATTTTCTGCCTGCGGCCGGCGCCGGTCCGCCGGCTCCCCTACCCCGGAATACGGTCCGGCAGTGACCGCATCCGACGGCTGCCGCCGAAGTGTCATTCCCGCTGCAGCTTCCCTCCCGTCTCCTCGGATCGCTGCGCCTGCAGAGGTCGGTCACGCAGGACCGATCCCTCAAACCTGAGCTCGGAATGATCCGCCCCGTTCGTTCTCAACGGCTGCCGTACCTCACGGCCGACGCTTGAAGGCGAGTCTTGACTAACTGACTATGGATCAACATAATCATTCTGCAACACCTTCAGACCTCTCTCCGCCGACTCCCTTCCGGAAGCAGAGATTTCCTGCCGAAGTTCCTGTTTCGTTTCCCGGACGATGATCGGATGTCGGTCAGCGGCGGCAAGTGCAAGCATTCGGGCGAAAGAGGGACGACCGGGCCGACGGATGCATGCCAAAGTCTTCTTTCTTCATGCAACGGCATTCCACAACGGCGGCAGCCATGACTGAACAACCTTCCTTCCGATCCCGGCTTCACGCCGCCGGCTGGGTCCGGGACAAGAGCAACATCAAGGATTTCGAAGGTACCCATCCTTCCGCAGCCGAAGCCATCTTCGGCCTGCTGCACCGCTTCTGACATCCGATACGCCCGAACGCAGGAAGCCTTCCGCCTGCGTTCGGTTCCGACTTCGCTCTGCCTTGCAGCGACGCGCCCGACCGGTTCTGTGCCGGCCGGGCGCGACATATCCGAACCGGCACCGCCCCGCTGCAGTCCATCGTCTTCATTCAGGCTCTGCGGCAGGCTTTTCGGAGGAGATCGACATCACTCAGGCGCTTTCGTCATCCCGAACGGTGCAGAAAACGACCGAAAATCAACACCATGGTTAACCCGCAGGCATGCACGCCGAGCTTGCATTTTATTGCCTCTCGGTTACAATCGCAGGCTTTTGTTCATTCCCCTCTTCTTTAAGAAAGATATCGCCTTCCTGACAGCCATGACGACGATCCAGAAACCGAAGATGACCTGCACGCAGCTCACGATGGCCGTGATGTTAAACATGCTGGGCAGCTCCATCATCCTCATGCCGACCAAGCTTGCCGAAATCGGCACGATGTCCATTCTTTCGTGGTTTGTGACGATTACCGGCGCCACAACCATCGCCTATGTCTTCGCCAAGTGCGGAATGTTCAGCCGCCGCTCGGGCGG
>JAXEEN010000129.1:0-6192 GCA_034104065.1 Sutterella sp.
TCTCTACGCCGAAGGCCTGGAGGACATGGTGAAGAACAATGCCATCAGCCGCGAGGAGATGCTCGACATTCTTCACAGCATGACAGCGGACGCCGCCCGGGCGAGCGAAATCGTCGAGCGCGTGAGGCAGTACGCCAAGAAGAAGTCCGACGTGAAGCCGGTGTCCGTCTGGGAGGCTTTCGCGAAGGCCGATCATACGGTGTCGCACTTCGGCGTCGGGCGGGTGCCGACGCAGATCGGCGGGTTTGCCGACGCCGTGGTGCTGATGAATCCGCTCGATCTCGAGCTCGTTTTCGGCAACCTGCTCAAGAACGCCAAGGAGGCGGCCTTGTCGCAGAAGAACGAAGCGCCGCTCGTGCGGGTTGAGGCGGCGGTCGAAGACGGCTTTGCCGCCGTCACGCTGGAGGACAACGGACCGCGGCTCTCCGACGCGGCCTTCGCGCAGCTCAACGAGCCGGTATCCAGTCAGAAACCGGACGGTCTCGGGCTGGGACTGTCGATTTCCCGAAACATTGTTGAAAACATCGGCGGGACCATTACGTTCAGGCGTCGGGGCGACTCAGATGGTCTGGTCACGGTTGTCAGACTGCCGGTGACGGCGGTCAGGGAGGGATGAAGATGCAGCGGGTCTATGTGATTGACGACGACGGCAGTCTCAGAAAAGCGCTGGCCTTCGTGCTTAAAGGGCTCGGCTGCGAAGCCGTGCCTTATCCGAGTGCGGAGCATTTCCTGACGCACGCCTCGCCCGAAGAACCCGGCATTCTGCTTCTCGACGTCAGGATGGGCGGCATGTCGGGGCTGGAGCTTCAGCAGCGGCTGTTGGATACCGGCATCGACTGGCCCGTCATTTTTCTCTCCGGGCACGGCGACCTGGAGATGGCCGTCGAAACCATGATGAAGGGCGCCGTCTGTTTCCTTCAGAAGCCGGTTCGTCGGGAAAAGCTGAAGGAGGCGCTGGAACGCGCCCGCGGCAGACTCGAGGAAAAGGCGCAGTCGCGCCGGGCGGCCTACGATGCGCTGTCGGCTCGGGAAAAGCAGCTGGCCAGACTCTCCGCGCAGGGGCTGACGGCCCGCGTCATTGCCGAGCGGCTCGGCATTGCCCAGAGAACGGCGGAATTCCACAAGGCAAGCGCCATGCGCAAACTTGGTGTGCACACCGTGCAGGAACTGACGGCGGTGATGGACGGACTGAAGCTCTGAAAAGTCAGAAGCGAGCGGATGTCTCTTCCAACCGGCCTGTGAAACTCGAACGCCGTGAGAGGGAAGGGGAATCAGACGGCATTTGAAAGCCATGGCACTCGGTCGTTTGAAGTTCTTCGCGAAGAAGCCGGATGAACACGGCAGCGTTTTGAGCTCTGATGAAGCAGCGCTTTGGACGGTGGTATCGAAAGAGGGCGAGGTGTGCTGCCTGACAGGGGATGTAAGTCAGCAGAAGAAGGTGCCGAACGCTTTCTGGCGAATCGAAAAGCGATACTTTTCGAGATGCTATCACGATCCTCCGCTTTTTGTCACACGTCTTTGCGGGCTACGGCCTCATCATTCACACTGTCATACGGCCCGGAAAGCCCCCTTTTCAAGCTCCCACATTTTGTTGGATTTATGCTCAACGAAGAGTTGGTGCGTACAGAGAGATCAATTTGATCTCAGAACTCTCGGAGATGTAACCAAACAGGTGATCAGCATCCGAGAGGTCGGCGAAGAGGCCGGATATTCGGCCGTGGATCTCGATGAGTTGTGCGCACAGCTTAAGGTTGACACATAGGATCGGGGTCGACACGGAGCGCTCGTGGATGCCAAATTGATGCTTCAGCTGTTGGCCGCAATGAAAAACATCGGAGTCCAAGTTCCTGGGCTCCCCTGACCAGCGATGCTTACCGCTTCCCGAGGCAAATTTTCTAGCTCATTCCCGGAGCAGAGGTTCTCCCCGCACACGCATTGGAATGCGATGGTTCGCCTTCGGATTATTTCGCTGTCAGCGCGTTCCTGGCATACGGTCTGCCAATCGACTCCTGCTTCAGCCGATGGTGACTGTCAGCTCAGCGTTCAGGACCGCCGCAGCATCAGCATGACATCGCGGTTCTTGGAATCCTCGACCGCCGTCAGTCCTGCTTCGATCCACCATTTGGACAGAGGTTTGATGAACTGCTTGTCGGACGCGTCGGCTAGCATGCTGATGATCAGACCGGCCGACACTGCTCAGGGCCCCGCGACGGTTTCGAGATTAAATGCCAGCGGGCAACCATCGAATCGTGCATTGAAGAAGACCGACGAAGCGCCACTCTCTAGCCGCAGTTCAGGATCTAGCAATCTTGCCGAAATC
Organism: Sutterella sp.; assembly: GCA_034104065.1. GTDB lineage: Bacteria > Pseudomonadota > Gammaproteobacteria > Burkholderiales > Burkholderiaceae_F > Sutterella. Next base: position 2,321 of record JAXEEN010000129.1, read on the forward strand.
TGCCGCAGACTTCCCGATTTTAGGCTAAAAGTCAGCGTGTTTTTGACATGACCGTAATGACTCAGAACCAGACGATTGGGCAAAGAATCCGCACGGCTCTGCAGAGCAGGCAGATGTCGATGCGGGCGCTCTCGCGCGAGCTTGCCGTGGCTCAGCCGACCGTTTTCAAGTGGTGCCATGATCAGACCGAGCCCCCGCTCAGCAAGGTCGTCATGATGTCTCAGCTGCTGAACGTGCCTTTGATCTGGCTGATCAACGGTGAGGCGGAAGAGGCTCATCCGGCGGCTGCGCAGACGCACGGCGAAATGCTGTTTGAGGGCGGCATCAAGTGCCAGAACACGGACAACGTGCTCTATTTCCACGTTGAGTCGGACGATATGGAGCCGACCCTGACGATCGGCGACATCGCCGTCGTCGACCGCACCGTCACCGGAATCGACAAATCCGGGATCTATCTGATTGATGTCGGCGGCGAGGGCCTGATGAGGCGCTTTACCAGAGCGCTGGACGGCTCTTTGAAAGTGAGCTGCGACAACACGGCCCGCTCTCTGGGCGTCGATACCGTGGCGTCGGAAAGCAGGATCAAGGTGATAGGCAGGGTTGCCTCAAAAGTCAGCGTTGAGAGAATCAGCTGACGTTCGGAATTCATGTCCCCGTCATTTCATGGTGAAGTGTCGGGGATTTTTATGTCGTTTTAAGACCGACCCTCGAAATGGATCAGAAAATGTTTCTGCGGAAAGACGAGGGCAGGCAGAGCGATCCGTTCCTCAGCGGGAGAACGGTCAGAAGCTAAACGAAGGATTGCTTCGGTGCGCGACAAGGGAAAGCGGTCTCGCAGCCCGGTGATGACGGTGCTCCGAGGCGTCGGAGGCACAGAGTAAGAGGGGTGGTGCGGGGGGCCGGACTCGAACCGGCACGCCTTTTACGGCGTCAGGACCTAAACCTGGTGCGTCTACCAATTTCGCCACTCCCGCACGACTGCTGAATTGTACAGAAAAAGAGCGGGTCAGTGTTCGCCGGGCGTAAAACCGGTGCTGGCTTCGAAAATCTCGAGGCGGGAGCGGTTGTATTCGCCCCAGCTGATGCTTCCGGAGGTCAGCGCCGACTGAATCTTCTGAATCTGCGGATCGACCGATTCCCTTGAGCGGCGGGCCAGGGTCATCAGTTCATCGCTGCCCGACTCGGTCATGAGCCGGCGGGTTTCTTCATTGAGCCTGCGAAGATGTTCGAAGACGCGAAGCGCCGCTTTTTTCTGCTCGGCCGTGATGTGCGTGCGGTCCCGGAGATGGGATTCGTTCATGCCGGAGGGAAGGCACGGCGTCCGGCTGAAATAGGCCTGGTTGACGGCGGCGGAGCAGACGGCCCGAACTTCCCGGGCGACGGCGGCGATGCGCTCGTTGTACTGCTCGGCGACGGGATCGTCTTCGGGCAGACCGGACGCCTCGCTTCGAACGCCTGCGGGACCCGTGCCGGTCGTCGTGCAGGCACTCAGGCACAGAACGGCGGCAAGACTCAGCAGAAACGTCGGAAGAATACGCATGGCGAGGCGGGAAGGGGATTCTGATCAGGGAAAAAGTGTAGCAAATCCCAGTCGGGAGAAGCGGTTCGGAAACGAATGCTTGCGAAGAGGAAGGTCGGCCGGGCGCAGCGCCCGATCGGGGCGAAGCCCGCGTCTTTTCCCTGATTTGTGAAGAACTTCAGAGGAAACGCCGGCGAACGATCTCCGCTATAATGCATAAATTCAGGTCCGTCGGTTTGGCACCGGCGGACATCTCCTTTTGAAGGAGACCCGGCAGAGAGCGCCGGGCGAAACAGATTTTCACGCGGTCCCCCCGTGCGAAGCGCCGAGGGGATCTGTTTAATCCGCATCCGGAGGCGTCGGGCTTCCGGACTTTTTATAAAGACAAACGCGATGACTGAACAAGAAGTTAAGACCGAAGAGGTCGCCAAGGTTAACCCGCTCGAACGCACGCTCGAACTCGTCGTCTCCTACGCGACGGCCGAAGAACTCACGGAAAAGTCCCTCAAGGGCTATGCCAAGAACGCCAAGCTCCCGGGCTTCCGCAAGGGCCACGTTCCCGCCGCCCAGGTCCGCCGCATGTACGGCGCTCAGGCTTTTGACGAAGCCGTGAACCAGCTCGTCGGCGAAGCCTGGGCCAAGGCCGCCAAGGAAAGCGAACTGCGCATCGCCGGTTATCCGCACATCGACGCCGTTCCGGTCGAAGGCGACAAGGACAACATGCACTTCAAGGCCACCTTCGAAGTGTTCCCGGACGTCGAAGTGCCCGACTTCTCAGAAGTCGAACTGAAGCGCTACGTCTGCCCGGTCACCGACGCCGAAGTGGAAAAGACGATCGACGTGATGCGCCGCCAGCGCGCCACGTACGAAGTCGTCGAACGTGCCGCCAAGGCCGACGACCGCGTCAAGCTCAACTTCAAGGGCAAGAAGGAAGGCGTTGAATTCCAGGGCGGCACGGCCGAAGGCTATGTGTTCGTTCTCGGTCAGGGCCGCATGCTCCCCGAATTCGAAGCCGCCGTGACGGGCATGGCCGCCGGCGAAAAGAAGACCTTCCCGCTCACCTTCCCGTCCGACTACGGCATCAAGGACCTCGAAGGCAAGGAAGTGGAATTCGACGTTGAAGTGATCGAAGTGGCCGAACCGGCCTACCCGACGATCGACGACGAATTCGCCAAGACGCTCGGCGTCGAAGGCGGCGTTGAAGCCATGCGCGCTGAAATCCGCGCCAACCTCGAACGCGAAGTCAAGGCCCGTCTCGAAACGAAGACGAAGAGCGAAGTCATGGAAGCCGTCGCCGGCGTCTGCAAGTTCGCCGTCCCGACCGGCATGGTCGCCGAAGAAAGCGAAGCCCTGCGCCAGCAGATGAGCCGCGACCTCGCCGCCCGCGGCATGGACGTGAAGAACATGCCCCAGCTTCCCGCCGACATGTTCAAGGACCAGGCTGAACGCCGCGTCCGCCTCGGCCTCTTCGTCGAAGCCCTGATCCAGCAGGAAAAGATCTCCGGCACCGAAGACCAGGTTCGTGCGATCGCCTCCGACATCGCCTCGAGCTATGAAAAGCCCGAAGAAGTCGTCGAATACATCATGAAGGACCAGAACCGCGTCAGCAACCTCCGCGCCCAGGCCACGGAAAACAACGTGACCGAATGGGTCCTCGGCAAGGCCAAGACGACGGAAGAAGTCGTTGAATTCGACAAGCTCATGGCCGGCCAGTTCTGATCGAACGTCCCGACAGTGAGTGTTCCGGCCGAAGGCTGGGGCGTCTGAGCCCCGGCATCGGCCGAAAAGCGAGGAAAAGAGGTGTCAGCTTGCGGGCGGCGCCTCTTTTTCGTTCTTTTCTGCAACATTTGGGCAAGATTCAGAACGTCGGCGCCGCGAAGCGGACAAGTCTCTTCGCTACAATCACAGGACACTGAAAAACCGAAAGGAATATTTAGAGATGAGTCTCATCCCTTACGTCATTGAAGACACCGGCCGCGGCGAACGCAGCTACGACCTCTATTCCCGACTCCTTCGCGACCGCATCATTTTTCTGACGGGCGAAGTGAACGATCAGTCGGCCAGCTCCATCATCGGCCAGCTGCTTTTCCTTGAAAGCGAAAATCCGGACAAGGACATCTCGCTCTACATCAACAGTCCCGGCGGTTCCGTGACCGCGGGCATGGGCATCTTCGACACGATGCGCTTCATCCGTCCGAAGGTGAACACGATCTGCGTGGGTCTGGCCGCCTCGATGGGCGCGCTGCTTCTGAGCTCCGGCGAAAAGGGCAAGCGCTTCGCGCTGCCGCATTCCCGCGTGATGATTCATCAGCCGCTCGGCGGTATGCAGGGTCAGGCGACGGAGCTCGAAATC
>JAXEEN010000130.1:0-2881 GCA_034104065.1 Sutterella sp.
GTATACAATTTGTCGGCCGGCCATTCCGCCGTCGGGTCCTTGTCGAGGGACTCGAGCCACGAGCAGGAGGCGGTCGCCAGCGCGACGGCGGCGACGAGCATCGTACGCACGGCGAAGCGCTTAATAGGAAACTTGAAATTCATGACGAGCAGTTGCGAAAAAGAACTTTCAGATTATAACGGCCTGCCCGAAGAGGAGCGCGGAGCCGATGACGACAATTTACCAAGTTTCACGGTAGAGGGGTTCTGGGGCGAGCGCCTCGACAAGGTGCTCGCATCCCTGATGCCCGACGTCTCCCGTGCGCGTCTTCAGAAGCTTATCGAAGAGGGCAGCGTCGAAGTCAACGGCGAGGTCGTGCAGAAGGTCCGTCAGAAGGTCTCCGAGGGCGACGAAATCTCTCTTCTTGAAGAGCCGCATCTCGACGAGTCCCTGGCCTTCACGCCCGAAGAGGACGTGGATTTCGAGGTGAAGTACGAGGACGACACGATCATCGTCGTCAACAAGCCCGCGGGACTCGTGGTGCATCCCGGTGCGGGCAATCCGGGCGGCACGCTGCTCAACGGCCTGCTCTGGCGCTATCCCGAACTCAGGGACGTTCCCCGAGCCGGCATCGTTCACCGCCTCGACCGAGATACGACCGGTCTCATGGTGGTGGCCCGCACGCTCGCCGCGCAGACGAATCTCGTTCGCCAGCTGCAGGAGCGTAGCGTCAAGCGCGAGTACTGGGCGATCACGCTCGGTTCCGCGGCGCCGGACTTTGTCGTCGATACGCCGATCGGCCGCGATCCGAAGAGCCGCATCCGCTTCAAGTGCTTCCCGGGCAGCACCGGCGTGCGCGCCAAGCCCGCACGCACCCGCGCCCGCTGCGTCGGCTGGAGTTCCGTCGACGGTCTGCCCGTCTCCTGGGTGGCCTGCCGTCTCGATACGGGCCGCACGCATCAGATCCGCGTGCATCTTACGAGCGAGGATCTTCCCCTCATCGGCGACCAGCTCTACCGCGGCCGTGCGCCCGGCCTGACCGTGAAGATTGAAAATCTGCTTGAATTCCACCGTCAGGCTCTCCATGCTTCGCGTCTCGGGCTCATTCATCCCGCGACGGGCGAATACATGGAATGGTTCGTCCCGCCTGAAGAAGACATGATCTGCCTCATGGAGGACCTCGGCTTCGGTCCGTGGAACGTCCCCGTGACGGTTTTTGAGAACGAACGACTCTGAGGATGCCTCCGATGGAACTTGCCAAACCCGGTCTCGACATCATTCAGCCGGACCGCCGCGTCTTCGCGCCGGCGAACGCCGATGCGCTTTTCACCTGCCGCTCGGGCGGCGTTTCGAGCGGCGCCTACGGCGGCGCCGACGGCATCATGGGACTCAACGTGGCGCCGCACACGGGCGACTTCGGCGCCTGCGTGCGCATGAACCGAGGCATCGTGTCGCAGCTCGTGCCCTCCGATCCCGTCTGGCTTCGCCAGGTCCACGGCACCGTCATCGTCGATGCCGCCGCTGCCGGCGGCGAACCCGAAGCCGACGCATCCTGGTCGATGACGCCCGGCGTCGTCTGCACGGTCATGACGGCCGACTGCCTGCCGGTGCTTCTAGCCGATGCCGAAGGCCGCATCGTGGCTGCCGTGCACGCCGGCTGGAAGAGTCTGGCTCAGGGCATCATTCAGAAGAGCGTTGCGCTGATGCGGGAAAAGACGTCGGACGACGCCAGAATTTTTGCCTGGCTCGCGCCCCGCATCGGTCCCGAAAGCTTCGAAGTGGGCGAAGACGTGCTCGACGCGATGAAGGCGCATCTCCCCGATGCGCAGCAGGCGTTTGCGCCTCGGGAGAACGGCAGGTATCTGTGCGACCTTGCTGCGCTCGCACGTCAGGCGCTGACGCGCTCGGGCGTGGCCGAAGCCGACATCGATGACTGCGGTCTTTCCACCGCCGCCGATCCGAAGCGCTTCTACAGCTACCGCCGGGACGGCGAGAAGTCCGGCCGTCACGCCGCCATGATCTGGATTAAGCCCGCAGCATCGGCTGCGCAGTAAAAGGAAGTCAGCAAATGGCCAAGATTCCCGTTGTAGGCTTTGTTTCCCTCGGCTGCCCCAAGGCGCTCGTGGATACCGAACGGATCGTCACCGAGCTTCGTGCCCGCGGCTACCGCATCGGCAACAGCTACCGCGACGCCGACCTCGTGATCGTCAATACCTGCGGCTTCGTGAACGAAGCCGTGGCGGAAAGCCTGGAGGCCATCTCCGAAGCGCTTGCCGAAAACGGCCGCGTGATCGTCTGCGGCTGTCTCGGCGGACGTCACGAGGCGGACGGCAGCAACTTCGTGATGAACCGCATGCCGAAGGTGCTCGGCGTCACCGGTCCCGATCAGGTCGACGAAGTGCTCCGCATGGTCGAAGCGCATCTGCCCCGGCCGCACGAGCCCTGGGGTGAGCTCGTCCCGGCGGCCGGCGTTCGCCTGACGCCCAAGCACTATGCCTATCTGAAGATCAGCGAAGGGTGCAACCATCACTGCACGTTCTGCGTCATTCCGAATCTGCGCGGCACGCTCGTGAGCCGTCCCATCGGCGACATCGTTCGCGAAGCGGAGAACCTGAAGGCGGCGGGCGTGAAGGAACTCCTCGTCATCAGTCAGGACACGGCGGCCTACGGCGTCGACAGCCGCTACCGCATCAGTTTTGCGAACGGCCGCCCGGTGAAGACCCGTCTGCTCGACCTCTGTCAGGAGCTGGGCCGGCTCGGCATCTGGACGCGTCTGCACTACGTCTATCCGTATCCGTCCGTGGATGAAATCGTGCCTCTGATGGCCGACGGTCTCATCCTGCCTTATCTGGACGTGCCCTTCCAGCATGCGCATCCCCGCGTGCTCAAGGCCATGAAGCGT
>JAXEEN010000131.1:0-9206 GCA_034104065.1 Sutterella sp.
GATGAGAAGACGCCGGCCCTGGGCGGCGAATCCTCTGACGGCCGCCGCCACGGCACCCACGTTGGTGCCCTTGGAATCGTCGACGAAGACGACGCCTTCGTGTTCAAGCACGCGCTCGACGCGGTGCGGCTCGCCTCTGTAGACGGCAAGCGCCGCGAGCGCGGGCGCGAGCGGCAGACCCGCGCCTTCGATCAGGGCGAGCGCGGCGAGCGCATTCATGGCGTTGTGGCGTCCGGCGATGAGGAGCGAAGCTTCGGGGCAGAGCAACACCGTCTCGGCGCCGTCCGCGGGCCGTTCGGCAAGCCACATCAGGCCGTCGGCGCCCCGCACGAGTCCGTACTCCCCGGCCCGGACCGGCGCCGATGCGCCGAAGGTTCGCACGTCGCCGTCACCCGCCAGCTTCAGCGTCGCTTCATCCTCACGGTTGACCACGCGGACCGTGCCGCCGCTGAAAATCCGTCCCTTGGCTTCGGCGTAGGCCGCCATCGAACCGTGCCAGTCGAGATGGTCTTCAGTGACGTTGAGCAGCGCCGCAGAACGGCAGACGAGACTCGAGGTGGTGGCGAGCTGGAAGCTCGAGAGTTCGAGCACCCAGACCTCGGGCAGTTCGTCCGCATCGAGCGCCTTGTCGAGTTCGGTCACCGCATTGGGCCCGATGTTGCCCGCGGCGACCGCGCGGCGGCCCGACGCGGCGGCCATGCGCGTCACGAGCGTCGTGGTCGTGGTCTTGCCGTTGGTGCCCGTCACGCCGATCACCGTCGGACGGTAGTTCCGCTCCTGCGCCAACTCTGCGAGCGCACGCGCAAAAAGTTCGATTTCGCCGACGACCTCGATGCCCGCCCGGCGGGCTGCCGCGACCAGCGGCGCCGCCGCACCGTACTCGGTCGAGAGTCCCGGCGACATGACGACGAGCGAGACGCCCTCGAGCAGCGGCTCCGGCAGTCCGCCGGTGTGAATCTCCGCGTCGGGAAGCACGGCGGCGAGCTGGGCGGCGCCGGCCGGCGCCTCCCGCGTGTCAGCCGCTCTGACTGCCCAACCGCGCCGCGCCAGATGGCGGGCGGAGGCCTGACCCGAAGCACCGAGACCGATGATCAGCGCTTTTTGCTGCGGAGCGCAGGAACCCTTCTGAGACTGCATGGCGGGATCTCTTTATGTCAATTCTGTCAATCAGCGAATCTTGAGCGTCGAAAGGCCGATCAGCACGAGCACCATGGTGATGATCCAGAAGCGGGTCACGACCTGGGTTTCCTGCCAGCCCTTGAGCTCGAAATGATGATGAATGGGCGCCATCAGGAAGATGCGCTTCCCGTGCGAGAGGCGGAAGTACACCGTCTGGATCATGACAGACAGGGTCTCCACCACGAAGACGCCGCCCATCACCGCCAGGACCAGCTCCTGACGCGTCACGACGGCCATCGTGCCGAGGCAGCCGCCGAGCGCCAGCGCGCCGACGTCGCCCATGAACACCTGGGCCGGATGGGCGTTGTACCAAAGGAAGGCCAGACCGGCGCCGAGCAGCGCGCCCGCGATCACGATCAGCTCGCCCGCGCCCGGAATGAACGGGAAGATCAGATACTGCGCATAGTCGGGACGGCCGACCACGTAGGCGAAGATGCCGAGCGCGGCGCCCACCATGACGCTCGGCAGAATGGCGAGGCCGTCAAGACCGTCGGTGAGGTTCACGGCGTTCGAACTTCCGACGATCACCACGTAGGTGAAAGCCATGAAGCCGATCAGACCGAGCGGCAGCGCCACGTCCTTGAAGCACGGAATCAGCAGATGGAGCTTGGGCGAGATGTCCAGCGGGAAGCCGGCCTCCACCCAGGCGGCGACCGTTTCGGTCAGCGTGCCGCCCGACGGAACCGCCAGCGCGAAGACGAGGTAGAAGGCCGCGATCAGACCGATCACCGACTGCCAGGAGAACTTCTCCCTCGCGCTCATCCCCTTCGGGTTGTGGTGAACGACCTTGCGGTAGTCGTCGATCCAGCCGATGGCGCCGTAGCCGAGCGTCACGAAGAGAACCACCCAGACGAAGCGGTTCGAGAGATCCGCCCAGAGAAGAGTCGAGACCGTGATGGCGAAAAGAATCAGGGCGCCGCCCATGGTGGGCGTGCCGTCCTTCACCAGATGGCTCTTCGGGCCGCAGTTGCGGACGGCCTGACCGAAGTGCATCTCCTTGAGCCGGCGGATCATCCAGGGGCCGAGCGCAAAGCCGATGGCCATGGCGGTCAGCGCGGCCAGCACGGCGCGAAGCGTCAGATAGTTGAAAACATGAAAGGCCGACACGGAGCCGGCGAGTGAACGAAAGAGTTCGAGGAGCATGACCTGTCCGCTGCCGCCCTCCGTCCTCTCCGGCCGGAGGCGGCGTCTGTTGTTATTCCTGTTTGAGCGCGTCCGCAATGCGGCCGAACTTCATGAAGTTGCTCGCCTTCACCGTCACGGTGCCGGTGAGTCCCCGAAGCGCCTCGGTGAGCGCATCGGACGACTCAAACCAGCGGCCGCCTTCGCCGAAGGCCTCCGCGGCGAACTTCGAGAAGGGGCCGCCCGCATAAAGCGCATCGATGCCGAGCGAGCGCGCATAGGCGCCGACTTCGCGGTGCGCCGCTTCGGCGCCCTCGCCGATCTCGCCCATGTCGCCGAGCACGAAGGTCCGGGGACCGGGTTCGCCGGCAAGGAGCCGCATCGACGCCCGAACGCTGTCGGGATTGGCATTGTACGCGTCGTCGATGACGGTCAGACGGCCCGACCTGGAGAGACTGCGCTCGCCCCGGCCTCTGAGCGCGCGAAAGCCCGCGAGACCCCGTGCGATCGATTCGGGATCGATGCCCATCGCCAGAGCGGCGGCGGCCGCGCCCACGGCGTTGTGCACGTTGTGTTCGCCCGCGATGGCAAGCGTCGTGCGGATCTGCGCGTCGGGCGCCGAAATCACGAGTTCGCCGTTTTCAAGCCGGCCGGCCACATCGGCGCCGACGTCCGGATCCGTTGCGTATGTGAGACTTTTAACACCGCGGGCGAGAGCCAGTCCCTCCCAGATGTCCGCGCAGGGATCGTCGGCCGGATACACGGCCGTGCCGGTTTCCGGGAGCGCGACGATCAGCAGTCCGTTTTCCCGGGCGGTCTCTTCGATGCCATTCAGAAATTCCTGATGTTCGCGCTGCGCATTGGTGAGAAGCGCCACGGTCGGCCGGACCCAGTCGGCCAGCCTCGCCATTTCGCCCGGATGATTCATGCCGCATTCAAACACGGCGCCGCGGTGTTCGAAACCGAGCGTCAGCAGCATGCGGGGCACGCCGACCTCGTTGTTGAAGTTGCCCCGGGTCGCGCACGTGCGTTCGGCGCCCCAGCGTTCGCGAAGAATCGACGCCAGCATCTGGGTGGTTGTGGTCTTGCCGTTGCTGCCGCCCACCGCGGTGAGCGGAATGGCGAAGCGGCCGCGCCAGGCCTTCGCGATGAGACCGTAGGCCCGGCCCGCATCGGTAACGACGAGCTGGGGCAGATCGGCATCGACGGGATGCTCGACCACGGCGCAGACGGCGCCGGCCGCCTGCGCGGCGCCGACGAAGTCATGTCCGTCGAAGCGCTCTCCGCGAAGCGCCACAAAAAGATTGCCGGCACCGACGGTGCGCGTGTCCGTGCTCACGCCTTCAAAAGGCACGTCGAGCGGTCCCGTGCCGCCGACCAGCACGCCGCCGAGCACCGGAATCAGATCTCCGATCGTCTTCATCATTCGGCCTCCCGGCTCATGAGCCACTGCATGCGGCGGTCGTTGAAGGCCACCCGGACCACTTCGGCATCGCTGAAATGATGCTTCACGCCGTTGATTTCCTGATAATCCTCATGACCCTTGCCGGCCACGAGCACCACGTCCCGGGCATCGGCCCGGGCCACCGCGCCGCAGATGGCCTCGCGGCGGTCGGCGACGGCCTGCAGGCCGTCAGCGCCCGCCAGAATGTCGCGGAGAATCGCCTCGGGATCCTCGGTGCGCGGGTTGTCGCTCGTCACCACGACTTCGTCGGCGAGTGCTGCGGCAATGCGGCCCATGACGGGGCGCTTGCCGGCATCGCGGTCGCCGCCGCAGCCGAAGACGGCCCAGAGGCGTCCGCCCCGGGCTTCGGCGACGGGCCGAAGGCTTTCCAGCGCCTTTTCGAGCGCGTCGGGCGTATGGCTGTAGTCGACCACGGCGAGCGGCGCCCCCTGCGCTCGAAAGAGCTGCATGCGTCCGGGCGGCGCGGCGAGCGTTTCCGCCCAGCCGGCCACGTCCTCGAGCGAAGCTCCCTTGGCGAGCAGCACGGCCGCCGCCTGAATGAAGTTCGACACGTTGAAGCGTCCGACCTGAGGCATGTGCACGGCGGCTTCCTCGCCGTCGGACACCAGCGTAAAGCGCGTGCCCGCTTCGGAGGCCCGGACGTCGAGCGCTTCGACGTAGTGGCCGGCTCCCGCCGGTACGTTGCCGCAGAGCGTCGTCATCCAGACGTCCGCGCCGTTCTTCCGGGCGGCCTCCACCATAAGGAAGGCCGCGGGGTCGTCGGCATTGATCACCGCCGTGCGCAGACCCGGCCAGGCGAAGAGCGCGGCCTTGGCCTCGCAGTAGGCCTCCATGGTGCCGTGATAGTCGAGATGGTCCCGAGTGAGATTCGTAAAGACGGCCGTATCGAAGACGGTTCCCGTCAGACGTCCCTGCTCGAGGCCGATGGAGCTCGCCTCGAGCGCGAAGGCGGCCGCGCCCGCCTTCTTCACGTCGGCGCAGACGCCCTGCAGACTGACCGCATCGGGCGTCGTCAGAGCCGGCATGTCGAAATGACGTCCGGCAAACTTGCAGCCGACGGTGCCGAGCACGGCGCAGGGTCGGCCCGCACGGCTCATCATGTCCGCGATCCAGTGGGTGGTCGTGGTTTTTCCGTTCGTGCCCGTGACGGCAACGCCCGTCATCGAGGCGGTGGGATTGCCGTAGAACGCCGTCGCGATTTTGCCGAGGCGTTCGGAGAGCCGTTCGACGGCAAGCGACGCCACCGGATAGCACTCGGGGGCGCTCCCGAGAGGCTGGGCTTCGAGAAGCACGCCGGCGGCGCCGCGGGCCGCGGCCACGCGGATGAACCGCCGGCCGTCGGATCGTGCGCCCGGCACGGCGACGAAGACGTCGCCCGGCTTCACGGTTCTGCTGTCAAGGCGCAGATGCGCGCCTTCATGCACAATGGAGGTGAGCCAAGCGGCAATCTCCTGAATCGACTTTTCCATAGTGTTTCCTGTCTGACGTCCGTCCGGGCCCCTCGGGCTTACCGGCGGATTTTCGAAAGCAGCCCGCCGCCCGCCACGACATGCTTTTCATCGGGCGACACCATGAGGGTGCGCAGCGCGCCCTCGGCCACTTCATTGAATACGGGGGCGGCCACCAGACCGCCGAAGCGGCCCTTCTTCGGCTCGTCGAGCATCACAGCGACGATGAAGCGGGGCTGCGTCGCGGGAACGATGCCCACGAAGCTCGCCACGACGTCGCGCGTGTACTGGCCGTTCTTCACCTTGTTGGCGGTACCGGTCTTGCCGGCCACCGAGTAGCCCGCCACGTTGACATTGGAGGCGGTGCCGCCCTTCTTGACGGTGGCCATCATCATGGCGCGCATGCGGCGCGCGGTTTCGGGCCGGAAGACCTGCTCGCCCTTCACCGTCTCGCCTTCGGGAAGCTTGAAGAGCGTAAGGTCGATCACGTCGCCCTGGCGGGCCAGCGCGGTATAGGCGCGCACCAGCTGCATGAGCGACACCGTGATGCCGTGGCCGTAGGAGATCGTGGCCTGCTCGACCGGACGCCAGGACTTGCCGGGACGCAGACGGCCCGAGGTCGCGCCGGGGAAGCCGATGTGGGGCGCACGGCCGAAGCCGAGTTCCGAATACGTTTCGTAGAGCGTCTGCGGCGAAATTTCGAGGGCGATCTTCGCGGTGCCGATGTTGGACGACTTGGCGACGATTTCAGCCACCGTCAGAAGCCCGTAGTCGTGCGTGTCGCCGATCGTGCGGTCGCCGATCGTCAGCTTGCCGGGGGAGGTCTGAATCGTCGTGAGCGGATCGACGATGCCCATGTCGAGCGCCTTCGCGATGGCAAAGGGCTTCATCGTCGAACCGGGTTCGAACTGGTCGGTGAGCACGCGGTTGCGGATCCGCTCGAAGCGCACCGTCGAGCGGTCGTTCGGGTCGTAGGTCGGCGCATTGGCGAGCGCAATGATTTCACCCGAATTGACGTCGGCCACCACGACGGCGCCCGCAATCGCGCCGCTCTTTTCAATCTGCCGGTTGAGCGCCTCGTAGGCGATGAACTGCACGCGCGAGTCGATCGACAGCTCCACGTCCTGACCGGGCAGAGCTTCCTTCGCCCAGACGTCGTCGACAACGCGCCCGTGGCGGTCGCGGATCACGCGGCGCGCGCCGCGCTGTCCCGAGAGCACGCTGTCGCGAGCCAGCTCAACGCCTTCCTGACCACGGTCGTCCCAGCCCGTATAGCCGACGATGTGCGCCATCACCGGACCGTCCGGATACTGCCGGCGCATTTCGGGCGAAATGCCGACGCCGGGAATCGACAGCGCGCGCACGGCTTCGGCCGTCTGAATGTCCTGATTGCGGGCCAGATAGACGAAGTTCTTCGACGAGCTCGTGCGCAGTTTCTCAACAAGGGCCTTTTCGCTCATGCCGAGCGTGCGCGCGAGCGCCTTCAGACGGGCGGGCTCGACGCCTTCCATGAATTCCGGATCCGCCCAGATGCTGCGGCAGGGCTGGCTCGAAGCGAGCACCACGCCGTTGCGGTCAAGAATCTCGCCGCGCGTGCCCTCGATCGAAATCGTGCGGGCAAAGCGCTGCTCGCCCTGCGTCTGAAGGAAATCGGTCGAGAAGAACTGCAGATAAAAGACGCGCAACGCCAGCACGGCGAACAGCCCGACGATGAGTCCGAAGGCGATGTAGGTGCGATACTTCGGGATCGGAATGATGATGAGCGGGTCCGCCGCGCGCACCGGGCCGGGCTTGACCGGCAGACGGTCGCGCTTGAACGCCCGAACGAGTCTGTCCCAGAGATTCAGAATGAGGAGTTCGAGCCTTTCGAGAATCTTCACGGCTGTCCTCCTTCGGCGGACTCAGCCGTCGGCGTGTCGGGCGCGAAGTCCACGCGGTGATGCTCGTCCACGACCAGATTCACCGTGTTCTCGCCGCGCGCGGACACCATGCCGAGCGACGCCGCGCCGTCGGCAAGACTGCCCGGCAGCGACGCCTTTCTCACGCGCAGCAGCAGATCCGCCTGGTCGTCCGCCAGACGGCGGCCGATGTCGACGGCGCGCTCATGCTCGACGAAGAGCGTGCGCGCGCGGTACTGCACGTTCACGAGCGTGATCGCCAGCGAAAAGAGCACGATGCCGAGCACGAAGACCACGGCGAGCTCGAGGACGTTCACCTGCCGCATGCGCCGGCCTCCGAGCGCCACGGCGCCGCGGTGCGCACGCCGACGCGCAGAACGGCCGAGCGGGCGCGCGGATTCGCCGCGCATTCCTCTTCTCCCGGCCTGATGCGGGTAATGTCGTCAAAAAGCGGCTTCGGAAGCATGTCCTTCGTCAGCGGCAGACGCGGATCGAGCGCCCTTTCGGGATGCGCCGTTCTGTCGAAGAAATGCTTGACGATGCGGTCTTCGAGCGAGTGGAAGCTGATGACGGCCAGACGGCCTTCGGGCTTCAGAAGCGCGCCCGCCGCCTCGAGCGCCGTGCGGAGTTCGTCGAGCTCGTGATTGACCTCGATGCGCACGGCCTGGAAAGTGCGGGTGGCGGGATGCTGGCCGAGGTCCTTGCGGTTGCGGGGCACGACGCGTGCGACGAGATCCGCCAGCTCGCGGGTGGTGGCGAGCGGCGCCGTTTTGCGGCGTTCGACGATCGCACGGGCGATGGGACCCGCGAAGCGCTCTTCGCCGTAGAGACTGATGACGTGACGGATGTCGCGCTCGTCGGCGCAGGCGAGCCATTCGGCCGCCGTCATGCCGCGCGTGGTGTCCATGCGCATGTCGAGCGGGCCGTCGAAGCGGAAGGAAAAACCGCGAGAGGCGTCGTCGATCTGGGGGGACGAGACGCCGATGTCGAGGAAAATGCCGTCGACCTCCGTGATGCCGAGAGCAGCCAGCGATTCGCGCATGGTGGAAAAAGGCTCGTGAACGATCGAAAAGCGGGGATCGTCGATCAGGCGCGCAGCCTTCACGGCCTCGGGATCGCGGTCGAACGCGATGAGGCGGCCCTTCTCGGACAACCTGGCGAGAATCCGGCGCGAGTGCCCGCCGCGTCCGAAGGTTCCGTCCACATAGAGACCGTCCGGATCGGCAACGAGTGCTTCGGGGGCTTCGTTCCCGAGCACAGACAGATGGATGAATTCCTCGCTCACGCCTTACTCTCGCAGTTTCGGTCCGCACGCACGGCGGACGCTGAGTTCTTTCTTCTTTTGCCGGAAAAGGGAATCAGAACGAAAAGTCCGCGGCGTCGAGTCCGGCGTCCAGCGCTTCGCGCTCGCGCGCGGCGAGCGTCTCCCGGTCCCAGAGTTCGAAATGCCCGCCCATGCCGAGAAGGGCGACGTCGCGCGTCAGCCCGCCCATGAGTCTGAGTTCGGCCGGAATCAGAATGCGTCCCGCGCGGTCGAACTCGAGTTCGACCGCACTGCCGAGCACGAAGCGCACGAAGGCCCGCGCCGAATAGGGAAGCGCGGCGAGCGCTCTGCGCTTTTCCTCCCAGACGGACGCCGGGTAGATCACCAGGCAGCCGTCGGGATGGCGCGTCACCGTCACTGTTGCGCCGGGCTCAGCGGCAACAGCCTCCCGATGCCGCGCCGGCATCGACAGGCGTCCCTTCTGATCAAGCGTCAAGAGTGATGTCCCCTGAAACACAGTCTCTGTTCCGTCCGGCTCCGTCCCCCGGGAGCCTCTCGGCGGAGCGGCCCGCGGCCGTCCCACTTTTTCCCACTTTCCTGAGCTTCACTTTAGCGTCCGCACACGGTTCGGTCAAGGCGGCTGAGAACTTTTTTACGATCTTTAATGCCCCGAACGCGCACCTTGCCGAATTCGGCCGAGGCCTCGCTTCACCGAAAAGATTAGCGTTTAGGCGTAGGGCGGCGGGCCGAGCCTGTGCTACGCTTAAATGATTGTCCGCCGGGCCCTATGCCTACGGCGCAACTCTTTCTATCGGACTTCACCTGCCCAT
>JAXEEN010000132.1:0-3195 GCA_034104065.1 Sutterella sp.
CGGCAAGTCGGGCAGTTTTCTTGCGAACTTCAGCTACGGCGTCTCGCTCATCATCGCCAATCTGACGATCGCCATTTCCATCGTCGGCTACGTCATGGTGCTCTTCGACTGGAACCTCACGCCGCTTGAAATGGGCCTTGCGAGCATGGCTGTCAACTGGCTCTGCTCGATCCCGAACATCAAGGGCGCCCGCTTCATCGGCTCGCTCTCGCACTTCGCGAGCTACGGCATCACGATCCCGATCTTCATTCTGACCGTCATCGGCTGGAACTGGTTCAGCGCCGACCGCTACATCGAAGCCTGGAATCCGCAGAATCTGACGCTTTTCGAAGGCATTTCCGCCGGCATTTCCATGACGCTCTGGGGCTTTCTCGGTCTTGAGACGGCCTGTGCCAACGCCGAAGCCGTCGAGAATCCCGAAAAAAGCGTGCCGCGCGCCATGGTGCTTGCCACGATCGGCGCCGGCGTCGTCTACGTGCTCGCCAACAACATTTCCTTCGGCATCGTCGACAATGCCGTCCTGTCCCGCTCGACCGCGCCTTTCGGTCTGGTCTTTGCGACCATGTTCTCTCCGGAGGTCGGCAAATTCATCATGGCGCTCATGGCGCTTGCCTGCGCCGGCTGTCTGACGAGCTGGCAGTTCACGATCGCCGAAGTCTTCCGCGTCTCCGCCCGCGAAGGCTACTTCCCGAAGATCTTCGCCAAGGTCACGAACCTCAACGTGCCTGCGGCCGGCATGGTGATCATTCTGGTCCTGCAGTCGCTCACTGCTCTGCTTACGGTCGACCCGAGACTCGAACAGCAGTTCTACATTCTGAAGGACCTTGCCGTGGTGACCAACCTCGTTCCCTACCTGCTCGCGTTTGCCGCCGTCAATGTCATCATGCACCGCGAGCCGGTCGATCCGAAGACGGCTCGGCGAACAACGATCTTCGCATCCTTTGCTTCCGTGTATTCGCTTTACGCGCTTTATGCCTGCGGCCCGGATGCCATGCTCTGGGGTGCGCTGGCCACGTTCGGCGGCATCTGGCTTTACGGCTACGCCGCCAAGTCGCTCGAAAAGAAGGGCCTTCTTCAGGGCCGCGAGTAAACGCTTCAACTGAAGAGAAAGAACGGTCTGCCGGTTTATTCCGGCAGACCGTTCTGCTTTACATAGAATATGATTGACTTATTTCTACAAAAGCTCGGTGAGTCAGATGTCGGATATCGCACAACGCTCTCTTCAGAGTCTGCCCTACGGAACATCATCCTTTGCGGCGCTCCGAAATGCCGGTCAGATCTACGTTGACAAAACGGATCTTATCTGCCGGCTTGCCTCCGAGCGGCAGAAGGTTTTTCTTTCCCGGCCCAGAAGATTCGGCAAATCTCTTCTGGTTTCCACTTTTGAAGCGCTTTTTTCTTCAGGCACGGATCTTTTTCACGGTCTGAAGGCTGAAAAACTCTGGCGCGAAGCCAAACGCTACCAGGTTGCGCGATTGGATTTTTATCTGGGAGAGATTTCCGATTACGAGCAGTTCGACAAACGTTTTTCCTTCATGCTCAGGCGGAGTCTCAAGACGCTCGGCTTCACGACCGATTCAGTGACGACGGAGGACATCATCAACGCCTTCGCCGAATGGCTCGCAGATGTTCCGCCCGATACCCTCGTCCTGCTGATTGACGAATACGACTCGCCGCTGACTCAGACGCTGACGAACCGACCCTTGCTGGATAAAGTCCGCAGTACGCTCTCCGCCTTTTTCGCCACTCTCAAAAGCAACGACGGCGCATTCCGTTTTGTTTTCATCACCGGCATTACCAAATTCAACAAACTGACTGTTTTTTCGGCCTTGAACAATTTCTGGGACATTACCGTCACAGCAGAATTCAGCACGCTTCTCGGTTATACCGCTGATGAGGTCAAATATTATTTTCGGGAACATCTTGCCCGCGCCGCCGACATTCATCATACAAATATCGAAGACATTCTTTTCCGCCTGACAAAAGCCTATGACGGATACAGTTTCGATGAGTTCGCCGCCAAGCGAGTCTTCAACCCATGGTCGCTGCTCAGCTACTTTAAGGATCCCAGTGCCGGCTGTGTGAATTATTGGATCGAAAGCGGAGGAATGCCGTCGGCCCTGATGAAGTATATGAAGAACCATACGCTTCGGGATCCATCCGAATATCAGGCGCCGCGAACGGTCACCCGCACCCGATATACCGCATCGGCGGATCCGGAAACACTGGATGACAATATTCTTCTTGCTCAGACCGGCTATCTGACAATTTGCGCCAGAGAGGAATCGCTTCTCTTTCTGGATTATCCGAACGAAGAAGTCCGGGAGGCCATGGCGCAGCTCTATTCCGAACAGCTTCTCAAGGATTGTCGCCGGACGAAATCAACAGCGTCAGCATTGCCAGACTGATGCGGTCGTCGACGACGGATGAAGTCTTCGCAGCTCTAAACCGTCTGTTTGCTTCCATAGACTACAGCTGCTACAGCAAACCCGTTAAGGAATCCGATATCCGCAACAGTCTGTTCGTTTTTTTCAGAGGTGCGGGGCTGCCTGCCGCCGTCGAAGTTCACAATGCCCACGGCCGCAGCGATCTCGAAGTGCGTGCAGGAAAGCGTCATTGGGTTTTCGAAATCAAATTTGTGCGAGAAGGCGACAACCCGGATAAGAAGCTCGAAGAAGCCGTCGGACAGATTCGCTCGAGGGACTACGGTTCCGGGGCTCAAGCAGACGAACTGATCCGCATGGCACTTGTTTTCGGCGGCAAAGAGCGAAAGTTCATTCGTCGACAGACGCTTTGATCAGACAGACAGGAACGGCCTGCGGACACTTCCGTCAGGCCGTTTTCCGTTTCCGGGCACGCGGTTTCAGGCCCTCAAGCCGGGCTCTGCACCGGATGAAGCCGCCGCTGAATTCGCCTACCGCTTTTGCTCGCGCAGCGTCTCCATAATGATCCTCTGGCCGAACTTGGTCAGTTCACCGTAGTCATCGAAATCAAAGACATGCTCGGGCCGCACTTTTCGGCAGACGGCCTCGTGCATGTAGACGGCGGTGGTGTCCGGAATGATGTACTGCCATTCCCTGTCGTCGCTGATTTCGGTTTCCTGAATCTTTCCGCGAAGATACGTATGGTACTGGGGCGTGCGGAACGCCTTCTTGCTGCAGTCGAATTCATAGTGAACCAGCAGCATGTCCCACT